>JAJDEI010000115.1 GCA_029259845.1 Planctomycetaceae bacterium | reverse complement strand
ATTCACCCAACGGCGACACGGCCCCCGTGATCGACGCCGCAAGACGGGCGGACGCTCTTGATGCGCCCCCGCCACCCGCCCGTTCTGCCCAAAAATACAGGGCCATCGTACGAAAGAGGCCCAAATCGCGCAACTTCAAAGAGCGTAAGCGAGGGACGAATTGCTCACTCACGTCCGGTTCCTCGCTTACGCTTCGGGTTACCAGGTTGCCCAGATTCAATCTTTGAATGACCCTGGCTCATACGCGATGCCGATCGGGTGCATCCGTTCGATGGCGGAGCTCGTTCAGTTCCCGGTGGCTGGGGCGCTGTCAAGGCAACGAAGGCGTGTTCCCAGACCGAGCACTGGGGCCGTGACGCGGCTCGTTCACTGTCCACATCCCCAGAATTCTGAGTGGTTGGGCAATCATCAATTTCAGATCGTCCTGGCCACCCGACGTAAGACACCCGGTCTCTCAATCCGGTGATCGGCGTGCAAACCGGCGATGGCCCGGAAACCGGATCAAACCGTTAATGAACGAGTGAGACACCGGGTGTCTGCGCCCTCGCTTTCGCCCATTGCCACCATCACGCGGCCCGTAGCGGGCGGGCGTGATTCGCCCAGTCGATCCACGCGGCGACCTCTTGCAGGTCGGGCGTCTTGCTTGACCGCAGCAACCGCTGTCCCTCCCGCGTCGCCACGAACGGACCAACGATTCCGAACAGCGTGCGGGCGTCCAAACCGGCCACTTGTTCCGGCTCGGTGATGTCGCACGCCACGAGCACCTGAGCGTCGTGTCCGCGCAACTGAGGAATTCGGCACATCAACCGTGCTTGTTGTTGCCACAAGGCGACCGTGTCGGCCTTCACCCGCCGCTGCTTGAGCCGGCCCGCAACTTCGGCCGCTTGTCGCGCCAGCAAGTCTCCCACCGTGATGATCCCCAACGTCACTAAACGCGACGCCATCTTGGGACCAATCGAAGGAGCGTCGACGACCGGACTCTCCGGGCTGAGATAAAAAGTGCGTTGCGTCGAGCCAGAGACCGAGGATGTCTGTGCTGACGGCACAAAGCGGGCGACAACCGCACGAGCGTCCTCCTCCGCAACCGTCTCGTCTGCTCCCACGGTCTCGCGCAATGACACTGTCTCGTTCGGTGACACTGTTTCGTCCCGGGCAGCCGCCGTACCCCGGCCCGACTGCGGCATCATGCGATGCGAGATGATTTCTTCGCCACGGGACCGTCGTTCCCGACCACCGTCTCGCCGCGCCTGTTCCGGAGAACGGGCGCGGCGGGCATTGTGAATCCATCGTTGCAGATCCTCGCGCGTCGGCAGGTTCGCTCTGATGTGCGATTCCCGGTTTCTTTGGGCAAATCGGTCGAGACGGCTGATCAGTTCGGTGATGTCGCACTCGGCGAGTTGACCCGGGCCATGCACGCCGCAGGCCACGAGCAACTGCGCGTCCGGTCCGGCTATGTCCGGCACACAACTCAACAAGAGTGCCTCCGCCTGCCATTCGCGGAGCCGACCAATGTCGACCTGCAGACTCCGCAAAGGAACCGACGAATCCTCCGCTGCCAGGTCGAGCAGATCGGACACCGTGCGAATACCGAGCGCGGTCATACGCCGCCCCATCTGTTCGCCAATCGACGGCACGAGCACGAGCGGGCTGTCCTTGGTGAGCCAGTACGGTCCGCCCGGCTGACGCCGCCGCAACGGCGTCACGCCGGAGTCTCCATGCTCCGAGGATACATGTTCCTGCGACAGATGCGAATCGGGCGTCCCCCGGGAAGAATCGACAAGACCGGCCGTCGGCTCCGACGTCCGTGCACCCGGTGTCGATTCCGTCTGAGGGCTTTCGCCGCGGCTTTCTTCTGAACGAGCGGCATTCGGCTTTCGGGAGCGATTGTCGATCCATCCCTGCACCGACCATTTCCACGGCTCGTCGGCCGCGGTTTCCAGACGACGCGGTGCAAGCACCGACCCCGGCAGGGCCCGCACCGTGGCGCCGACCGACTCGAACAGCCTGACCACCGGGGTTCCGCAGGTAAGGTAGAGAATCTGTTGGCCCTGTTCGTCCGCGAACTCTTTCAATAACTGAACCGCCCGCCGCAACCGCTCGACGTCGCAGTCAACGAGGATATCGTCGAGCACGAACGGGAAGCGAACACCCCGTTTCGCATAGGCACGGACCAGGGCGAGCCGCAGGCTGAGGGCCAGCTGGCCGAGCAGTCCGCGGCTGAGCGTTTGCCGACGGTGCTCGGTCCCATGCTCATCGACGACCCGCACGTCATGCTGCCCGGGCATAATCCGGACGCTCTCATAACGTCCGTCCGTCAGCCGGGAGAGATACTCGGATGCCCATTGGATGCATTCCGGCCGAATGTCCGGCTCCGTTGTCTCGACGGTGTGGCTTGCGACTTCGCTCGTCCCCAAGGGCACACGCTGTTGCTGGTGCGAGTCCGACAACTCCCGTTCGACCGCATCGAGTTCAAGCTGCTTCTGCGCGACCCGCCAATCAAGCCTCTGCACATCGTGCGGCAACTCGAAACCGTCGGAACGATTCGCCGTCTTGCACAGTTCGGCACGGGCCTTGTCGAGGTCCGTGCGAAGCCGGTCGCAGCGATCTCGGAGCCGCACGAGTTCCTGCCGGGCCGGCCATGAATGACTCTCGACGGCATCCGGAATGACGTCGGCGATCGTGTCCGATGCCGCGCTGTTCGTTGAGTGACGTTCCTCGAAACTTTCGTGCTCGGCGCATTCGCACAATTCCTGTTCCGCCGTCCGCTGAGCCGGTCCCCGCCAGACGCTGAGGTGCCCCGTCCGGGCGACCAGTTGTTGCCTTTGCTCCTCGAGCTCGGCGAGTTGCCGGAGTTGAGCCTGCTCGTCCTGATCGAGGCGAACCGCTTCCAATTCCCATTGAGCCTGAAGGTGCTGTCGTTCGAATTGCGAAACGGACTCACACGTGCCATACAGCTGCCTGCGAACATCCTCGGCTGTCCGTTTCACCATTGAGGGCCATTCACCGGCAAGAGGCTGGTGACGCGTCCGGGACGTATTGAACCGTTCCGCATCTTCCTGGAGTTCCAACAGCGCATCCTCCATCACGCTGAGCGACGCCCGTAGTTTCTTGAGGAATTCGTCCATCGGCAGCGTCGGTGTCCCGGCGATGCGCGCCATGCGGAGATTCACGTCGAGGCGAGATTTCGCGATCGATTCCAGTTGCGAGCGCGCGTCGGCAACCTGCCGGTCAATCTCCTCAAGTTCTTTCTGATGAGCGACCTCGACGTGACTGGTTGAAGGGACGCGCCGCAATCGGAGCAGCGGAGCGATCGTTCGTGCGACCGGTCGTTGGGGATGGTCCTGCCGCCACAAGCGGTCCTCAACTTCTCGCAGGTCGGACTCGGCAGCTTGAAGTTCGGCGTGGAACCAATCGACTCGCCCGCGTCCGTGGAGCCGCTCATTCGCCCTCGTCGCCCGATGCTCCTCGGTCACGAGCCGGCATCGTTCCTCCAGTTCGTTGCGGAGTTGCTGCAGTTCCGTGCGGATTCGCCGTCGCCGCTCGCGGATTTCGGCCACGCGGCCATGGTCCGGGGCGATGCGTTGCGGGCCGACGTGAGCCGCGGATTGCCTCTCAGCGTCCGGCGCGGCGGCTGTCGCCCGACCGGGTGCTGCCCCTCGTGACGCACCGTCGCGTGCCACAGAGCCGTTCGTGACAAGACCGATGCCGTCCTCAAACGCCCTTTGCACCAGCTTGTCGACGTCGTTTCCATCGGCATGCCCCACCGTGTAGAGCAGGGGAATCAGGTCTGTCGGCAGATCATCCGACGTGAGGCTCGGGGCGGAGGTGCTGCTCGAATCGGTTGCCCGCCCATCGCTGCGGACCACCGCCGGACGGAGCGTGCTCTCGGCATCCGCGTCGGCTCCGCGCGCGAAACGACAGCGTCCCCCGCGCCAAGTGAGATCAACCGATCCGCCGCCTGGTCCGCCGTTTGCCGCACCGTCGGCTGCGACACCGGAAGCCGGCAGCAAGCCAAGTTTGCGGGCACCGGCGTATCCGCAGAACAGCCCCCGCAGGAAGTGCAGCAGCGTCGTCTTTCCCGCCCCGTTCGGACCATAGATGACGTTGGCTCCGCTGGCCAGACCGTCGATGTCCGTCCCTGAAAGAGCCCCGAAAGCGTCGATTTCAATCCGGTGAAACTTCATGCGTCAATCGCCTCATGCGGTTGGCGGGACGGCTGTGCGACCGATGGCCGCCGCCCCAAACGGGTCTCGGATGTCGGACGGCATCCTGATCGCGGCGGCGCACGGTTGCGCCTCTTCGCGATGAACAATCCATGCGTGCGCAACGCCCCAGCGGGTCCGCGCACCATCACCGGCCGACAATCTGCAAACGGGGCGGAAAGATACCGGGGTCTTGTAGATCCTGCAATCCCGAAACCGGGACGCCGCCCCTCAGCCCTTCGCTTGCGGTTTCACAGCGACCGTCACTCCTCGATATTCCAGAACTCCCCCGCCTCGTCGAGGGGTTCTTCCGGCGGGGTCTTGGGACGCGATTTCCCCCCTTTGAGCGGTTCGGTCTCGGTGTTGTAGATGTCGATGTCGAAGAAACTCATGTCATCGAACGGTTCCTGATCCGCAGACTCGTCCCGTTTCCTGGCGGCTGCGGGTCTGTTGGCGGCCGGCTTGTTCGGTTGAGATCGCCCGGAAGTGCGAGACCGCGCTGAGGCACCGGACGTGCTCTGACGTCGGGAACCGCCGGCGCGGGACCGGGCGGGCGGCGGCGTGGGCGAATGGCCGGCCGGACATCGGCCGCGGGCATCGAGCGGCTCGCCACATTCGTTGCAAAGCACAATCGGACGATCGGCCGTTTCGAGCCGTTTTTTCGACGCCGGCGAAGCCTTGCGACGTTTCTTCGCGGGGAGACGAGACGGGCGAACGGAAGCCGGTGCCTTGTCTGTCGGGGCTTTGCCCACCGAAGGAGCATCGGACGTCGACTGCAATTGATGCTCCTTCGCACCGGCGGCCGAAGCGCGGACTCCGGCCTCATCCCCCACATCGACCAACGACACCTCCGTACTCTGCACGGGCGCTTCCTGTTTCAGCAGGTTCTCCTCGCGGACGATCTCCGCATGGGCCGTTTTCCCACTGACGACATCGAGGGCGGCGACGTGCACCCGCGCCTGTTCGTCATAGCTGATCGTGACCTCAATCGGTGATTTCTCCGGGAGCTCGGGCGGCAGTTCGTCAATCACACACGCCCCCAATTCGACGGGGTCGTCCTCGGCAGCCGTGCCGCTCTCCACAATGTGCACATGCACGCGCCGTTGGTTCGGCGCGACCGTGCCGTACCGCTGCTTGAACTCGCAGGGCAAGGGGGTGTTCGCCGGCAAGAAGTAGTGGGGGAATTTTTTCCCGGTTTTCCGGTCCTTGACGAGCACCCCCAACGCCCGTGCGTTCACGCTGCGTTGCTTGACCTTCGCCAACCGGGCGGCGACGTCGCTCGCCAGAATCGACTGGGCGAATTGCTGATTGCTCAACAGCATGCCCGCGTAATAGGCCGCCCCGCGGCAGATCGACTGGTCCGGCGAGAGCGACATGTTTAAAGTTGCACCGCTGATGCGTTTGAGCATCTTGCGAATCATCGGCATCCGCGACGCGCCACCGGTCGTGAGGATCGCATCGATGTCCTGCCAACCGGGCCTTTTGTCGGTGATGAACTCGGCCGCCTGTCGCCCACGGACTGAAACCGTGTGCCGCTTCACCGTGTCGATCGTGATCCGTTCGGTCCGCCGCACGAGAGAGGCGGTTAGTTCCTCGAATTGGTCCTGCGTGACCGGATACGTCTTGTGACGGCCGGCATGCACGACCGAGACGACCGCCTTGGGGCGTACGCTGAGCGCCCGTTTGCACTGCTCGACGTCATTGGACAGCGCCTGCATGCTCTGCCGGTCGAGCCGCGGATCGTCGGGGACCTCCTTGACAAACAGGTCGCACGCATGCTGTTCCAGCGCGGCGTTCCAGTCGATGCCTCCCAGATGCAAGTCCCCCGCACTCTGCACGACATTGACCGCATGTTTGGAATACTGCACGAGCGACAGGTCGAACGTCCCGCCCCCCAAGTCGTACACCATGATCGTCTGCGCTTGCGCCAGTTCGGAGAACCATGTTCCCTCGGAACCGAGCACGTAACAGAGAGCCGCCGCAACCGGCTCGTTAATCAAGTCAACCTTGTCGAGCCCCGCCAAGTGCCCCGCTTCGATCGTATCCTGACGCTGCAGATCGCTGAACTGGGCCGGCACCGTGATGACCGCATGCCGAATCGGCCCGAGTTGCTCCTCCGCCGCCTGAAGCAACGACTTCAAAACCAGCGCAGAGATATCCGCCGGGCGGTACACTTTGCCGTCGACAACCCAGCTTTTGTGCGGATCACCCATGAACCGTTTGGCGTTCTGGACGACGCGATCCGGCTGAGCGACGGCGTTCCGCAGCGCCTCGGTCCCGACGACCACTTCTTCCCCGTCGAACAGCACGACCGACGGCGTCGACAACTCCCCTTCTGCGTTCGGCAGCGTCACCGGCTGCCCCTGGGAAGTCAGATGCGACAGGCACGAATAGGTCGTCCCCAAATCGATCCCGACCGCGTGCACAGCAGACATGAGTAGGCGGCTCTCCAAAGATAAACGACAGCAGACGAACGACAGCCGGACATCAAGATGTGTCCGCGAGAAAGGGCAACCGTTATGGTATCATCGCCGCTGCCCCCACTCCAGCGGGAGCCCGCTCACTGGTGGGGGGTGGCTGGGGCGATCTGACACCGATGATGAGTAAGCCGCTCGGAACTCTGGGGCTGTGGACAGTGAACGAGCCACGTAACGGCCCCAGTGTTTGGTCTGAGGAAACGTTTCCGCTGCCTCAACAGCGCCGCAGCCACCCTGAAATGAGCGAGCACCACCATCGAACGGATACACCCTCCGGGAGCTTTCAAACATCGCCCCCCAAATCAGAGCCCAGTGCGTTAGCGACGGGTCACCGGCCCGCCAGCCGCGCGTCTTCCACACACGCAACCGCCGCCACGCAGCGGCAAGATCGCGGTCTGCCACCGCACGACTTGATCAAGCCGATTCGCGTTGTGACACCACCCCGTTTCGCCGCGGAGCGGGCCCCGCGGCGAAACGGATGATGCGACGATGCGCGCCACACGCATCGTCAGAGGAACAGAGATGAAAACGATTTTCGGGCTGTTCGCTAAACAGCCAATTCCGGGGAAAGTGAAAACCCGGCTCGCCGCCGATATCGGCCCCGCAGCCGCAGCCGATCTGTACGCTGCGTTCCTCGCCGATTTGAAGGACCGCTTCGAAGCGACCGCCGACCGCCGCATCATCGCGTACAGTCCGGCCAATGACGCTTCCACGCGGTACTTCCGGGAACTTGCCGGCGGCCGCTACGAACTGTGGGCCCAACCGGAAGCAACTTTGGGCGATCGCATGAGCGCGTTCTTCCAAGAGATGCTTCAAGCTAACGACACGGCTGAACGACCAAACGGATTGGAGGAACAACCGCAGTCAAACGTCGTCCTCGTCGGCTCCGACAGCCCCACGCTACCGGCCGCACTCGTCGAAAACGCCCTTGCCGCACTCGACCAGTCAGACTGTGTCATCGGTCCCGCACCTGATGGAGGTTACTATTTGATCGGATTGCGCCGTCCGGTCGCCGGGTTGTTCGACAACGTCGCCTGGGGCGGGTCGCGGGTCCTGGAACAGACGGTCCGCAACATGACCGCTCACAATTTCTCGTTGCACCTGCTCCCGCCGTGGTACGATGTCGACACGCTCGACGATCTGTACGGTCTGCGGGGGCACCTCGCGGCGATGCAGGCGGCGGAAGAAACGGAAATCCCGCCGCGAACCAGCGAGTTCGTCAGAAACATGGACATCACAAACCGCAACAACGGCAAGTGAGGAACGTTGTATGGCCATCACCCCCGATCGAGGTTACGAACTGGCAGACTTCGCGGAGATCGCAGCGGTTCCCTGTCCTTGCGGAACGGCGCGGCGGGCGTTCGCCGAGATCGAGGACTTCCCGGCAACCGTGCACGTCACGCAGATTTCCGAAGACGCCCGCCTCCATTATCACAAGACGCTCACCGAGACGTACTTCTTTCTCGAGTGCGAACAGGGGGCCCAGATGCAACTCGACGATGAACTGATCCCGGTCCAACCGGGCCCCTGCATCATGATCCGCCCCGGCACCCGGCACCGCGCGATCGGCCGCGCCAAAGTCCTCATCATGGTCCTCCCCAAATTCGACCCCCAGGACGAATGGTTCGACTGACGCCCCAGCGTCCGACGTTCGCAATCAAATCAGAGCCCCGAGCGTTAGCGACGGGACCGTTCGTTCGCTGGTTGCCTTGATGATGTGTAATCGGCCACAGGATGACGCATCTCGTTCGCCAACGGAGGTTCTACCAATGCGAACCCAACAAGCAACGCTGAGCCTCGCCGCCGTCCTCCTCGCGTTGTCGCTCGCTGCGTGGGCCATCGACCATGTCAGCCGGGCAGATCAAGTCGCCTCCGTTCGGAAGCAAGAGAAAGCCGAAACACTCCGTTTGGAATTGAAACGACTCCGAGATGTTCAGGATGCCCTCCAGGCAGAGCTTGATAAGCGAATCGAGGATTTTACCCTCACCGTTGTCACTGATGACGAAGGAAACGTCATCTCGTGGGAAGCCCTGCCCGAGGACGATCGCGCAACGGCCGCAAAGCTCGGCTTCAGTCCCGCCGTGACTCCGGGCGACCCGAAGCCGAACGATTGGATCGGCGATCGGCCCGCGCCAGGGGACGACCGAGACCGCTTTCCGTGATAGAATACGAGAATTCCTGCCACGATGAATTCCCCTCTCCCCTGGAGCGCTGATGACCAGGCGCGAATATGAATCCCTGCCGCGAGAACTGGCGTCCGGACTGCGGTCTCTCGATCTGCGGGTCCGTGCACTGGCGGCGCTGCGCGGGGTCGGATTCCTGTGCGCGGTTGTCGGCACGGCAATCGCTGTTGGTTTGCTCATCGACTGGTTGGCCGATGTCGGCGTCGCTGCACGCACCGGGTTGCTTCTGGGCGTGATCGGCGCGACGGTGGTCACGTTTCTCGTAGCGATCATCGGACCGCTGCTGCGGCGAATCTCAGCGAATGAACTGGCCGCGCTGGTCGACGACGCGTACCCCGAACTGGGAGAACGGATCGAATCAGTCGTCGAACTGTCCGACCCGAACATCCCGGAGCGCGATCGCGGCTCCTTGCTGATGCGGTCGCGGCTGCGGGAGGAATCGGTCCGTCGGTCCAAACAGGTCAACTTCGGCCGGGCGGCCGCTTCAGCGTCGGCAGTCCGCTGGGCCGGCATCGGCGCACTCACGCTGGTCCTGCTGCTGGCACCCTTCGGCCTCTCGCGCGACGGGTACGGGCTGCTCCTCACGCGGTTTCTCAACCCCTGGCGAAATCTCGAACGGGCGACGAACCTGTACTTTTTCATCGGGAGGGGCGACCGGACCGTCGCCCGCGGATCGGACGTGACGATCGTCGCCGCGCCGCGCTGGCGGATCGTCAAGACGTCGCCGCCGGACCATGCGTGGCTGCACTGGCGGTACGCCGACGGCGAATCCGACGCCCGGCGGATGGAGTTCGACGCGGACAGCGGCACCTTCCGGGCAACGATCCCGCAAGTGTTGACGTCGTTTGATTACGACATCTCCGCCGGGCGGGTGCAGACACGCACCTACAGAATTGATGTTGTCGCAGCCCCGGCGATCGAGCAGTTCACGCTGGAAATCGCCCCGCCCGCCTACACCGGCCTCCCCGCACGCCGACAGGACAGCCCGGTCGGACGGATCGAGGCATTCGAACAAAGCCGGCTGACGTTCCATCTGGAGTTCAGCAAACCGGTCGTTTCCGCGGCCCTCACCTGGGGGAACGCCGGCCCCGACGCAGCCGATCCTGCCGCAACAGACATCGACACAGCAGACCCCGACGCCGAACCCGCGTCTCCCGAGCAATCGGCATCGCTCCCGCAAGATGCGCTTGCGGCAACATTGGCGGACGACGGCCGGTCGGGCATGCTCATCATGACGGCGGACCGTGCCGGACCGTTTCGGATCGAGCTCCGCGATCAGCGAGGCGTCGGAAACCTCGACAACGAAACGTGGGAGTTGGTGATTGTCGCGGATCAGCCGCCCGCCATCGAATGGGCCGATGCCGCCGGGGGACTTCCGCAGCAGGATGCCACCATCGCAGCCCGTCCACAAGACAACTTGCCGCTGCCGGTCGTCGCCACGGACGATGTCGGCGTCGCCGAACTGGAACTGCACGCCGAGGTCGTTCAGCGAAGTGAGCCGCTCGAACCGCTGGCCGCGGACGCCACTTGGTTCGGCCGGACAACCGTCGACCATACGTTCTCATGGGATTTGTCGCAGTTGCCGCTGCAGGACGGGGACCTGCTGTCAGTGCGTGCCCGCGCTGTCGACGGACGTCCGGTGCCGGGACCACAGGAGGCGTGGACCGCGTCGCGGCTGATCCGCATCACCAGCGACGCCGAGTCGATCGAAAAATCCTTGTTGGCCGAAAAACAGCGGCGGCTGCGCGCCATCCTGGAGGCGGTCCGAGAGCATGTTCAGGAGGACCGGGAGACAACGGAGACGCTTCGGAACGCGGCCCGTGAGGCGACCGACCAACAACAGCCACCGGCCCCGCAGCAGGAAATCGCCCAACTCGCCGAGCGCGAACAGAAGCTCACCCAGCGCCTCGACCAGTTGGCCGCCGTCTTCTCCGAACATCCCCTCCGGCGGAACATGGCCGAACAAACCCGCGAGGTTGGCACCGGTCCTCTCAGCGAAGCCGGTGAACAGTTCCAACAGGCCGCGTCCGCTCCGCCCGCCGAACAGCTCGAACCGCTGACGAATGCGGCCGACGAGCTGGCCCGGGCCGAGGAACAGTTGGACGAACTCCTCGACCAATTCGACGAACTCGCCGCGCTGGAGCAGGACTTGCAGCGGCTGCAGAAGTTGGCCGAAAACGCGGAGCAGCTCGCAGACAACGTCGCCGACTTCGAGCAACAGCAGCAGCAACTCGAAAACGCCGAAGAATTGGCCGAAGAACAGCGACAGGCCCGCGAAAACGCACTGTCCCAACAACAGGAAAAGTTGCAAACCGACCAACAGGTCCTCACGGATGAGCTCGACCGGCTCCTGGAGGACCGGCCCGAGGTCCTCGAAGCAGCGACGGAGCGGCAACAGGAGCGCCTCCAGGAACTGAGCGAACAGGCGTCCCGATTGGCCGACCGGGAAGACCGGCTGGCAGCCGCGCT
The DNA here is from genome assembly GCA_029259845.1 of Planctomycetaceae bacterium. Classification (GTDB taxonomy): domain Bacteria; phylum Planctomycetota; class Planctomycetia; order Planctomycetales; family Planctomycetaceae; genus JAHBXU01. The sequence goes on along the minus strand of JAJDEI010000115.1, from coordinate 3,007 downwards.
CGAACAAGAGCCGAAGACGCAAGAGCCACAGCCATCGGAGAGTCCGGCGGAACCGAAGCCTCCTTCCGGCACCGACAGTGATGCCGACACCGATGCCGACACCGACACCGACGATCGGCCATCGGACGAGACCGGTGGTAAGACCGCTCCGGAGCAGCCGTCGCCCCCCTCCAACTCGACTGAGACAGAGCCGTCTCACGACGACAATCAGCCGTCACCAACCGACAGTCCGTCGGCACCAACGGAGGAAGACATCACCCGCCAGCAGCAACAACTGGCCGAAGAGGCGGCCCGGTTGGCGCTGGAGACCGCCCGCAACCGGGGAGTCGAATCGCCGTCTGCCCAACAGGCCCGCGAGTTCGCCGAGAATTCGCTGCGGGCCGCCGAAGAAGCACAAACCGGCCTGTTGAGCGATGCCGCCCAATCCGCCGAAAATGCGACAGACGCGGCTCGTCAGGCGGCCGAACAGTTGCAGGACCCCACCGATCCGGCTCCCACCCCGCTGCAAGAACAAGCCGCGGCACTCGCCGAGCAACAGGCCTCTCTGGCGGAGCGGTTACGGCATCAGTCGGAGTCACCCGCCGCGCGGCAGCAGGCACAAGCCGACGGTCAACGCCAACTCGCCAAGCAAACAAACGGGCTGTCTGAACAACTCCAGGAGATCGCCGAACGCTTGGGTGCGGAGCCTCTCAACAACGCAGAGGAGAGCGGTCACGTGGACGCCGCCCAGCAGTCAGCCGAACAAGCGACCGCCGCCATGCAGCAGGCTCAGCAGGAACTGGAACAGGGTCAGTCCGGCGAGGCGTCCCCCCAAGCCCGCGCGGCCGCCGAGGCGCTGCGGCAAACGGCCCGTCAAGCGGGGCAGACCGCCGAAGCAAATGAATCCGACGAATCCTCCCCCGTGCCCGGAGAAGTGGGCGAGCAGGTCGTCGACGCCCGACGCCAGTTGCAACAGGCCGGTGAGAAACTCCGCCAGAATGAGCAAGCACAGGCCAGTAACGAATCAGCCGACGGGAACCAGAACTCCGAAGAACAAAGCACTTCCGAGACCACCGAGCCACCGGTCGATTCTGACCAGCCCTCGGAACAACCCTCGGACGATTCGTCCGGCGATCCCTCCGAGGCAGACGACACTCAAACGGCTGAGAACGCCGAATCGTCCACGCAGCCGCAACCGAACGGCGAGCCTCAGAACCCGTCATCCGAGACCGATGCCTCGCAGTCCCTGCAGCAGGTCGCCCAGTCCCTGCGTGACGCCGCCCAGCAACTCGGCATGTCACCCCCGCCGTCGGATCGTAAAGGGAAGCCAAGCGAGCAACCGGGCGAACCCTCCGCAGGCGACCCCGGTTCCGAAAGCGGCGACAGCGGCACCAACCCCATCAGCCTCACCGAACTCGAAACCGAGCTCAAGCGGATGTCCCGTCGCGATTGGGGAAAGCTCCCCGGCCGGGTCGAGTCGGAGTTGTTCCAATCGGCTCAAAAAAAACCAGCCAGCGACTACGCGCGGCTCATTCATCTGTATTTCGAGGAAATCTCCCGCCGCCGCACGGCCACCGAAAGCCTCACCCCCAACGACAACGACCTGTAACCAGGTCACCACCAACGCTTGCGGTTTCGCACGATCCGACCGATTCCCCCTCAAGTACTCACGATGCGAAACTGCAAGCAAACCAGAGAGTTCATCGTGGATTGGACATTGAAATCCGTGACCGTCCCCGCGAAGGCCATCGTGGCACTCGTCGTCATCGCGCTGTTAACGTCGGCAAACGGAGACGATGCGGACGACGCTTTCGATGGGGAGATTGATAACGCCGTCGTGCGGGGACTCGATTTCATCGCCGCCGCCCAAAAGCCCTCCGGTGCCTGGGAAACCGACTCCTTCGGCGAGTCGACGGCAGGCACGTCGTTGGCCGTGATGTCGTTTCTGGCAGCCGGTCATATGCCGGGGGAGGGGCCGTACGGGAAACAAATCAACCGCGGCATCCGCTGGGTCATCGAGCATCAGGAAGCCAACGGCATGCTCGTGCATCACAAGAGCCATGGGCCGATGTACAGCCACGGCATCAGCACGCTCATGCTGGCGGAAGTCTACGGCATGGCCGACAAAGCCGACGACAAGAACCTCCGCCGCGCCCTGGAGCAAGGCATCGCGCTCATCCTCAAATCGCAGGCGGTCGACAAGCAAGAGCGGCACCAGGGCGGATGGCGGTATCAAATCGACAGCAAAGACAGCGACCTGAGCGTGACCGGCTGGCAGGTGCTCGCGCTGCGGGCGGCCAAAAACGTCGGCTGCGACGTCCCGGCGGAGGCGATCGATGAGGCGGTGGCCTACGTCAAACGCTGTGCGTCGCTGCGCGGCGGCGGACCGGGCTTCCAGGGATTCGGATACCAGCCCGGCAACGGCCCAACCCCCACGCTGACCGGCGTCGGCATCCTCGCCCTGGAAGTCTGCGGCGACCACCACTCGCCCGAAGCACTGGGCGGAGCCGACTACCTGCTCGACCGTCCGCTCCGTCCCGGCAGCAACTACTTCTATTACGGCATCTATTACACGAGCGTCGGCATGTTCAAAATCGGCGGCGAATACGCCGACTTCGCCCGCCAGCACACCGCCCATCTGCTGCTCGCCGCCCAGCAGCCGGACGGCAGTTGGCTCTCGGACCACTCCACCGAACGCCGCGTCGGCCCGGTCTATTCGACAAGCCTCGCCATCCTCGCACTGGGCGTCGACTACCGATACTTGCCGATCTACCAACGGTGAATCGGGGCGGGAGCCTGGTAGGGTGGGCTGTGCCCACCAACATTCGCGTCAATAGCGTCTCGACCATCGCATCTCTTCGGAGTGGTGGGCAAAGCCCACCCTACTTCATTAGTGCGGCGCCGTTTTAAGTGTAGCGGTAGCCGCAGTGGCGGAGGTAGTTTCGGCATTCGGTTTCGGGGAACAGATCGAGCACGCGGCCGCACAAGTTCCCGAGCTTGTCCGTCGTGCGTTCCGCCCCGTCGCGGA
>JAJDEI010000114.1 GCA_029259845.1 Planctomycetaceae bacterium | reverse complement strand
ATCGTTTTCGGTTTCATTGTCGGGATGCTTGGGCGGCTGTTGGTACCGGGACGGCAGCCGCTGGGCTTCATCGGAACCACCGTTCTTGGTGTCGCCGGCTCGTTCGCCGGCGGGCTGCTCGCGTCGCTCTTGGCCGGCAGGTGGCGGGGGCTCGTTGGGGCGTAGATCGGCGAATCCCGATCCGAACCGGGGGCGACGAACGATCTCCCCGACGGCTTCATCGCCCCCGTGATCGACGCGGCACGACGGTCGGACAACCTTCCCGAGCCCCCGCCACCCGTCGCCGTCGGACAGGCCGGCCCGCTTCGCGAAGTCGTAGGGAGCGGCGAGTTCGACACGATTCAAGTGCCGTTCAACATCATGAATCCCAGCGCGGGCCGTGATGTCCCGGAGGACTTCGCTGAAGCCGATTACGGCAACGTCATCGGACTCGCCCGGCAGCATGAGATGGGCGTGTTCGCGATCCGCGTGTTCGCCGCAGGAGCGGTCCTCGGGCATCCGCCGGCGGCACATACCATCAACAGCCCGTTTTTTCCGCTCGACCTTTACCGACGAGACGAGCAACGTGCCGCGCGGATGCGTGAGACGCTCGGCGAGAAGGGAGATCTCGCGGGTGTGGCCGTACGTTATGCGGTGCAACATCCGGGAGTCACCGCCGCCCTCATCGGCTTCGGCGAGCCGTCGCACGTGGATGCGTCGATCGCCAGTATGGTGCGTGGCCCACTGCCGGATGAGGTCACGCGTCGGGTCGAGGAGATCGTGCTGGAACCGCAGGCCACTGAGAATTGCAGCGGGTAGCCCAGGTTGCTTGCAACCTTTGGGCCGACGAAGTCGGCAGGAGGTCTGCAAGACAGCATCCCGCGCTCCGGTGACCTCCCACGGCAGCGCCGCCCCGATTGGCAAGCAGTCGGGGCCACCCGCGGACTTCCTATAGGTGGCACCCGGCACCCTGCTTCCAAGGCAGATCGTCATGTTCGCTGTGGCGAGCGATACCGGGCACCGCACTTGCCGCTGCCAGGCGCTGGCGCCAACCCCGGCCCCGCCACTTTGAGACAGGATTGCGATCTCGCGGACGTGAACCACCGGCCGCAAACGGAGCCATTGGTGGTCACGCCTCCGCACCTTACGGTTGCGGCTTCCTGTCCGCCTTTCAGAGCAGGCTTTACCGGTCATTCCAGATTGGCCAGTTTCGGGCATCCCCAGCTTCAGCGAGTCGATGTCGCGAGCGGCTGTCGTGGGCCTCACGATGAAGGGTGTCCTTCCCGGTCTCCGATTGGCGTTTGTCGCGACATGCTGTCGTGCCGTGACAACCAACATGCCGCAACTGGTTTTGTGTTTTCTGTAAGCGGCATGGATGCCGCGCCGCGACGGAACCGTGCGGCGAGGCAGCATGCCCGGTTGTTTGCAAACGAAACTCTTGTTTATCCGGACCCCGATAACAACCCGCTGGTTCGAATAACGTGATAGGTCGTAGTCGTCTATTCTGACGCAAATGAAGGCTTGGAATCCCTTTGCGTCAGTTCTCTGTCAACTCGTCTGGAAGATCATCCGGCACGACGTTGCCGGATAACGTTCCGCATCTTACCTGACGGTTGGTGGCTGAGCAAATTCCGAATGTCCTCCAGCGGGCTGCGAACGCCGCGCCCGCCCTTGTTTGGAGGATGGGTGGATAACGCGTCCCCCGTAGGCTCGGTAGTGACGTAGGGTGGGTGTCGCGTAGCGAAACCCACCGTTCAGGCGCGGTGGGTTCCGCGTTGCTGCACCCACCCTACGATCTTTGATTCGACAGGTCATTGGGGACACGCAGATGACCACAAGAAATCCGCCGTCATCGGCCCCGATCCGCTTCATCCGCGTTTCCCTTCTCTGTCGTTAACGCACCGACTGGCTTCACGCGACGTAGGTCAGGCGTGTCAACCGTTCTTCACGGCGGTGGCGAAGCCTTCGATGGTGTTTTCGGCAAGCTTGACCTCGCCGGCGGTGGGGGCGATGCGGATGCCGACGCGGTTCATCGGTTGCCGCGTTTCGCGGATCGTGTTGCCGATGATGCGGACGTCTTTCGTCTGTCCCAGGATGTCGATCGCCACGCCGTTCTCGTCGCCGCTGTCGGTGATGCGGTTGTTTTCGACGAGGTTGCGGTTGGCCCAGAAGTCGTTGCCGCGCGCGTCGTCCCGAAAGAGGATGCCGACCTTGCCGCTGGCGGTGACGTCGTTGTTGCACATGACGTTGTCGGTGTCGTTGTGGCCGATGGAGATGCCGTAGTTCCGATTGGCGTCGATGTGGTTTCCCTCTGCGAGGCCGTACTTGACGCCCCAGCACCAGAACAGGCCGATGGTGTTGCGCTCGAGCCGGTTGTTCCGCAGGACCGGCCGTTGGGAGCCGGAGCCGGGGTGCAGGCCGAGATCGGCGTTATCGTGGCTGTGGCAGTTTTCGACGACGACGTCGTGGCAAATCTGAAAGCTGAGGCCGTCGCCGTTGTAGTTGCGGGCCTCGACGTTGCGGAACGTGTAACGGTTGCAGTCCTGTAGAAAGACGCAGCCGCCGTAATTGCCGTTGAGATTCTCGTTGTTGGCCAGGTTGCCGTCGAGCGTCAGGTTTTCGATGACGACGTCACTCGTATGCTCACTGGTGAGCAGCGGAAACAGCGAGGAGCAGGTCGGTTTGCCGGAGACCCAGAGGTTCTTGCGGATGCCGTCGTTGAGTTTGAACCGGTTGCCGGAGCGTGCGATGAGCGTCCGTTTGATGACGTCGGTGCTGCCGTTGTGCGGGTTGGTCGTCTTGAGCAGGACGCCGTCACCAACGCGGAAGTCGCCAGCGTCCGTGAGCTTGATCTCCTGGTCGTACCAGTCGGAATCGTCAGCGAGGGCGATGGTATCGGAGGGGCCTTTTGTGAGAATGGTCTCCGCGCCGCTGCCGATCAGCCGCAACTTCGAGGGCAACACGACGGCGTTTCGCAGCGTGAAGGTGCCGGGCAGCAGTTTGACGGTGCCAGTCCCCAGGCGAGCGACGTAATCGACCGCCGCTTGAATCACCTTGTCGTCACGGCCGACCAGATCGGCGTTCTTCGGACCGACGGTGAGTGTGAGCCGTTGGTCCCAGTCCGGTTCGTGGGCGTCGTCGCCGTCGGTCGCCCGCGGGGAAGCGACTGCGGGCGGTTCGCCTGCTGCGCTGAAGGAGTAGCTGGAAAGCAGTGCCCCGGTGGTCGCCAGGAATCCGCGTCGGCTCACGTTCAACTTCGCCATGATCGCTCTCCGGATATGAGTGGACAGCCGCCGGACCATTGGCGCGGCAGCAAAACCGGGCGCCGGGACGGCCGATCACCTTTGGTTTCCACCAACGGGCCGCTCACCTAGCTTCCTCTTCCAGCGCGGACAATTCAATCGTGGGGCAGGTTGCCTCCTCGTTGATGCGGTCGATGGCGGTGCCGTCCTTGAAGCCGATGCCCGAGATGATGCAGACAGTGGGGGCATCCGGGGGGAGCTCTCCTTTTGAGGCGGCTTGCAGGGCTCCGGTGAGGGAAACGACGCCGGCCGGTTCGGCGAAGATGCCTTCTTCGCGGGCGAGGCATTTTTGGATTTGCCAGACGTCCTCGTCGGCGACGGCGTGGCCGGTGCCTCCGGTGGGGCGGCAGGCTTCGATCGCCAGATGGCCATCGACGACTTTGGCGACTTGCAGGCCGCTGATCTTTGTGGTGCACTCGACGTTCCGAGCGCGGCTTTTCCCTTCACGGAGCAGCGTGGCGATGGTGTCGTTTCCCGCCGGTTGCACGCAGTGGATGGACGGGCCCTGCGAGAGTCTGCCTTCCTCCACCAAACGTGCGAAGCCGCGAGCGAGGGAGACGCACATGCCGCCGCCGCCGGCGGGGCAGAAGACGTGCTCGATCGGTTTCAACTGTTCGGCCAGTTCGAAGCCCAGGGTTTCGACGCCGGACATGCCTTCGGGGCTGAACACGTAGCCGCTCACCAGCAGGGCGCGGCCCGGTCGGCGGCCGATTTTCTTGAGGGCCTGGAACGTTCGCGTGTCGACGTCGGGATCAAGGCCAAAGCCCCGAACTCTGAAGAGATCGGCCCCGTAAGCGAGCATCTGCGAGACCTTGCCCATCGGAGTGGTCTCTGCAATGGCGATGCGGCACTTTACGCCGGCGGCAGCCGCGTAGGCGGCCAGAGCCGCGCCCGTGTTGCCGCTCGAGGTGGCGATGCAATCCGTGCCGCCGGTCTGGAGCAGGTGAGAAACAGCCGTCGCTGCGAAGCGGTCCTTGAACGACCCGGTGGGGTTCGTGCCTTCCAGCTTGAAATAAAGATTCGTCAACCCGGCCTGCGGACCAATGCGTCGCGAGCGCACCAACGGCGTGTCGCCCTCGCCGAGCGTGATGCGGTTGGCGGGGGCGATCGGTGTGATCTTGTCAGCGTGTTGCCAGATGCTCATGGGGGGACAATCTCGAACGTCGAAATCAGAATGACGAAGGAAGTCCGAATCGTTGAAGCCCGAAAGCGGCCATTGAGCGGACGATCATGTGTTCACGCCAGCGAGAGGTCCAGCACGACGCCGACCGACTCGCCGGCGTGGACGCGAGGGAAGGTTCTCTGGACGAGGACGATGCCGTCGTGCTCGGAAAAAATCGGGTGAGCGGTGCCGTCGCGGACTCCAAAGACAGTGCCAAGAGGCGTGCCTTTGGCAATCGGATCGCCGAGGCGGACCCCCGGTTCGAAGAATCCATCGAGGGGGGACGGGTGGCAGACCTGCATGTGCCCGGACGAGGGGCGCGGGTCTTCGACGGTGTGCTCGATGCGGCTGGGTGGCTGCGGACGATCCAGCATTTCGAGTGCGGCCATGACGTTGAGGCAACCGTCAACATAGGCATCGACGCCCTTGCTGGTGCACGTCGCCGCTCCAAGATACTCAGCGTAGATGGCGGGGACCCCGGCGTCGCGGGCGACCGAAAGGGACCGGCCTTCGTGGTCGGGTGAGGTGCCCCAAATGACCGGCAGGTTGAATGCGCGGGCCATCCGGCGTTGCGTGCCGAGGATGGCGGCATCGGGATGCAGGCCGTATCCGGCGAGCGGCAGGACGGAGAATTCTGTGCCGCCGGTGTGCAGGTCGATGTAGTAATCGGCTTGACGGATCAGCGCGCTGAGCGCGTGCGCTGTTTGTTCGGTGACCGAACCGTCCGGCCGTCCGGGGCAGGTGCGTGCCAGATCGAGGCCGTCATCGGCGCAACGTTGGCCTCGAAGAAACGCTGCTTCGTTGACGACAGGGACCAATGTCAGCCGTCCGGTGAAACCGGCGACGGTTGCATCTCCACCGGCAAACATTTCGGCCAGCCGTCGGAGCGCGGCAATCGGTTCGAATTCGTCCCCATGCACGCCGCCGGTGATCAGCAGCAGCGGTCCGTCGCCGCGGCCGGTGAATTCATGACGTTTCAATTCGATAACCCTTGGTTGGAATGACCGCACGCAGGCATGACTGGCGGCATGATGTTCCTTCACCCGTATTGTCATCCGTGCCCATCTGTGAAATCCGTGGTGCTCTGGGAAACCACGGATTTCACAGATGGGCACGGATCAGCCGAGAGGGGTCGTCCCCAGTCAGATGCTGTTCTACGGGCAGATAGTTCGTGTCAAAGTTTGGCAGGGTGCGTGGAACGAAGTGGAACCCACCATCCGGGTGGTGGGTTTCGCTACGCTGCACCCACCCTACGCCCAATTCAAAATTCGCTGCGGCAGTCCTTGTAGCGGAAGCAGCCGTCGACGGCGAGGACGCTGCCGGTGACGTAGTCGGCGTCGTCGGAGGCGAGGAACGTGGCCGCTCTGCCGATCTCCGTCGGTTGCCCCAGCCGACCCCACGGCAACCGCTCGCCTTCCTTACGGATTTCCTCGTCGCTGAACGTCTGGTGTTCGCCCGGGGTGTCGATCCAACCCGGTTCGATGGCGTTGACGTTGATGCGGTGCTGCGCGAGTTCGACGGCGATGGACCGCATCATGTGATTAAGCCCTGCCTTGGCGGCACCGTAGGCGACACACTGGGCGATGGGCATCTCCGCCTGTACGCTGGAGATGAACACGATTTTCCCGCCGCCGCCCCGCTGGACCATGTGGCGGGCGACCAGTTGGCTCATGTGGAACCCGCCGGTCAGCGTGGCCTGGATGGTCTGCTCGAACAGCTCGGGGGGAAATTCAAGAAAATCGAAGCGGCGGCTGAAGGCCGGGTTGCTGATGAAGATGTCGATCCGGTCGACGGCTTGAAGCGCCTCCGCGACGAGTTGCTCGCATCCGCTCCGCGAGAACACGTCTCCTTCGATCGCATGGCAGGTGCGACCGAGGGACCGAATCTGTTCGGCGGCTGCCGGCAGGTCCGTGCTGCCGGGGCGGTCGTTGAGGATCAGGTCGGCCCCATGCCGGGCGAGTTCGAGGGCACAGCCGAGACCGATGCCCCGTCCGGCTCCTGTGACCAGAGCGATCTTTCCGGAAACATCCATTCGCCTTCTCCTTCAAGCCTTGACCTCATAGGCAGCCGCACATTCCTCCAACATCTGCATGATGGCCCCGAAGTCGCCGCCGTGATTAAGGAGTTGCCCTCCCTGGGCGCGGCGGCGTTCGAGGATTGCGGCTGTGGGGACCGGTAGCCCCCATGCCTTGCCATGTTTCTCACACGCTGCGGCGACTTGCTCAATGGCACCTTCGAGCGTGAGTTCTCCGGAGTGATGCTTCAGCCGCAATCCGAGATCGCCCGGTCCGATGAACAGGCCGTCGATTCCGTCAACCGCTGCGATGGCGTCCGCGTTGGCGACCGCCTGCGGCGTCTCGATCTGCACGACGAGAAAGGTTTGCTGATTCACATTCGCCAGGTAGTCGTCCGTTCCATGCACGTAGAAGTCGGCGTCGATCCCTGCGCCATCGAGCCCGCGGTCACCCAGCGGCGGGAACTTGACGGCGTCGACGAGCATCTCCGATTTCTCCGGCGTGCTGACGTGGGGGATCATCAGCCCGGTGGCTCCGTCTTCGAGATAACGGTACAGCCGCGTCTTCTCCAGCGTCGGTGCGCGGAGCATAATGTCGATGTCAAACAGATGCCCGAAGGCGAGGATGGACTGCACGTCGCGGTCGGTCCAGTTGCGGTGCTCCAGGTCGAGCCAGATGCAGTCGAACCCGAAGTGGGCCGCGTGCTTGACGAAACCGGGGATGTAGTGGCCCAGGGAGCACATGCGGACGGTGTCGTTGTTTTTCAGGCGGGCGAGTGTTTTGCTGCGTCTCATGTGGTTCTCGATTGGCGGGCGTTGGGGATGTCAACGAAGGGGAAAGTTTACGGTGTTCGGTCACGGCACGGGAGGGACGGGCGGCGACCGTCGCCGGTTCGGAAAGATCAAACTGGCCAGGCAGCCGATGGTGATGTCGACCGTGATGGCGATGGGAGAGATCCACTGAAAGCTGATCGGGTTGAGGTCCGCGTCGGGATTGAAGTCCGGGACGAAGATCGGCCCGGAGAATGCGACCAGCGTGGCTGTCACACAGCCGCAAAACGTCCCAATCCAGACACCGACGGGACTGGCAAACGGTACAAACAGAGCGAAGAAAAACAGGCCGAACAGGGGCGTGGTCAGCAGGTTGGAGGTCTTGCCGGTGACTTCTGTGATGTTCCCGGGAATCCAGCCCATCGCCGAACTGCCGATGACGGAAACGGCCCCGATCCCGAAGGCCAGCCAGCGCGCCAGCCGGACGTGTTCTCGTTCCGATGTCGGTGCGCGGCCAAAACGGTCCAATCCATCGGTCATCACCACAGCCGTGATCGAGTTAACGCCCGAGTCGATGCTGGACATGGCGGCAGCGAACATGGCCGCAACGACGAGTCCGGAAATCCCCGGCGGCAGATGGAACGCGATGAAGTAGGGAAAAAGCTTGTCGGCTTGCTTGTTCAGTGACACATCATGGGGAACAAAGTCCGGATGTGCCTCGAAGTATCCCAGCAGGGCGAAGCCGACGAGTCCCAGCGTGAGGCCCACGATGGCAGACGTGGTCAGTTGCATGGCCAGCGCGCGGCGAGCCGCATCGGCGTCTTTAGTAGCCATGAAACGTTGCACGGACGTCTGGTCTGCGCCGGCCGTGCAGATATACCACAGCAGAAAACTCGCCAGAGAGCCGACGAGCGACACCCGCGTCGAAAGGCTGTCAGGAAAGATCGGCTGCGTGTCCCATGTTGCTTTCCACTCGGTGGGGAACCAGCCAAAGCCGCCCAAATCTAAGGTGATCGTCCCCAGCACGAGAAGCGCGCCGCCGTAGAGCAACAATGTCTGCATCAGGTCGGTGATGACCACCGCCCGCAGTCCGCCCATGGAGGTGTAGATCACCGCGATAAAGCCAGTGACCATCGCAATCACGGGAACGTACTCGTCACCGACGCCCACCATGATCGTCATGGCTTTCGCGGTCAGGTAAACCAGCAGCGCCATCCACACGAGCCGCAGGGTCACGAACATGGCCGCCCCCAGCAACCGCACGCTCAAACCGAGCCGCGTCTCCAGCAGTTCGTAAGCACTGGTGACCCGGTGCTTCATGTAAAGCGGCAGCAGGCCGAACCCGACGATCCAATAGACCACCGGCAGCGCCAACATGGTGGTCATGTTGACAGGGCCCTTGCCAAGGGCCTCACCGGGCATCGAGAGATACGAGATCGTGCTCAGCAGCGTCGCAAAGAGCGAGACGCCGACCAGAAACGGGTTCATGTTCCCGCTGCCGACGAAGTATTCCTCCGTCGTGTTCTGGCGGCGGCTGTAGTACCAACCCAGTCCGATCGTCGCGGCGGCGTAGGTCGCAACGATGGCCCAGTCGATCACCGCCAATCCGCCCGCAGGCACGCTCTGTTCCGGCATTCGCCAGCTCCCAGAATTCCAGACTCAACGAATGCACTTCAAGCTGGTCCGCGTGCGGATGAACAGCGCGTTGTCAGCGATGGCGGGAGAGCCGAGGATCGGGTCCCCCAAATCGTTGACGGCCAGCACGTCCAGTTCCGGGGCACTGCGAAGGACGACCACCTTGCCGTTCTCGCCGCAGATATAGATTTTGCCGTCTCCCGAGACCGGCGAGGCGAAGTAACTGCCGGCGTTCTTGATCCGCTTCGGTCCGAACAGCGGCTCTCCTTCATCGGTCTCGAAGCACGTCGCGATGCCCCCCTCTTTGATCAACAGCATCCGGTCGTCAACCACGAGTGGGGAGACGATGTGATCCGTGTACTTGGTCTCATGTTTCCAGAGGACGTGCGTGTCGGTCACGTCCCCGCGACCGCCTCCCCGGACAGCAACGATGAACTCATCCGCCGGGTCGGTCGCATCGAAGGATGCACCGGCGAAGTTCTCCGGACTGAGAAACGCGAGGTCCAGCTCCTCCCCTTCCAGGGCCCCATCACCGTTCTGGTCGCCCCGGTCGAATGTCTTGCGAAAGAATGCCGCGGGAACAGGCCGCTCGCCGACGAATGCCTGCACCTCGTCCCGTGTGAGCCGCCCGTCGCTGTTGCCGGTCTCGGCCTGGTCAACAGACGCGAGCCATTGGTTGGCGATGCCGCCACTTTGCAACGAGATATAGACGATTCCATTGCGGCTGACCGGTGTCGTTTTGATGTTGCGGAGCAGTGTTCGCGCGTGCCAGAGGCGCTCGCCGGCCTCCGGGTCGTAGCCGACGAGAATGCCGGTGCCACCGACGACAATCTCGTCCCCCTCGTCGGTCTCGCAGATGACCGGATGCGAGTAGTTGACCGCCATGTCGCCGCGGTCGTCCTTCCAGCGCAGCTCGCCCGTTCGCTTGTCGAAGGCGTAGAACGCCGGGTTCAGGTCATCGTCCTGACAGAACAGCAGCAGGTCTTTATAAAGCACGGGCGACATGCCGGCGCCCCACTTGAACACAAAGAACGGGACCGGCAGCTTCTGATGCCAGACATCCTCACCGGTCTTGGCGTCGACGGCGACCATGCCCAGCGTGCTGAAATAGAAGTAGGCCCGTTCGTCATCCGCACAGGGCGTCGTCGATGCGTGGCTGTTGGTCAGGTGAATCTCATCCCGGTCACCGATGGGCCACTGCCGCATCCAGAGCTGCTCGCCGGTCACCGCGTCGAAGGCGTACAGCCCGATGTCGTCCTCTCCGACCATCGCCGAGGTGAAGACGCGGCCGTCCGCCACCACCGGGCTGCCGATTCCGTCCCCCAGCTCCGCCGACCACGCCACACCTTCGGTCTCGGAGAACGTGACCGGCAGATGGCCCGACGACTCCGAGATGCCCGCGCAATTCGGCCCCCGAAACTGCGGCCAGTCTTCCGCTGGCAAGGGGACCGCCGAAGCGACAACGGCGATGAGCAGGAACGTTCGATGCATGGGGATCACCCGATGAGAAAACAGCGGAGCCGTGGCACACGAATAGGAATCGCAATCCCTGCGGAACGCTGGTTAGGCTTTGATCTCAAAGATCGCCTCAACTTCGACCGCCGCCCCGGTGGGGAGTGCGGCGAAACCTAGCGCACTGCGGGCGTGATAGCCGTCGCCCTCCTTGCCGAAAATCTCGTGCAGCAGATCGGAAGCCCCGTTGATCACCAGATGCTGATCGGTGAAATCAGGAGCCGAATAGACGCAGCCGAGCAGCTTGATGACTCTCAGCCCGTCGAGGGTGCCGTGCGTGTTGTGGACCGAGCGAAGGATCTTCGTCGCACAGTCCTTGGCGGCCTCGTATCCCTGTTCGACGGTGAGTCCGGCCCCCAGCACGCCCGCGAGGTCGCTGGTGTGTCCGGAGGTGATGAGCTGATGGCCGGAGCGAATACAAAGGTTGAGATAGCCGGGCTGCTGTTCGGGGAACTCGATGCCCAGTTCCTTCGCCTTCTGTTCGGGTCCCATGCGGTGTCTCCCTGTTGGGGGCGGTCGGTGAATTGGTAAACGGCGATTCTACCGAAGCGCCGAGGAGATACCCACCGTCTGGGTGTGTCGATTAGGGCCGTTCAAAGATTGAAGCTGGGCAACCTCGTAACCCGAAGCGTCAGCTTTGAAGTTGCGCGATTTGGGCCTCTTTCGTACGATGGCCCTGTATTTTTGGGCAGAACGGGCGGGTGGCGGGGGCGCATCAAGAGCGTCCGCCCGTCTTGCGGCGTCGATCACGGGGGCCGTGTCGCCGTTGGGTGAAT
>JAJDEI010000113.1 GCA_029259845.1 Planctomycetaceae bacterium | reverse complement strand
CCGGCAACCCGGCCAGCTGCTGTTCAGAAATCGGCGGTCCTGTTGGTCGCTGCGACATGGAGGAGATGTCGCAGAAAACGCCATCTGTGAAAAGACGAATTGCTCACCCAACCTCGTTCGAGGTGTGAACGGTTACCGTGGGCAGAGCCCACCCTACGGGGGGTTGTGATGGCGGACTATCGGCGGTATCGAGTTGCTGGCGGGACGTACTTCTTTACATTGGTAACACACAGCCGCGCGGCGATCTTTGCGAACGGCGAGGCACGACAAATTCTGGGGGACAAGCTGCGGGACTGTCAGGCGGAATGGCCGTTCGAGGTGACCGCGATCGTTCTGCTGCCGGAGCATCTGCATGCGATCTGGACGTTGCCGCCGGGAGACGATGCGTATCCGTTACGGTGGGGTTGGATCAAAAAGGAGTTCACCAAAGCGTGGCTTGCGAGCGGTGGGAACGAACAGCCTGTGAGCGAGACCCGTCGAAAGCGTGGCGACCGAGGAGTCTGGCAGCCGCGGTATTGGGAGCACACGATTCAGGACGATCGCGACTTTGACCGCCACTTTGACTACGTGCACTACAATCCCTGGCCGCACTCGTCGTTCCATCGCTGGGCCGAACAAGGTGTTTATGAGCCGGACTGGGGATGCGACGGCCGAGGGCGGCTTGATTTCGGCGACCTTGAAGAGACCGCAATGGAAATCGGCATCGCGTAGGGTGGGCTTTGCCCACTATTTCGTGTGCTGGCGACGATCGGCAAGTTCGTGAAACGTTCGGTTGGTGGGCAAAGCCCACCCTACGTCACTCGTCGTTCCATCGCTGGGCCGAGCAAGGTGTTTATGAGCCGGACTGGGGATGCGACGGCCGAGGGCGGCTTGATTTCGGCGACCTTGAAGAGACCGCAATGGAAATCGGCATCGCGTAGGGTGGGCTTTGCCCACCCTACGACTGAACAAGACGTTTCCCCTGAACTGTTCTGCCGGGCACGTTGCCGGTTGGCTCGGTTCTTGGCACAATCGGTCCGCCGACCGTGGTGCCTGTGATATCCGTGCCTGACAGAATGGAACGACCGTGGGAGAAATCTTTACACCGCTGGACCTGGTTCTGTTCTTCGCCGCGCTGATCGGCGCGATGATTGTGGGGGCCATTGCCGGTCGCAAGGAGAACACATCGGAGGACTACTTCCTCGCCGGCCGCGGGCTGCCGTGGTGGGGCGTTGCGGGGTCGATCTTCGGCAGCAACGTGAGTGCCAACCATATGGTCGGCATGATGGGGATCGGTTTCAGCATCGGTTTCGCCCAAAGCCATTTTGAACTGGGCGCGATTGCCGGGCTGATGGTGCTGTGCTACGGCTTTCTGCCGGTGTATCGCAAGCTGCGGGTGTACACGCTTTCCGAGTATCTCGGCCGCCGTT
Source organism: Planctomycetaceae bacterium (assembly GCA_029259845.1). Classification (GTDB taxonomy): domain Bacteria; phylum Planctomycetota; class Planctomycetia; order Planctomycetales; family Planctomycetaceae; genus JAHBXU01. The sequence continues at coordinate 16,788 of JAJDEI010000113.1, read as the reverse complement.
ACGACGATCGCAGCCGTGTTTGTTACGCGGTGATCATGGTCGTCATCATGGCGGGCGTGCAGATGGTGCCGGGGCTGTACATCGGGGCGCGGACCGTCTGCGTCCTGCTCGGCGGCGACGCACTCGTTGAAGTGGCGCACGAAGTGGAGGGTGCTGACGCCACCACTGGTGATGGCGATGCGGAAGCAGCCGGGCCGACCCGCACCAAGTTCAACGTCAATCATCGCTACTACGTCGGCTTCGTCCTCGCGCTGGCGATTATCTCGGCCAGTTACACGATCTTCGGCGGACTGAAGGCGGTCGTGTGGACGGACGTGATCCAGTCGTGCCTGCTGCTCGCCGCCGGGCTGGTGGTCGCGTGGATTACGTTCCAGCGAATCGGCGGCTGGGGAGCCATGATGGCTCTCGACCACTCACCGGAGGGGGCGGGGAAAATGTCGCTGTACTTGCCGATGAACCACCCTGAGCTCCCCTGGACCGGGGCGTTCACCGGGCTGATGGCCATGCACTGCTTTTACTGGGGGACCAACCAGTTCATCGTGCAGCGGGCGCTGGGGGCACGCAGCGACGCCGAGGGACGTGCGGGCATCGTCTTCGCCGGGTTCCTCAAGCTGTTGATCCCCTTCTTCGCCATTGGTGCCGGCGTGGCGGCGTTCTACCTGTTCCGCAGGGAACGGCCGCATCAGACGATCGCCCCGGATGCTGCCTTTTCGGAACTGGTCAAGCTGGTGATCCCTGTGGGCACGGGCATCATCGGCTTGATCGCCGCCGGTCTCATCGGCGCGATCCTCTCGTCCATCGACTCAATGATGAACTCCTGCGCGACGATCATCACGATGGACATCTATAAACCGTACATCAACCCGCAGGCGACGGACCGGCAGTTGATCCGATTCGGCCGCTGGTCGATCGCGGTGTTGGTGGCGCTCGCCGCCGGGATGGCCATCCTCATCCTCAATCCCAATTCCGACGAGAACTTTTTCCTCCAGATTGTCGATTATCAGAACTACCTCACGCCGGGGATTCTGGTGACTTTTGTGCTGGGCATGTTCTGGCGGCGGGCGACGGCGACGGGATCGTTCGTCACCATCCTGGCGGGCGTGTTCTTCTCGTGGTTCGTCAAATGGGGCTACAACGAATTCTTCGGCACCATCCCGCGGGTCGCCGAATACTTCGGCACGGAGCTGAACTTCTTTCACCGCGTGGTGATTGTGATCCTGCTGTGCGCGGTGATTCACGTCGTCGTCAGCCTGTTGACCGCTCCCGACACCGAAAAAGGGCGGCTGGTCTGGACCGATCTCGGCGGACACGCGCCGCAGGCACTCGCCCGGTCATTCGGCATGATCGCCGCCTCCATCGGCGTGTACGCGCTGCTCGGTTGGGCGATGGTCGGCGACATTCTTTCGGAGACAGTGGCCGGCGTTATGGCGGGTGTCTGGACGTGGATCGCCTTTGCACCGGTCGTGGTGACATCAGTCCGCAGCCGTCGCGACCAATCACCGGACCGGACCGGCACTGCGCGGCTTCTGCTCACCGAAGACCGTTTCTGGGCCGCCATCCTGTGCTCGCTGGCGGTCTTCATGCTGTACCACTACCGGTGAATGAGCGGCGGGACGTCACGTTGATGGGGACTCGCAGCGCCGGGCGGTACAACGTTTCGACGTCGCACCGTTCCAACTCGTTCAAATCAACTCGCCGATCGGCTTGCCGGCGCCGACGATGCTCGTGGGGCGGCCGGATGAGTCGGGAAAGTGCAGCGTGAGCGGGATACCGAGGACACGATAGATCGTGGCGAGCACGTCTTGCGGGGTCGTGGGGCGGTTTTTCACGTCGCCGCCGCGCGGCTCACTCGCACCGACGAGTTGCCCTCCCTTCAGCCCCCCGCCGCCCAGCAGCACGGAGAAACAGTTGGGCCAGTGATCGCGACCGGCATGTCCGTTGATCAGCGGCGTGCGACCGAATTCGCCCGCACAGTAGATCAGCACGTCGTCGAGCATGCCGCGGGTTTCGAGGTCCTCAACGAGGGCGGCGATCGCCGCGTCAAGCGGCGGCAGGTGCTTTTCGAGGTTGGGATGGATGTTGTCGTGATGGTCCCAGTAGCCGGTGTTGACCGTCACGCATGTGCTGCCCGCTTCGACCAGCCGCCGGGCAAGCAGCGCACTTTGCCCGTACTGGTGGCGTCCGTAGCGATCGCGGAGTTGCGGGGACTCCGCGGAGATGTCGAAGGCGTCGCGGACACGGTCGCCGGAGACCATCTCCAGCGCCTGTCCTTTGAACCCGCTCAAGCCCGACAGTCCCCCGGTTGCGTCGATGTCCTGCCTCAACGTGTCAAAACGCTTGAGCAGTTCGCGGCGGTCCTGCACGTTGTCCAGCGACAGCCCTTCCGGCAGCGCCAGATTGGGGACGACGAAGCCATCGGCGTTGGGGTCGGCGCCGACTTCAAACGGATTGTACGCCTTGCCGAGGTAAACGGAGCCTTGATACCCGAATGCTTCAGATTTGGGGATCGTCACATACGGCGGCATCTCCGGCGACCGCGATCCCAGACTGCGCGAGATGACCGAGCCGAAGGACGGCTTCTGCGGAGCGTTGCGGGCAAGGGTGGGGCCGAAGTACCCGGTCTGCATCCAGTGGGCCGACGGTGCATGAATTCCGTTGCCGTGATGCACCGAGCGGACAACGCTCAGGTGATGCATCACCCGCGTCTGTTGCGGAAACCGCTCGGTGATGTGTACGCCCGGAGCCGACGTCGCAACCGGCCGATAGGGACCGCGGTATTCCGGCGGCGCATCGGGCTTCATGTCGTAAGTGTCCTGCTGGCTCATGCCTCCGTGAGTCCAGAACACGATCAGCGATTTGCGCGGCGTCGTGCGACCGGACTCCGACGCCTCCGCTCGCAGACGGAGCATGTCCGCCAAGCCCAGTCCCAGCAGCGGCGCCCCCAACTCGAGGAAGTTGCGCCGGCTGATCGGGTTGCCATGCCTATCGCGTCGCCTGAGTGAATTACCCAACATTGTCAATCCTCCGAAGTGTCGTGTGTGCTGTGCACGACCGTCTGCTCGCCAAGAGACCTGTCCGAATTGTCGTCGCGTTATCCGGGGTGGCTGGGGCGCGATTGGGATCTCGCAATTCTCTCGAACATGCAATGTCTGGGGCCGTGGCCGATTTCTCTGGACCGCACACGGCCCCATGAATTGTCAGTGAGGAACAATCAACCTCCCCAGACGCCCCAGCCACCCTCCGATTTTGTCGTTACTGGAAACTCAGTGCGTAAACAGGAACTCGTTCGTTGCCAAAAGGGACCACAACAGCGACTGGTAGGCAGTTGCGCGGTCAGATGCGTTCTCGAGAAACTCGACGGCAGCCGCCAGTTCGTCCGTCCGCGGTTGTCTCGCGAAGAAGCGAACAAACGCGGTGCGGACGTTCTCGTCGTGCGTCTTTTCATTCGTCGCCAGTTCGGCCGCGAAACCTTCCGGCGCGGCCAGTTTCTCCTGAATCATTTTGGAACTGACCAATTCCAGCGCCTGCCCCAGCGCGGGGGCATCGGTCCGCTCACATTCACAAGCCGACGTTCGCGCGGGCCGGCCAAACACGTCGAGAAAATGACTGGCGACCGCTTCGTCCGGAAGATCGATGGCGCGGGTTCCTTCCGGAAAGTCTCCCCCAAGACTGGGGAATGCCGTCGGAACGTCCAGGACGTCACCCATCGCATCGAGGAGCACCTCGGCGATCAGCCGGCGGGGATAAAACCGGGCGAAGCTCTGTACGTCTGCGGCGTTTGATGCCGTAGGAGCCGATTGCAGCCCGTAGGCGTAGGAGTTGGCACACTCGCGGATGAGCTGTTTGACGTCATAGCCGCTCTCGATGAACAAGCGCGTTAACGCATCGAGCAACTCCGGGTTGCTGGGGGGATTGGTGCTGCGGGCGTCGTCGATGGGATGAATGATCCCGCGGCCGAAAAAATGGGCCCACATGCGGTTGGCCATGGTCCGTGCAAAATAGGGATTCTGCGGCGAGGTCATCCAACGAACAAAGCTACGTCGCGGATCGTCGTAACGGCCCAACTCGAAGTCGGGCCCTCCCAACGGACGGGGATGCATGATCTCCCCGGTGCGCGGCTGAGTCGTCTGGCCGTCGGCTTTGAGAAAGATGACCTCGTTCGTCGGTACCTCTCCGTCGGAGAAACCACCCTTGCGGCCGACACGGGCAAACACGGCGGCGAGCCCGTAGTAGTCGTCCTGACTGATCTGCTCCGCCGGGTGGTGATGGCATTGGGCACACTGCAACCGGACACCGAGGAAGGCCTGCGACACCGACTCGACATAGTCCCTCTCCGTGCGAACCGTGCGGAACCAAACCGTTGGCGGGTTGATTTCCTGGCTGCCGGTGGCGGTGAGAATCTCTGCGGCGAAGTGGTCGTACGGCACGTTGGCGGCGATCGAATCCCGAATCCACGCGGAAAACAGCGCCGTCCCCGGCCGCTGCTTGCTGGTGGAATAGCCGCGCCCGCGATTCTGCAGGATCCCCGCCCACTTGAGAGCGAAGTAACTGGCGTAGGCGGGTTCGTCAAGCAGACGGTCGATCAGCCGCGCCCGCTTGTCCGCTCTCCCATCGCTCTGATAGGCAGCGACTTCCTCGGCACTGGGAAGCCGGCCACAAATATCAAGCGTGACCCGACGAACGAACGTTGCGTCGTCGCTCGGTGGCGAGGGTTCGATTCCGAGCCTCTTCCACGCAGAGAGCAGGTGGCGGTCGATTGGGTTGTCCGCGATTTTCTGTTCGAGTTCGGTCAGCGTCAGGGGAATGTCCGTCGATTCAGAGTCAAAGGGCACCGTGCCGTGAAAGACGTCGAAGGCGTCACCGTAGCGGACCATGACCGCGACGAGCCCGCCGCGCATGTTTGTTGTCAACACGCCGGAGTCGTCGACGTCGGCGATGTCCGGCTCGTTCGGCTCGTAGACCGCTTGCCGGGTCACATCGCGGCGCGTGCCGTCGGAAAAGTGAGCCGTGACGAGCAGTTGCTGCCGGCTCGCTGTTGCGAGCACCCGCTGACGCGGTGAGACCGTGACCCGTTCGACGGTTGGGTCTTCGGGCTTTGGTGACCGTGCGCCGCTGCTGATCCAGTTGAGCAGCACGCGGTAGTCCTCCGAGTCGGCCTCCAGTCGTTGCCCGCCGCCGTGCGAAACTTGCCCGGTGGCCTTCACGAGGAGCAAGCTTTGCGCCGGAGCCGCCGGAAACAGCCGCCGCCCGCGGGCTTCTTGAGCAATCGCCTCGAAATCGTACGGTGCACCATATCCCAGGAGCGAGAGCTTGAAACCGTTTTGGCCGGTCGCCTTTCCGTGACAGCCACCGCTGTTGCATCCCCGCTTGGTCAGCACGGGAACGATGTCGCGGGCAAAGTAGACGTCTCCGCCCAGCCGCGAAGCACGCCCAGTGACGATAACAGACGCCGTGAGGCCCGCCGCGCGGCTGACAACAATCTGTGCCTCGCCTTCCCCATGCACACGCACCAGACCGCCGGGCGTGACAGAGGCAACATCCGGATTGCGACTCTCGTAGGTGCACTGATTGGTCACGTCACGCGGCGGCACAATTCCTGTCTCGCCGCCTGTCTCGCCGCCTGTCTCAGCGTCTGTCTCAGCGTCTGTCGCAGCGTCTGCCACTGGACCTGATGAGAAACCGGTGACTTCAGAAACGAGGAGTTGCTGGGCGGAGCCTCCCACGGCGAGAACGACGCCGGTCGGCTCGACGGTCAAACGAGACGCTGGTTTGCCTTCGTCCGCCGTCAACGCGGCGGAGAGTCCCAGAACGATCACGCACACGCAAATCGGTCTGGAGTCCGGCCGTCGGCGTGGGACGAACCATCGGCTCTTGACGTGCTCAACGGTTAGTGGTGACATGTTCATTCGGTTCCCATTCGATCGCCGATTGCTCACGGAGTGATTTCCAGATCCACGAAGCAGCCGGAGCGATAGATCGGTTCGTCCTCGACCGTGCCGACGGCATCGAGGTGCAGAAACTTGACCGGCCCCAACGGCGCGTCGTCACTGGCGATGATCTGAATCGTCCCGCTGGCGGTCCCGTTGACGAACGTGACCCCGCGGCCCCGCAAACCTGTGAGGCCGCCCGTCGCCCGTAACTCCGTATGAATCTTTCCAATGAACCCATTCTTGCGGTCCGCCCGGTAGTTCAGTTGAATGATCTCGCCGCGGGCGATCTTTTTCGGCGTATGCAGGTCCACACTCAACAGGAAGGGAGCCGCGTAGACCTCAATGGTGATCGGGCTGCTCACGGCGGTCACGTTCGTCTTCTCTCCCCCTGCGAGCAGGACCTCCGTGGCCGCCTGCACGGCGAAGGTATACGGTCCGGGCGGAAGCGACGCGGGTAGGTCGAAGCTGATCCAACCGTCGTTGTGGCCTTCGGGAATGGCGGACAGTTCGTTCGGGACGTTCGCCGGGAGACCGACAGCCGTCAGTTCGACGGAGGGCGGATGAGAGTTGTCGCTCCGCGAGAGGGAAACTTGCACTTCGACGAATCCCCCTTGCGGCACCTTGGCCGCCTGCGGTTCCACCGAGACCGTCAGCGGCGCAACGGGACCAATGCCCAGCAGGATCTCCGGTGTGACTCGTCCTGCCGGCAGCGGCGACAGGGAGACTGCCGCGGTCCCGCCCCGGACAGCTCGGACCCGTTCCTCCCCGGATAACTCGGCACGAGCCGTTAACCGCAAGGCGACCGCTTCCAATGGTACCTCCTCCTGCGCAGTGACCACCAGCGGTGCACGAACGATATGTGGGCCGAGCCAGACGTCCGGGCATTCGATGCCGGGAGGAAGATCGTCGACCGTGATGCGAATCGGCGCGGCCATCCCCGGACTCCGGAACGCGACGACGTCCGCCATCGCCCGGCCGCCACGCCAGACATTCAGCCCCGTGTGTTCACCGGCGCGGCGGGGAACGACGGCGACCTGAAAGTCCTGTTCTTCCCGGCGAAGACTCAACCGGTACACACGCCGCGGGTCGTCATGCAGGCCTCCGCTGAGATTGCGCAGCATCAGCAGGTACCTTCCCTCCGCAGGAGCGACCCATCGTCCCTGCGGATCGAGATGCGCGGTCGGAAAGCTCGCTGGGCCGACATTGTCCAACTCGTCGTTCATGCGGAGAATCTCCCGGTCGCCCGAATCGTCCAGAAGAAGGAGTTCAAGATCGACCGGTGATCCCAGCCGCTCGCCGAAGACGTTGAACCAGACCACCTCTCCCCGACCGGCCTCAAACGCATACCAGTCCTGTTCGTCCCCGGAAATCAACTGGCCGCTCACCTCGCACGGGATGCCGATCTTCTGAGCCTGCTGCGGCGAATGGTTGCCGCCGGCGTCGTCCAGCCCCTCGTCCACAGCGATGGAGACGTCGGTCACGCTGAACAGCACTGGCTCGTCGGCACCGGGAAGGTCATAGGCAAAAAAGTCGAGAGCAGCTTGTGCTGCCGACAGCCGCGCCGGAACGGCCGATACCGGCTGACCGGCGGGCACGGTGACGTTGATCTCCAAGGATTCGATTGCTCGATGTGCGATGGCCGGAGAGGCACCGGTGACGACATGGGCCGAGTCGACATCTTCGTCATTCAGCCTCGGACCGCCGAGACCTGCCGACACCCCGACAGGCTCCACATTGCCGATGTCCGATGGTTGGAGTCGTGCGAGGTTGTGCCCAAAGAGCGTGACACGATTTGTCGTGCCGCGGCGCAGCACGGTTGGCAGCGCAAACTCAACTCGCGGACCGGTCCCGACCGCGAGCCGGTAGAAGTGCTGCTGGCTGCCCGTGTAGGTCAGGTCGGTGAGTTTGACGCCGTATGCGCCGTCGGTCGGCAGACGCAGGTGGATGCATGGGTCGAGTTGGCTCTCGCCGCGGCTGACCGCCAGACGCCGGTCGTCCGAATCGAACAACTCCAGAACCGCTCGAAGTTGCGAATCGATCCGGTTTGCCCAGCACTCCACAACGACGGTCTCGCCGGCTTGCCCTTCAAACCGGAAGCGATCAATCTCTCCCGCGGCGGCAATTCGACCGTTGACGATGGTGCCGAGCGGCAGGTCGGTGGGTGCGGACGGGGTGCGTGCCGGTCCGGCGGACGGGTCACTCGGAGCCGGCTCGATGAATTCCCGCTTGCGGCTCACATGGAACAGCCGCGGCCCGCTCACGCCGTAATTTCCGACGGCACAGATATCGTAGAACCCCGCCGGCAGATCGGCCGGTGCAGTCAGACGAAACGTCGCGTCGCCGGTCTTCTCAACCTGGATGCGAGCCTCACTCACATGTAACGTCGACAGGCCGTCCAGATGCGTCCCTGAAACCGTCACCAGGGCGGACGTCCCGGCCTGGACACCGAGCGGAAAGATGTCCCCGATGACCGGACTGGGCAGTTCTGCCGAGACGGACCGGCTGGACGCCAACAGCAGCATGAGACCGGCTGCCGGCAGAAGGACACCCGACAACGAGAGCAGCCGCACCCTGGGGGCGGCCCAAGGCAATGCTTGAGACGCGGGGGCCGGCGATTCCGGGATCAATGGCATGAGGGACACCGTCACCACGGAGGAGTCCTCAGCGGACGGAAGGAAGTCAGGACGTCACCGCATTCGCACACCAGAACAATTGCTCCCCGTGCAGGGGTTCGGCCAACGACGCTGCGAGGCGGGCCGTTCAATGCAGCATCAAGCAGACTTACCATAACACGTCTGAGGACCACGCACTACCACGCCGCCGGAATGCGCAGGGCCATTCAAAGTTTCACTTTGGAGAAGACCGGTCGGGACAAGCTCAATGGTAACCCGAAGCGTCAGCGAGGAAGCGAACGTGAGTGAGCGATTCGTCCCTCGCTGACGCTTCGGGTTACGAGGTTGCCGAGCTTCAATCTTTGAACGGCCCTGCCGGAATGCGTCCCTGGAACCGGCATGGCCCCGCGGAATCCGTCGCACGAGGGGGCACAAGAGTTCCGTGGCGACGCGGCTCGCAGGGCGACCGAGTGTCTGCAGGAAGTCATCGTGGTCCAGCCAGTCGAGCAGTTGCGGATGCGACGGCTTGGCCCCCTGCGTCCCGAAATCCTGAACCGTGGGTACGATCCCCTCCCCAAAGTACCGGCTCCAGATGCGGTTCACGGTGACCCGCGCAGTGAGCGGATGGCCGGGATTGACCAGCCAGCGAGCCAGGTCGAGCCGGTCCGGCGTCTCGCCGTGCGGTTCGAGGGGAACGAAGGCGCTCGGTGTGTTTGCGGACACCTCGTCGTCCGGCGACAGGAAATCGCCCCGGAGGAGAAGGTGCGTCTTGCGGGGCGATTTCATCTCCTCGACAACCTGCGCCTTGGCCGTCTCATACGGGTTCTCAGGGGCCGTCTTGTTGTGCGCTTCGGCCGCTTCCCGCAACTTGGCCAGTTCCGGGTCGACCATCCGGTAATAGTCTTTCAAATCCTGCTGCATCATGCTCGACCGCTGTTCGGCCGGCGTGGAGATGGTCGAAGCAATGACGTCGGTAATGCCGAGCAAGGGAAGCGGCTGTTCTTCCTCCGTCGTTTGCGTGGTGACGGAGATGCGAAATCGTCCCAAGCCGTGGAAAGGCCGCAGCACGGAACTCTGCCACAGATTGACCGTGATCCGTGTCCCGCCCTCGAAGCCGAACGGTGTCTTCGCCTTGAACGTTGCCAAGTGCCGCTCGCCGACGCGGGGGCTGATTGACCAACCATTCGTCGGACTGTTGTTGATCGCATTGGCGATGTCGTGGCCGGACTCTGAGAACGTCGCCAGCGGATGAGCCAATTCAACCTTGACGGGCTCTGCCGAGCCGTCTGCGGGAGCTGCTTCCACATCGAACCGTGTGATGTGAAAGTTGCCCAGTGGACCGCGGCCGGGGCCTTCGCCGGGCAAACGGTCGTCCGTCAGCGTCTCGATCCGCAGCCCGGTGATGTCTTTCAAGCCGGTGTTGCAAGCAAGCGTATACACCTCCTGGCGGCCGGGATGTTCGCCACTGGCGAAAACGGATCCGTCGTCCAGCACCTCAAGCGTTGTCCCTTTTTTCGCGGTCACCGACTCCGGCTTGAGAATCTCCCAGACCGGTGCCGCAGTTCCGTTCGCCTGCTCCCATTGGGCCAACGCAGCGTCCAGCTTCTCCCGTTCGTACTGGGCGATGGCGTCTTCAAACGGGCGATGCTCTTCGTCGAATTCAGCCTTTGCGATTCGGTACTCCTCCCGCTGATGCGGCAGGGGGGCACCGATGTCCGGCTCGGCGAGCGTGTTGAAGAATGCATAGAGTTGGTAATACTCCTTCTGCGGCAGAGGATCGTACTTGTGCGAATGACATTGGGCGCACCCGACGGTCATCCCCAGCCAGACGTTGCCCAGCGTGTTCGTGCGGTCGACCGTGCGCTTCACGCGGTCTTCTTCCGGATCGGTGCCCCCTTCCCGATTGATCAGCGTGTTGCGGTGAAACCCGGTCGCCACGTGCTGCTCCAACGTGGCGCCCGGCAACAAGTCGCCGGCGATCTGTTCAATCGTGAATTCATCAAACGGCATGTTGTCGTTGAGGGCGTTGATGCCCCGCTCCCGCCACCGCCAGGCGTAGGGGCGCGGGTTGTCCTTCTCGTACCCGTCACTGTCCGCGTAACGGGCCACATCGAGCCAGTGCCGGCCCAGCGTTCCCCATACTGGGGAGAGGCGAGCAGTTCGTCGACGAGATGGACGTACCAGTCGCCGCGCGGATCGCTCAGCCATCGGTGCACCTCTTCGGGAGAGGGGGGCAGGCCGACGAGATCCAAATGCACGCGGCGAACCAACGTCCCACGATCTGCTTCCGGCGACGGAGCGACCCCTTCCTCTTCGAGCTTTCGCAGGATGAAGGCATCGATCCCGTTGCGGACGAGGTTCGCATGTTGAACCTGCGGCGGCTGAGGGTTCCCGATGGGTTGAAACGCCCAGTGACGGCCGGCAACCTGATCGGCATCGGCACTCTTCGGCCAGTCCGCTCCCTGATCGATCCACCGCCGCACGATCGCCACTTCTTCGTCGGTGAGCGGCGTTCCTTCCTCCTCGGGCGGCATGCGTTCGTCATCGCCCAGACCCGCAACCCGCAACACCAACGGCCTTTCGCCGCTCTTTCCCGCCACGATGGCCTTGCCCGAATCGCCCCCGTCAAGGGCGCGTGCTCCGAGATCCAGCCGGAACCCGCCTTCCTGCTCTTCGACGCCATGACACGACAAACATTTCGCCTGAAAGATCGGTTGAACGTCCTTGACGAAGCCGACCGGCCCCGTTGCCGCCGCAGGCAGGCTTGCGGCATCGCCGCCCGCACGCCCTGTCTCCTCTTGAGCCGGTGTCGTTGATGTCGTCAGAAACAACAACAGGCCCAGAGCGATCAAACCAGTCGGAAGGATAGACAACTGCCGGGTCATCATGCGGGCCCCGTTCGGAATGGTCAGAATCGATCATGGCCGCCATCACGCTCCGCGCGACGAGCCCGAAGGGGCATATGCTCTGTCACCGAGCAGTCCCTTTCCGTTCGCGGAACTCATCACGCGGAGTGTGATGGCGGCTCGGTGTGCCAACCTCGTTCGCAAACCTCAACCAACCTCGTTCCCAAACTCTTCAACCTCATTCGCAATCGTTGTCGTGTCCAAACTCCGCCGTTCCCCGTTTGGCTGTCACGTCTTGCGTAACGTTTTTTTACGCCGAAGGTGTTCAATATCACAGCCCAGGGTCGCGAACGAAGTGAGCGCACCCTGGGGCGTCAACGAATGAATCCACAACCCTGAAGGGGTTGGACAGCCGTCAGTTTCCGGGAAACACCGCACGTTCACGTTGTGCAACCGTTTCCGGGTGAACCTTAACCTCGTTCCCAAACTCCGTTTGGGAACACACTTTCCCGAAACTCCGTTTCGCGCCTCACAAAGAGAACGTCAGGAGAGCGGCACCCGAACCGCAATCTATGCGATGATCTCATGCACGACGTTCCCGTGGATGTTCGTCAACCGGAAGTCCCGGCCGCCGTAGCGGTACACCAGCTTGGTATGGTCGAGTCCGAGCAGGTGCAGGATGGTCGCGTGGAGGTCGGGAAGAACAACCTCGCCCTCGACCGCCTTGTAACCCAACTCGTCGGTCATCCCATGCGTCAAACCGGCACGGGCACCGCCTCCGGCCAACCACGCGGTGAAGCCTTCCGCGTTGTGGTCGCGTCCGATGGTTTCCTTGCCATTCAAAACCTGCGTCTCCGGCGTGCGACCGAACTCGCCCGTCCACACGACGAGCGTTTCTTCCAGCAACCCCCGCTGCCTGAGATCGGCCAGCAGGGCGGCAATCGGCTTGTCAACTTCCTCGGCCTTGTTCTTGAACTTGTCGAGATTGCTGTGATGGTCCCAGCCGCTTGAACTGACCTCGACGAACCGCACGCCCGATTCGACGAGCCGCCGCGCGAGCAGGCATTGCCGGCCGAAATCGTCCGTACGGCCGGCGTCAATGCCGTATGCGTCCAGCGTCTCTTTCGATTCACTCGCGATGTCCAGCACCTGGGGGACGGCGGATTGCATCCGATCGCTGAGTTGCAGCGAATCCATCACACCACGGACGTCTTCGCTTTGGCTGAGCAGCGACTGGTTCATCATTTGAGCCAGCTTCAACGACAGGCTTGCCGCCGAGGCCGTCAGGCCGTGATGGGAGGCCAGATTGCCGATCGTCGCCTTCTCGATCGGCTGTCCTTCCCAGCCCAGCCGCGTCGCCTGATACGTACTCGGCAGAAACGCGCAGCCATAGTTGGACGGCCCCCCAAACGTCCGCGTCGGCTTGATGGTAAAAAAGCCCGGCAGGTCCTGATTCTCCGTCCCCAAGCCATACACCACCCACGCTCCGAGCGACGGTCGCACGAACTGAAACGCGCCGGTGTGCATCATCGGGACGGCGATTGGATGCGCGCGGCTCGGAGCAGAGGCCGCATTCAGCATGCAGATCTCATCCGACTGTTTGGCCAGATGCGGGAACGCGTCGGAGACCCACATCCCGCTCTCGCCATGTTGGGCGAACTTCGCCAGCGGAGCGAGCAGCTTGCCCTTCTTCAGTCCCGTTTTACCACCGCCCGCCTCGAGCGCCGGCTTGTGGTCGAAGGATTCGAACTGCGACGGCCCCCCTGCCATAAACAGGAAGATCACTCGCTTGGCCTTGGGCGCGAAATGAGATTCCCGCGGCGAGAGCAAGCCGGCTGATGCTTGGCCAGGAGCCAAACCGGTGACTGTCAACGCTCCCACTCCGCAAGAGGCCACTTTGAGCCATCCGCGCCGCGAAACGATTGGGGATGAGGTGTTGTTCATCATGGCAAGTCTGCTCCCGCGTTAAACGTTCACGATTCGATATCCACCAGGTATCGAAACTCCGCCGTGGTGAAGAGTGTGAGGAACCACGCTGACCAGGCGTCGACGCTGCCGGAATCGCCGCTGCTGCCGGTATCGCTGCTGACGCCGTCCGCCTTCGTTTCCTCCGCGGCTTTCGGCTCCGCGCCTTCTTTCGGCGTCTCTGCTTCCTTGGCGGCCTTTGCTGCCGCCGCCGCTTGCTGTTCCTTGATCGCGCTGGCTTGTTTCACCTCGGCGATCAGTTGCAGCGCCGTGGTCGTTTCGGACTCGGAGGGCGCACGCCCCAAGGTCCACTGCATGGCGAGTGCCACTCGCTGCGGGTCGTCGGTCGCGTCTGCCGATGCCAGCAGCCGCTCCGCCGCATGCCGGGCCTGCTCGGCCGCAAACGACGAGTTGCGCAAATACAGCGCCTGCGACGGCACGTTGGTCACCGACCGCTGCCCAGTGACGAGACTCGGCGACGGGAAGTCGAACAGATCGAACAACTCGGGCACATAGTCCCGTACGATCGGCAAGTAGACGCTGCGATGACGGCTCGGCGGTTGAATCTTCTCAAGCGGAATACTGCGAGCCAGTTTGTCCCCCAGCCCGGTCACCGTCGACGCTTCTGGACGTTGCAGGTCAAGTTGCCCGCTAACGGCCAGGATGGCATCGCGAATTGCTTCCGCTTCGAGCCGTCGCGGCGTCTGACGCCAGAGCAAGCGGTTGTCGGGGTCGGCCTTCATGTTGTTCTCATCGAGATGGCTGCTCAACTGGTAACTGCGGCTGAGTATGATGGCCCGCAGCATCTTCTTGACCGACCAGCCCTCTTCGATGAACCGGAGAGCCAGTGCGTCGAGCAGTTGGGGGTGCGTCGGCGGCTTGCCCAGCACGCCGAAGTTGTCCACCGTCTGCACGATGCCCCGACCGAACAGGTGAGACCAGATGCGGTTCACCATCACCCGCGCTGTGAGCGGGTTATCCGGGCTGGTGATCCACTGCGCCAGTTCCAACCGGCCGCTGTGAGCCGGGTCGATTGTGGGAGCGTTGGGAACGTTGACGGCACTCAGGAAGCCGCGCGGCACGACATCGCCGCGATTGTTGAAGGCACCCCGGATTGCGATTTTGGTGTCCGCCGGTTTTGCGCGGTCGCGGGCCGTCATCGCATATTGCGGTGCCGGCGGACGTTTGTCCTTGAGCTCGGCAACTGCGATTTCCAGCTTCGGCACTTCGGCCTTCAAGGCGGCCACGCGCGTCGTCACTTCGGCCAGTTTGGCAACCGCCTGTTCGAGCTTGGTGTTCGCTTCCTTTCCGGCAGCGTCGGCCCCGACGGCATCACTCTCCGCGCCTTCGCTTGCGGTTTCGCCTTCCCCTTCAGCCGTCTTCTCCGTCTCAGCCGCCGTCTTAGCCGCCGTCTCGCCGTCTGCCTTGTTCTCCGAGTTGTCCTCGGGTTTCGGCTCCGGCTCTGCTTCACTTTCCGTGTCGGCCTTTTCTTCCGTCTCAGGCGCACTGTCCGGATCCGCGACCGCCTCTGCTTCCGCTTCTGTCCGCGCGGCGGCGATACGGGCGGTGATTGCGGCCAGTAGCTCCTCGGCCTCGGTCTTCTCCTTGGCGGCCAGCGTTTCGGCCTCGGTTGCCTCCGTGAGTTCTTTCTTCTTAGCGGCGACGGCTGCCTCCGCTTCGGAGAACTGCTTGTCGTAGGCCACGACCGCCGCATGCATGGCCTCGGCATCTTTGCCGATCGGCAGCAGATCGGTCGGATTGTTGCTGTACTTCTGCTTGATCGTGCCGTACAGCGGTTCGGTGCTCAGGAAGATGCCCGCCAGCGCGTAGTAGTCTGCCGTGGGAATCGGGTCGAACTTGTGGTCGTGGCATCGCGCACAGGAGACGGTCATCGCCATTGACGATTTGAACACCGCGTCAATCTGATCGTCGGCGATGTCCATTTGAAACTCGACGCCGCCCGAGTTATGCCGCTTCGGCCCGAACGACAGCATGCTCGGAGCGACCCGCCGCGCCTGTGTCGCCTCGGGCGACTCGTCCTCTTCGGCTGGCAGCAGGTCGCCGGCAATCTGTTCGCGCAAAAAGACGTCAAACGGCTTGTCGGCGTTAAGGGCATCGATCGTGTAATTGCGGTAGGGCCAGGCGTGCGGATAGGTGAAGTTGAACTCCATGCCGCTCGACTCGGCGAACCGCACGACGTCCAGCCAGTACCGCCCCCAGCGTTCGCCGAACTGCGGCGATGCGAGCAACCGGTCAACGAGATTCTCCACCGCCTGCAGAGACTCATCCGCGACGAACGCTTCCACATCCTGCGACGACGGGGGCAGCCCGATGAGGTCAAAATAGATTCGCCTCACCAACGTCCGACGGTTCGCGTCCATGGTCGGCTTCAGCCCTGCGGCTTCCATCCGCGACAGCACAAAGTTGTCAATCAGCGGATCGCGAGGCCAACCAGTCTCCTTCACAGCAGGAGGTTCGACAGCCTGCGGCGGAATGAAGGACCAGTGCTGTTTCGCATCTTCGAGGCGCTGTTCCTTCGCGGTCGGTCCGTTGTCAGCCCGCGAGTCGGGAGCACCAAGACGAATCCACTCTTCAAACGCCGCGATCACCTCATCGGACAGTTTCTCGTCCGGCGGCATGGCTGAAACATCATCCTCATGCCGCAGCATGCGAAGCAGTTCGCTCTTGTCGGCATGATGCGCTTCCAGCATCGGCCCGGAATCGCCGCCGCGCAGCATCCCCGAAGGCGAGTCGAGTTCCAAGCCCCCCTCGATGGTTTCGCTGTCCTTGGAGTGGCACTCGTAGCAGTGCTTCACCAGCACGGGCAGGATCTGCTTGTCAAATAGCGAGACCCCCCGATCCTTTTCAGACGTTTGGTCCTTTTCAGGCGTTTGGTTCGGCTTTGCCGCCTCGGGTTCTCCGCCAGCGGAAAGGCTGCCGATCAGCCCGAAAACGATCAACAATGTCGTCGCCATCCGGCGATGCGGGTGAATCATGTGCAGACCTCGTTTCATGTCCTGGGTGGGAAATTCATCGGCAGCCGACATGAAGGCAGCCAAATCTGGCGGGGGTTCAATCAGGCAGGTGTGTCGCAGCACGCCAACGTGCGAACCCGCACGATTGGTGTGCACAGCGGCACATGAACTGAAGGCACCGAAGATCGGGGGCAAGAAGCAATCCAGGCACGAAACGCCATCGCCGGCTTGCTCGTCGGCCTCCTCCTCTTCTGATCCTCAAACAGTGCAACTGCCATGCCGCTGCTCGGTCAACCAATTCGGCCCCTGCGGTCCGGAGGGGGTGCAGGAGCGGATTGTTGCACGCTGGGGTCAGGCACGAATGGCACTTGAAGTGTCGTAAGTGATTGGGTCTTCGATTGATAGAGACAGAGAAGGCCTCTCAGGCCAGAAGGACGATTGTCACAACAGTCCAACTGGC
>JAJDEI010000112.1 GCA_029259845.1 Planctomycetaceae bacterium | reverse complement strand
ACTCGGCGGCGCGGCAGCCGTGAAAACGTGACGGCCTGCGCGTTACACTCTGTCACGCGACCGGTCCTGGATTCGGTGGACGGATTCGGTTGTCCCCCCTCCCTTGACCGAATCTCAGGCTATCGCGCCACCTCGATCACCCATCAGCGGACGAAACATCCGGGTTCGCGATTCGAGGCTGTGGTTTTTTTCCACCGCGTGGCCAAACACCCGGTGTCTCGAATCAGCAAGGACGCGAAGTGCCTTGTTTTGGCGGCTCATGCCCCCAACGTTTCTCGATACCCTGAGACACCGGGTGTTTTCCCCGAAAAACTCACAAGCGCTCGGGGCTCTGAGGAACCGGCCGCACCACGAACCGTCGCCTGCGCCTGATGATCCGAACATGCTGTATCGGTATACCGCCGGGCGGGCCTTCTCGACTAGGATACTGGAATCGTTCGTCCCTGTTCTCGGGACGGTTTGTTCCCCGGGTTTCGACGTATGTCCTATCGCGGTGTCAAACGGCTGCTAGGCGAAACGAGCCTGGAGCGGAAGTGCCGCTTCCTGTTCGGCGGCAGTCTCATGCTGTTGATTACGGGCAGCTTTTACTTCTACGCGCAGCTCAACCTGCAGATCATCCGCGACCAGAACCGCGAACAGGCCAGTCTGCTGGTCTCGCCGCGCGTGTTGGCCGAACACACCCTGTACGCCGAATTCGACGACGACTACCGGCCCATGATCCGGGAACTGTCCGACTCCATGCAGGCCAATCCGGACGTGCTCGGGAACTACACGTTTAAGCTGTTGCAGGTCACGGGAACCGGTCCTCAGGCGGACGGCGAGGACATCCCGGCGAGCCTGCGGCGGCCGAGCGACCGGACCGGTTACCGGGCGATCCAGGACCTTGTGCGGCTTTACGAGGCGCGTCAGGACGGCGACGAAGCGGCACCGTTGGAGAAGGTTATCGAGAACACCGAGTCGGGCGAATTCCAATACTACCGGGTCGTGCTGGCCACGGAATCGTGCGTGGACTGCCACCGCGAACTGCGGCACGACCCCAATCTCAAAGTGGGGGACATGCTGGGGGTCGCCTCGATTTCGATTCCGCTTTCGAAGACGAGCCGCGATGTCAAGCAGAACAATGCGGTGCTGATCGCGTTGGCCCTCGTGACCGCTTCGCTGGCGATGGGAGCGTCCTATGCCATCGTGCGGTACGTGATCGTCAAGCCGGTGCTGCACCTCAAAGATGTCAGCGATGCGATTGCCCACGGAGAGCTCGACCAACGGGCCGACATCCGCACGGGCGATGAGTTTGAAGAACTGAGCCATGCCTTCAACCGCATGCTGCGGCACCTCGTGACCGTGCAGGACGAACTGAAGGATGTGAACCACGATCTCGACTCGAAGGTCGACGAATTGGCCCGCGCCAACCTCAGTCTGCACGAGATGAACAAGATCAAAAGCGAGTTCCTGGCGACGATGAGCCACGAGCTGAGGACACCGCTCAACAGCATCCTCGGGTTCAGCGATGTTCTTGCCGGAGCGGACAACCTGTCCGAGAAGCAGCGGCAGTTCCTCAAGAACATCTCCACGTCGGGCCAGCACCTGCTTACGCTGATTAATGACATCCTCGACCTGGCGAAAATCGAAGCCGGCAAGATGGACCTGCATCTCGTCGAGTTTTCGGTCGCCGACCTTGTTGACCGGCTGACGTCCAACATCCGTCCCCTCGCAGAGAAAAAGAATATCGAACTCCGCTGGGAGGTGGATGACGGGCTCCCCCTCGCCCATCACGACGCCGGAAAACTGCAGCAGATTCTGAACAACCTGCTGTCAAATGCGGTCAAGTTCACGCCAGAGGGCGGTCGTATTCATGTGCAGGCACTCTGGGAGCCGCCGAAACAGATCGCGTCTGGACAGGGGGCGCCTGGACAGGTGCCGTCCTCAAACGATGCCGGTCCTGTTGCCGGGGCCGACGCGGGATGGGTCGAACTGATCGTCGCGGACACCGGCGTGGGGATCCCCCTCGACGACCAGGAGCTGGTCTTCGAGAAGTTCCGCCAGGGGACGGCCGCCCCCGGCGATCGCAATCCCCTCACCCGTGAATACGAGGGAACCGGGCTCGGCCTGTCGATCGTGAAGGAGCTGTCCCGTTTGCTCGGAGGCGAAGTGGCGCTGGAGAGCGAATTCGGAAAAGGAAGCACCTTTACCGTGCGCGTTCCCCTCCGGTTGCAGCCGTCACTCTGCCGCAGCGACGACGCCCTGAGGCACCAGACGGTCGAGTTCCGCCGCGGGCTCGCGCAGCACGCCGACGCGACCGACCCGCCGTCGGCAGCACTCGATGCCGGCTGACATCGTGCCCCCCAACATTCGGGGAATCCTCTCATTCCCCGAATGTCGCGTTGCTGCCGGTTCCGCGAGCGGCACTAACTCCGATGGCGAAGCGCCGATAATCCCCCCTTCGTGAAAAACACGCCCGGCGGTCGCGATGCGCGCTCGTTGACTTGGATTTCTCCCAGTTGTATTGTGGCGGTTTGGCGTTTGTTGGCGTGTTCTTCGGGGATCGTCCATGTTGCTGCAACGACAATTCAGCTGTCCCCGCCTCGCCGTTGCCGGCCTGTGTTTGATCGTCATGCTGGCCGGTTGTCCGGGCGAGGTTCCCGCTCCGCAGAACGGTTCGAGCGGCGATGGCGGGACGTGGACGGAGGCGAATCCGGCTGCGTTGATTCATCAGATGGAAGGGGATGGCAAACCGACGGTTGCCTACGTGACGAACGGCATTGCCTCGTTCTGGGTGATCGCCGAGGCCGGGGCACGAGCCGGCGGCGAGAAGTTCGATGCGAACGTCGAGGTTCGCATGCCGCCCGACGGCGTCGCCGACCAAAAGCGGATGCTGGAAGAACTGCTCACGCTCGGTGTCGACGGGATCGCCGTCAGTCCGATCGATCCGGAGAATCAAACCGACATCCTCAACACGTGTGCGGAGCAGACGAACCTCATCACTCAGGATTCCGATGCACCGAAAGCGAGGCGGATTTGCTACATCGGCATGAGCAACTACGACGCCGGACGGATGTGCGGCGAACTCATTCGCGAAGCGATGCCCGAGGGGGGCGAACTGATGATCTTCGTCGGGCGCATCGAACAGGACAACGCGCGGCTGCGGCGGCAGGGACTGATCGACGAGCTGCTCGAACGGAGCCATGACCCGTCCCGCTTTGATGAGCCGGGACAGGTGATCGAAGGCAAGGGGTTCACCATTCTGGGAACGCGGACCGATGGATTCGATTTCGGCAAGGCGAAGTCGCTCGCCGAAGACGCCCTCACCGCGCATCCGGGTATTCGCTGCATGGTCGGTCTGTTCGCCTACAATCCTCCCAACATTCTGGAAGCTCTTCGCGGGGCCGGCAAGTTGGGCGAAGTCCAAGTTGTCGCCTTCGACGAGGCGGACGAAACGTTGCAGGCAATTGAAGACGGCCACTGTTTTGGGACCGTCGTTCAGGATCCGTACCATTATGGATTCGAGTCGGTCCGCGTGCTCGCAGCACTTGCCCGGGGTGATGAGTCCGTGATCCCGGACGGGGACTTTCTCGACATCCCGGCTCGCAAGATCACACAGGCGAACGTCACCGAGTTCTGGACGGAGCTCAAGTCGCTCGTCGGTGCCGGAAGTGCGGACGGCGCGTCCCCCAACAACTGAGCGGCTCCATCGTTCTCATGACAACCGTGCCTGAGCCGCCGCTGCTTTCTGTCCGTCACGCCGGCAAACGGTTTCCGGGGGTGCGGGCGCTGCACGACGTCGACCTGACGCTTCACACGGGGGAAGTGCTGGCAGTGATCGGCGAGAACGGCGCCGGCAAAAGTACGCTGATGAAAATCCTCGCCGGCGTGCAGATGCCCGACGAAGGGGAGGTGCGGCTGAACGGCGCCCCCGTCGTCATCGACTCCGTGCACACAGCGCTGGAACACGGGATCGCCCTGATCCATCAGGAGCTCAACCTCTCCGGCAATCTGGACGTGGGGGCCAACATTTTCCTCGGCCGTGAGCCGAGACGCTTCGGGCTGATCGACAAGCCGCGGATTCGCGAGGAGTCGCGGCGGGTTCTCGATCTTGTCGGACTTGATGTGTCGCCGGACACGATCGCCGGCACGCTGTCGCTCGGGCGGCAGCAACTGGTCGAGATCGCCAAGGCGCTGTCGGTCGATGCGCGTGTGCTCATTATGGACGAGCCGACGTCGAGCCTGTCGCAGGGTGAGGCGGAGCGGCTGTTCGAGGTGATCCGCGATCTGCGCAGCCGCGGTGTGAGCCTGATTTACATCTCGCATCGACTGGGGGAGGTCCAGGAACTGGCGGACCGGGTGTGCGTGCTGCGCGACGGTGAGAACGCCGGTGAGCTGAGCCGCGACGAGATCACACACGATGCGATGGTGCGGCTGATGGTCGGACGCGACGTCTCACAGTTTTATGCCCGTCGTCCGCATACGGCGGGGGACGTGCTGCTGGAGGCCGACCGATTGCGGACGCCGGCATATCCGGAACAAGAGCTGTCGTTTCAGGTTCGCGCGGGAGAGATCGTCGGCATCGCCGGGCTGGTGGGGGCCGGGCGGACCGAGCTGCTGCGGACATTATTCGGCATCGATGTGGCGGCAGGGGGCGAGGTGCGGGTCGCCGGTCGGCCGGTGACGCTCAAGCACAGCCGGGATGCGATCGATGTGGGGCTGGCGCTGGTGCCGGAGGATCGCAAGGCAGAAGGGCTCGTCACGGAAATGTCGGTGCGGGCCAATATCAGCCTCGCCGGACTGCGGCGGAATCGGGTGCTGGGCCTGTTTCGCAGTGCGGGGGCAGAGCAACGCGACAGCGAGGAAATGATTGGTCAGCTCAACATCAAAACGCCGTCGGTTGAGCAAATCGTGCGGTTTCTGTCGGGCGGAAATCAGCAGAAAGTTGTGCTGGGAAAGTGGCTGTCGATGTCGCCCCGCGTGCTGTTGCTGGATGAACCGACACGCGGGATCGACGTCGGAGCCAAACAGGAGATTTATACGCTGATGGAGACGCTGGCGGAACAGGGGGTCGCCGTGCTGTTCGTGTCGAGCGAGATGGAAGAGATCCTGGGGATGTCGGACCGCCTGCTGGTGATGCACGAAGGCCGCATCACCGGAGAACTGTCCCGCGACCAACTGAGCGAACAAGCCGTGATGCACCTGGCGACTGGGGAGGTGAGCGCGGCCTGAGATGCCGTCCCCACCGGTTGCGACCGGTGGGCTTGATTGGCGTGCGGGTTTCGCATCTGAGATCTCAAATCTCAAATTGCAACTTACCACTCACTACCAGCTACCCACCAGGAACTCCTCCCCCTCCAACGCATGAACAAAATCCTCGGCATCCTGTTGTTGCTCGTGTTCGTCTGTGTGGGGACGACGTTGCTCACGGAGAAGTTCGTTGGCTCGACGAACGTGGAGCAGCTGCTGCGTTACAGTGCCGAGTATGGAATCATTGGCATCGGCGTCGGGCTGGTGATTATCACTGGCGGCATTGATCTGTCGATCGGGTCGGTGATTGGGCTTGTTGGTTGTCTGCTGCCGATGTTGCTGGTCGATCACGGTTGGTCGGTGCCGGCGTCGCTGGCAGCGGTGATGCTGTTGTCGTTGGTGATCGGACTGACGCACGGGTTGCTGATCACCCGGATGCGATTGCAACCATTCATTGTCACATTGTGCGGACTGCTGGTGTACCGCGGACTGGCACGATGGATCACGTCCGATCAGACGAAGGGTTTCGGGAGCGACTTCAACGACTCGCTGCGGCTGCTGGCGATCGGCAAGCCGTGCTCGGTCGCGTTTCTGGCCATGCTGGCCGGTGTGGGAGTAACGGTCTGGTCCGGCGGGCAACTCTGGCGTCTGCGGCAAAACTCGCAGCCGGGTGACCGGGGACCGTCTGCCGATCCGGGCACACAGGACAATCAACGATCAACTTTCACCCTTCCCGTTCCCTGGATCGGGGTGCTCGTCGGCCTCCTGCTGGTCGTCATCGGCTCGTCACGGTTCTGGTTCGGCTATCGGATCGACATTGGGGGCACGCTGATCACACTGGGGCCGATCGCGATTCCGGGCTGGAGTACGACCGTCGCCGAGCGTGGCCTGGCGATGCCGAAACAGCTCATGAGCCTGTCGGGTTGGGGTGTGCTGCCCGGAGTGTTGATCCTGCCCGGTGTGTTGTCGCTTCGAGGGATCAAACCGATGTTGCTCCCGCTCGCCGCGCTGGGAGTGGCGGCAGGACTGGTGTGGGCTGCGACCGGGCTTGTCGATCAACCGGAGGACTGGTTCTGGTGGGGCAAGAACTGGGCGCGGACGTGGCGGATTGTCAGCGTGTTTTCGTCATTGGGCCTGTTGATGGCGTCGCTGGCTTGGTTTGGGCGACGGGCGGTGCGGGTCGCGGGAGAGGCGGCGATCGCGCCCTTGGTGCTGACGTCCGTTTGTGCCGTCTTGTGGCTGTTGGGGCAAACGCCGCTGGGGCAGACGCTCGTCCCGGCACCTTTGGTCGTGCTGATGCTGGTGGCGGCAACCGCGGCGGTTTTTCTCAATCAGACGATTTACGGCCGTTACCTTTTGGCGCTGGGCAACAACGAAGAAGCGGCCCGGTTCAGCGGCATTAACACCGATCGAATGGTTATTCTGGCGTACGTGCTTTGCTCGCTGGCGGCTGGGCTGGGCGGCATTCTGTTTGCGCTGGATACGAACTCGATTCAACCCTCCTCGCACGGCAACTTCTACGAACTGTACGCGATCGCCGCCGCCGTGCTGGGAGGGTGCAGCCTGCGGGGCGGCGAAGGAACCGTCCTGGGTGTGGTCATCGGTGCCGCCGTGATGCGCGTGCTGTACAACTCGATTAACCTCATCGGCATCCCCTCGCAGTTGGAATTCGCCATCATCGGCCTCGTCATCCTGCTGGGAGTCATCGCCGACGAAGTCGTCAAACGAATCGCATCCCAACATAGGCAGAGCCGTTCAAAGATTGAAGCTGGGCAACCTCGTAACCCGAAGCGTCAGCGAGGGACGAATCGCTAACTCACGTTCGCTTCCTCGCTGACGCTTCGGGTTACCATTGAGCTTGTCCCGGTCGGTCTTCTCCAAAGTGAAACTTTGAATGGCCCCGGGGCTCTGAGGGGAACAACTCATGCACAACCATGCGGTTCTGTTATCGATTCCGGGGCTACGGGATCGGGATTTGGTATCGATGCCGCGGCTGGCGGCGTTGGCGGGGAGCGGAGGGGCGACCGTGCCGCTGACACCGTCGTTTCCGTGTGTCACCTGGCCCGTGCAGGCGAACCTGCTGACCGGTGTGGGGCCCGAACAACACGGAGTCGTGGCGAACGGCGTGTATCACCGGAAATCGGGCGACGTCGAGATGTGGACGGCGTGGAACTCCTGCGTGCAGTCGCCGCACATCTGGGATTGGCTGCATCAGCACGATGCGTCCCTCACCTCGGCGGCGTGGTTCCCACTGCTCAGCAAAGGAGCCGCCGCAGACTACGTCTGTATCCCCGCACCCATTCACAATGACGACGGCAGTGAATCGCTGTGGTGTCACACCAAGCCGGAAGACCTCTACCCGCAGCTGATGGAGTCGCTCGGCCACTTTCCGCTGATGAACTTCTGGGGTCCGCTGGCGAACATCAAATCGACCGACTGGATCGTCGACTCGGCCGTGCTGATGGCCAACCAACACCGACCGCGATTTTCCGCCATCTACTTGCAACACCTCGACTATGCGGCCCAGAAGTTCGGCCCGGACAGTGAACAGGCCCTCGCGGCTCTGGGGGAGCTGGATGCGGCGATCGGACGGCTGGTCGACGGATTCGCAGCCGCCGGGCTCGACGACACCCTCTGGTTGGCAGCGAGTGAATACGTCATCACCGAGGTGACGGCGGTTGCGTATCCCAATCGAATTCTCCGTGAGGCGGAGTTGCTGGCGTTGCAGGAAGACGAGCAGGGGTGCGAAGTCCTGGTGCCGCGCGAATCGGCCGCGTGGGCGCTGGTGGACCATCAGTTCGCCCATGTGTTTGTCCGCGAGACAGCCAATGTGAACCGGACGGCGGACCTGTTTCGTGAGCAGGAGCTGGTCGAGCGTGTGCTCGTCGGCAAGGAGCGGGGCGAGTTCGGGCTGGATCATCCCCGGTCGGGAGAGATCGTGCTCATTGCCAAACCGGAGGCGTGGTTTGCCTATTACTGGTGGAGGGACGATGCCGCCGCACCGGCGTTCGCGCGGACTGTCGACATCCATCGAAAACCGGGCTACGACCCGGTCGAGATGTTCATCGACATGCCGAGCCGCCAAACACCGCTCGATGCCAGTTTGGTCAAAGGCTCGCACGGTTACCCGGCGACGGACCCGTCACGGCGGGGCGTGTTGGTGACATCCGATGCCTCATGTGTCGGCGACATCGCGGAGGACGGTTTGAAGGACACCGACGTTGCGGCAGTGGTGCTGCGAAACTTCGGTGCCGGCACTCCCTGAGTGCTCGCCGGCAGTCGCGGGCATCTGTGCGGCGGTGGGGCAGCGAAGGGCGCGTCGCAAGCTCATTGGTCAGGAGAGGCGGCGGATGACGCGGATCGGGCCGATTTCCGCGGATCATGGTATGAAGCGGTTTCAAAACTCCTCACGGCGGTGGCCGGGCCGGACCAACGGGAAGGCCCGGTCCGGTGATCGCAGGGCCATCCGCTTCGCTCCTGACCCTGCCACCCGCCGCGCCGATCTGCTCAGTCCGTGTCATCCGCGGTCCGTTTCTCTTATCGAGTGCTCTCTCAAAGAGCGGCCGCGCTTCCGTTTTGTCTCCAGCAGGCCGTCATTGTTCTGGGAAATTGTCATTTGGCGGCTGTCGGCTTAGAATCGATGCTGTTGATCGCGTCTCCCTCCCGCTGGATGTTTCCTGGTCTCACCTGTCGATCTGCCGAGTTTCGCGTTTTCCCTTGAGGACTGCCGTGCTGAGTGACTCCGTTTCGTCCGATCAACTGGTCGGATTCGATTTCTCGCCGCGCACGCGGGTGGTGTACGGTCCGGGAGTTGCAGTCCAGCTCGGTCCGCTGGCGGTCGAGTTGGGAGCACGGCGGGTGTTGCTGGTGACGGACAAAGGGCTGGCGAAGGCGGGGCATGAGAAACACGGACTGGAGTCGCTTGAGGCGGCGGGGCTCGACGTGACCGTCTTCGACAACGTGCGTCCCAATCCCACGACCAAAGACGTCGACTGCTGTGTGGCGGTGGCGCGGGGGGCGCAGGCCGACCTGATCGTGGGGCTCGGCGGCGGAAGCAGCATGGACTGCGCGAAAGGGTGCAACTTTCTGCTCTCGTGCGGCGGAAAAATGGAGGACTACTGGGGCGTCGGCAAGGCGACAAAGCCCCTACTGCCGATGATCGGCGTCCCCACGACCGCCGGCACCGGTAGCGAAGCCCAATCCTTCGCGCTCATCGCTCATGCCGAAACCCATATAAAAATGGCGTGCGGCGACCCCAAAGCCGCCTTCGCCGTCGCTCTGCTCGATCCGGAACTGACGCTCACGCAGCCGGCGCTGGTGACGTCCGTGACGGGGATCGATGCGATCAGCCACGCGCTCGAAACCTACGTCACCCGCAAGCGGACGCCACTCTCACAGACCTTCAGCCGGCAAGCGTGGCGATTGCTCGCGGAGTATTTCCCGCTCGTCTGCCGCGAGCCGCACAACATCGAAGCCCGCGGGGCGATGCAGTTGGGGGCCCATTGGGCGGGGGCGGCGATTGAGAACTCCATGCTGGGCGCGACGCATGCGCTCGCCAACCCGTTGTCCGCGCGGTTCAATCTCACGCATGGCGTGGCGATCGGTGTGATGTTGCCGCACGTCATCCGGTTCAACGCGAAAGAAGTCGGCGGACTGTACGGCGAATTGGCCGCCGACGCCGCCTTGTGTGAGGCGGATGACCCGGGAGCTGCTGGCCGGCTCGCAACCCTGGTGCGGGAACTGACCGAATCAGCCGGTCTGCCGACGACGCTCGCCGCCTGTAACGTCGGCCAATCGATGATTCCCGCCCTGGCAGCCGACGCCGCCAAGCAATGGACGGCCCAATTCAATCCGAGGCCGGTCGAAGCCGCCCGTCTTGAGGAGTTGTACCGATGCGCCTGGAACGACGGTTGAATCCGGAATCGGGGAATCAAACGGTTCACCGTACCGCTGTCGCGCCAGTCGCCGCGCTCGGATTCGTGATCGTCGTGATGTTATCCGCGTGTTCGTGCGAAAAATCGGCCGCAATGGATGAGCGCACGGCCGACGTAGCAGCGCAGGGCAGCGCGGTTGAGAACACGGCGCAGCGGCCCGCCGAAACGCCCGGCACCCGCGTGGACGCCATCACCGAGGAGAGCTGGACGTCGTTCCGCAACGGGCCGCAGCAACTCGGCGTCGCCCACACAACGTTGCCGGACGACTTGAAACTGGTGTGGGAATATGCCGCGCCGGACGGGATGACGTCGACGCCCGCCATCGCCGGGGGACGGGTCTATGCGGGAATCGTCGGCGGGAACGTCTTCTGTCTCGACCTGCGGACCGGCGGACTGGTCTGGTCGTATCGGTCGATTGAGTCGGAGGACCCGGACGAATTTGCACCCGGCTTCCAGGCACCGGTGACGGTCACTGAGCAACTCGTGCTGGCGGGAGATGAAGACGGAACTCTGCACGCCATTGACCGGAAAACCGGCCAGCAGCGCTGGACGTTTCCGACCGGCGGCGAAGTGGTCGGCGGCGCGACGGTTGTGGGCGACGACGTGATCTTCGGCTCACACGGCGGTCGATTGTTCCGCCTCGAGCTGGCGGACGGCACGGTTGTCTGGGAGTTCGACACACGGGGGCCGGTCAACGCATCGCAAGCGATCGGCGACCGGTACACGTTCGTCACCGGTTGCGATCAGCCGATCCTCCGCGTGGTCGACATCAACACTGGCGAGCAGCACAGCGAGGTTCCCATCGATGGACTGCTGATCGCCACGCCCGCGCTCGTCGGTGAGATGCTCTACTTTGGCACCAGCGACGGCGTCGTCTTCGCCCTCGATTGGAAGGCCAAACAGACCGTTTGGCGGTATTCCGATCCGAACCGCCCGTTCGAGATTCACTCCTCGCCAGCAGTGATCGGCGATCTGGTGATCATCGGCAGCCGCGACAAACGGATGCACGCCATCAATCGCCAGACCGGCAAGAAAGTCTGGACCTTCGCCACGCGGGCCGGCATCGACAGTTCCCCGGTCGTCGTTGGTGACCGCGCCTATTTCGGCTCCGGCGACAAGAACGTCTACGGCCTCACGATCGCCGACGGCAAGCAAGTTTGGAAGTACCCCACTGGCCAGTCGATCACCGGGTCGCCTGCGGTCGGCGAGGGGCATCTCGTCATCGGCACCGACGAATCCGACGGCCGCATTCTGTGCTTCGGTGCGAAGTAGGGCATCGGCGCGGCGATCTCGGCGCCGGTGCCTCCGCTGGACCAGACCGGTCAACCGTCGAAGACGGTGCATGCAACGGAACCTGTGAACCCGTCGGTGGTTCGGGAAACTGGCCTTTCGGTGATTGTTGGGGGGTGCGTACAATTCGCTGCCGGTCGGGGAGACGCGCTCCCGAGCGGTCGCGGCTGAACGGTCGCGGTTAAACGGTCGTGATAACAATCATCGCGGCCAAACCGTCGCGGACCGGGCGTCCCGAAGCGGAGCCCTCCACGTTCGACCCTTTGCCCCTCAACAATCCATGCCCATCACGACTCATCGACCACTTCCGGCCGAACTCAAGGACATCCAGGATGAGATGGAGGAAATCGCGGCCAGTTATGGGCTCGACTTCTTCGAGACCATTTTTGAGGTTCTCGACTACGAGGAACTCAGCATGTTCGCCGCCTATGGCGGTTTCCCGGTGCGGTATCCGCATTGGCGGTTCGGGGCTGAGTACGACGAGTTGATGAAAAGCTATTCGTACGGTCTTTCGAAGATCTACGAAATGGTCATCAACACCGACCCCTGCTATGCGTACCTGTTGAGTGCCAACGCCATTACCGACCAGAAACTGGTGATCGCGCATGTGTACGGGCACTGCGATTTCTTCAAGAACAATGCCTGGTTCTCGAAGACCAATCGCAAGATGCTGGATCAGATGGCCAACCACGCGGCACGGATCAATCGTTACATCGACCGGTACGGCTACGAGGCGGTCGAGCAGTTTATCGATGCGTGTTTGTCGCTGGACGATTTAATCGATCCGCACGCGCCGCATATCCGTCGGACCCCCGATCCCCGGAAGGTCGAGGAGGAGGCGGAACGCCGCATGCAGGAGCAGGAGAAGGAAGAGAAAGGGCTGCCGGAGGCGAAGGGCAAGTTCGCCACGAAGGACTACATGGACTCGTTCGTCAACCCGCCGGAGGTGCTCAAGGCGGAGGAAGCCGCCCGCAAGCAACAGGCCGACGTCCAGGAAGCGAACCGCTCCTTCCCCGCCGAGCCACAACGGGACGTGCTCAAATTCCTGTTGCAGCACGCACCGCTCAAAGAATGGCAGCACGACATTCTGGCGATCATCCGGGACGAAGCGTACTACTTCGCCCCGCAGGGCCAGACGAAGATTATGAACGAAGGCTGGGCGTCATACTGGCATTCCAAAATCATGACGCTGCACGGGCTGACTGATGCCGAGCTGATCGATTATGCGGACCATCATTCGGGCACGATGGCCATGAGTCCGCAGCGGCTCAATCCGTACAAGGTGGGCATCGAGCTGTTCAAGGACATCGAGGAACGTTGGAACAAGGGGCGTTTTGGCTCGGAGTGGGACGAGTGCGACGACATTGTGACCCGTAAGAACTGGGACAAACAACTCGGGTTAGGCCGTGATAAGATCTTCGAGGTGCGGCGTGTGCACAACGACGTGACGTTCATCGACACCTATCTCACCGAGGAGTTCTGCCGCAAACAGAAGTTCTTTTCATTCGCCTACAACGAGCACAGCGGCGATTACGAGATTGCCACTCGCGAATTCGAGGCGATCAAGCAACAGCTTCTGACCAGCCTGACAAATCACGGACGGCCCTTTATTTACGTGCAGGACGGCAACTATAAGAACCGCGGCGAACTCTACCTGCGGCACGAGTACCAAGGGGTCGAACTCAAGCAGGATTACGCCCGCGATACGCTGATGAACCTGCAACGGCTCTGGGGGCGCCCGGTCCACATCGAGACGGTGGTCGAAGACGAAACGACGGTCATTTCGTACGACGGCACCACCCACGAAGTCCGCGCGGCGTGAGTCGGACCGGCTGCCGCTCAGGCTTCGACGGGCGATCGTCGGCTGAGCAACCCGGTGGCCACGGCGAACATCAGACCGGTGGTCAGCCCCAGCAGATGGCACGCGAAGCTCACATTGGGGGTCGACAGGTCGAAGACGGTTTCGAGGCTCACCAGCAGCAACAGCAAGCCGAGTTGGCGGGCCACACGCCGATTGCGGCCACGCCACCAGCCACCGGCCAGATGTCCGATGATCGCCCCCAGCAGCCCCATCACACCGCCCGATGCGCCGACCAGGATCACGTAGGCTTGGTGCTGCGGCACGGAGACGAGATACGGCGCCAGCCCCATCGAAGTCACCGTCGCGATGAAGTAACAGGCCGTCATCCGTGCCGGTCCCCATGCGTGTTCCAGTTTGGATCCGAGATACAACAGGCCCAACAGGTTCATCGCCAGATGCAACGGGCCGGAGTGGAGCAGTCCGGCGGTCAGGATCCGCCACCCCTGGCCGGGTGTGAGCGATGTCGGAATCATCAGGGCCCCCAGCCAGAATTGGTTCATGGGGTCCGTGCTCCCGCCCGGAATCTCGCGAATGAAAACTCCGATCAGCACGACGGCAATCGACCATGTGGCGAAAGGCCGCTGCCGGGACGAACGCCCGATCAGGGCGTACCGAGTCTCGTGAGCGACCGACGCGGAAAGCTGGTCCCGGGTGCGGAGGGCCGCTGCGTCGAGTTCGCCGGCAGCCAGCGGAGACAAGGGATGTTCGATCCGTCGGGTAATCATTGTTGCCAGATACGGACTGGCAAACCCTTGCAGCTTGCGGAAGCCGGCTGCCGTACCGGACACCCCGGCAACTTGCCGCGCGGTCAGCCGCCAATACTGCTCGGCATCTTTGGGCAGGGATGACGCCATCGCATCAGTCAACAGGCCGACCGTTCGCGGCAGTCCGGACAGCGCGGCCACTCGCAACGAGATGACGCCGACGGAGGCATCGCCGGCGTCCTTGTTCGCGTTCAGGAATTGCTGATAGGCATGCAACATTTCCTGACGACGCCCCAGCTCGCCCAGCGCCTGCAGTCGTCCGAGCAGCACATCTTCGTCACGCTGTGCCGCTTTGGAATGAAGTGAGTTGAGCCATGCCAGGAACGGCTCCCACTCGCCGGTCTGCTGGGCGCGCATGAGCACCGCCAGTCGCCCGATCGGCGAATCGGTTCGTCCCAGATGGTTGATCAGCGCGGCCGCCTCGGCCGTTCGGCCCTCGTGATACCACCGCAACGCGCGAACAATCTCCGGAGGGTCATCCCAGGCATCGAACAGATGCAGCCGGGCAGCGGCCTTCGCCAGCGCCATCGCCGCCGCATAGCGCCGGTTCACGAGAAGCCGGTTCACCAGATGTTGCAGCAGAGCCGGCAGCAGCACCAGCACGAACCATCCGAGGCCGACGATGTATCCCGCCCACTGCGGAACAGCCAACAGTCCGATGGCCAGCGTGGCCAACAGCCCGACCAGAATCCGCCGCCATTCCCGCTGAGATTCGTCAGCACTGCGCAGCGAGTACAACAGGTTGAGCGAGCAGCTCACCCCCGCCATCCAGAGCAGAAGCCGGTTTAGATCCATCCAGTGCTTGCAACGTTGAAAGAATAATCCATTCGCATCACAGCGACCGAAGAATCATACGTCAGGCCGGTCCCGCTGAATATGCGCCAATAGCGGATTCTCTTCAGAGCCCGGAGCGCGAGCGACGGGCCATGCTCAGACTGCCCCGCCGATTCGCCGGGAGTCGCCGCGCTGTCGGACGAATGGTATAATTGAGGGCGCAGGACTCCCCGGCGATGCTGTTTCACGGAAGTGCAACTCCCATGTCTCTCAGTCACGATTTGCAGCAGGAAATCACGCGGCATGTCGGCACGGCCACGCCGACCACCGTGACCGTGTCCGAGGCGAGCGGCCTGTCCCTGCAGGTGGAGTTCACCGCGATCGACTCGATGGGCTGCTCGTTCAGCGAGATTCGGCTGTTCGTTCCCAGCCTGCAAAACGCAGCGTTCGACGCTCTCAAGAAATGGGCCGAGCAGCTCAGTCAGCGGATTACGTACCTGCTGGAGAACATCGGCCCGCTGGAGTTCGACCCGGACGCGGGAGAGGTGCTGATCCGGTCGACGCCTCCCAGCCAGTTGCCCAGCGGTGCCCAATACTTCGAGATCATCCTCTCGTCCCAGTCGTCCGGGGCGTTTTCGCTCAAACGGTACCGCTCGGTCAAGGGGCAGTCGGGGCGGGACCCGGTCGAGATCACCCTCACGCACGAGGTGCTGCTCAAACTGACAGACGATCTCATCGACACGATCCCCACCGGAACCCCATGAGGCGAGCAGGGGGTGTCTCACAGCGCATGAAAAAGCCCCCGGATGGCGGAGGAGGAGAGGCATCCATGCCTTTCGCCATCCGGGAGCCGGGCGAGGGGCTCCGGGAAAGTTGATTCGTTGACTTGTTGAATCGTTGGTTCGCAGCAGGCATCGCGAATTAACGATTCGACGTATCAACGAGTCGACGCACCACCGTCACGCTCCGTCAACTTTCGTGACGCAAAGCGTGTCGACGGCGCTGATGCCGCCGAAGTAGCGGGCCTTCACGCGGAGCACGACGTCCCGTTCGAAGGCCGCTTCGCTTTCCGACCGCTGCAGGAAGGTTTGCACCGGCCAGATTTCCGTCCAGACGAACTGACGGCGGAAGTCGCCGATGAACCAGTCGCTGGTCGCTTGCCCCCCCTGCTCATCGATGAACGGCGAGCTGAGCACCTCCAGTTGCCCATGCACCGGATTGGCGAAGCGGGTCTCGTTCTCGACGGTTGTGACGGTGATCTCCGTCGAGTTGACGATGCTGCGGGCCGTGCCGCGGAGTGCTTCGGGAACGAGCAGTTGGCGCGCCGGAATCACGACCGGCCGCGGATTCCCATCGACCCGGTCGTCGACGACTTCCGTGGCCCGGTACTGCAGCGCCTCCTCGATGTCAGTCCAGTCGACAAGGGGGACAGCCGCGTTGAAACCGGTCGACGTCGTGTTACCGACGCCGATGAAGTTCCGGTTCGATCCGTTGGACTTGTACAGTTGTTGTCCCGTGCCGTCGGGGCGGTAGACGTACTGGGCGATGGAGGCATCCGCATCGGTGACGGCGCGGACGATTGTCCGCTCCCGTTCCTGACGCAGGTAATACCCCAGCGACATCGCGCGGCGGTTGATCTCGCCGGTCTGGTCGAAGGCAATCAGTTCCTCGTTGATGCTGAGGATGCGGCCTTGCTTGCTTTCCAACGTGGTGACCGATTTTTCGGTGAAATTCGACTCCTCGTACGGATGCCCTTCCGGCACTTGTGTCGGTCCGGCAAGGGCCGTGAAGCCGGCGATCCGCGTGCTCCGCATCTGGCTGGGCATGACGGTCACCAGGCGGTCGCCGATGAAGCCCGAATCGTCGTCGTAACCTTCGATCACCTTGCGGCCGATCAGTTCGCCGGTGACGACCTGAAACAGCGTGCTGCTCACGCCCGGGTTGGCCTCGCTCAGCAATTGCGAGACCGGGCCGTCGGAGAGGGGCGACTCGCGCAGAGACCGCAAGCGCGGCAACACGCCACACGCTTCGGCGAGCTCATGGTAAGAAAAATCATCAGGCGTGAGCTGCTTCTCGTTGAGAAGCTGGCACAGCTTGTGGTAGAAGCCCTGCGGGCCGTGCGATTCGATCAGTGTGGAGAGGGAGGTGCCTTGCATGGTCGGGATCGTTCCGGGAAGGGGAGATGGGAGGGAGCATGCCGTACCGGGGCCGGCGAGCGGGGGCGTTAACCCCCCGATGAGGCCAATCGCTCTCGGCGGCCGTGCCGGTGATGACGGTTGAGGAGATGTCGAAAAATGTGGGTGCGACGGGCGTCAGGGCGCAGGAGACGAGCCTCAGCCGACGGTCGCGTTGGTGTTCACGCTGGAGGTCGCGTACGCCGACGCAAACGAAACTCGCAGCCGGGTGACCATCTGATCGGTGTACTCCATCGCACGGGCGATTGCCTGGGCGGCCGTTCCGACAAAGGCCAGTTGCTGGTCGAGCAGGACCGACGTTCCCCCTTCCGGGCCGAGTGCGTTGCCGAACTCGAACGTGCTCGAGGTGACATCGAATTCGTAGACGGATGTCGCGCTCACGTCGACGGACAGCGGGTCGCTTTCGCCGTTCGCGGACTGCTCGTGGGCGATTCCCAGAAACGTGTTGGCGAAATCCTGCTGGGTCGTCGCGAGATCAACGTTCCATGGCGTCTCACTCGCCGGACGGATGACGGTCTCATCGAGAAAGATCAAGTCGCCCGGCTCGACAACCGAGGTTGTCTCGACGCGGAATTTCTGAAGGGCGACTTGTCCGGAGCGGAAGCTGAGGCTGTTGGGCATGGGTCACTTTCCAAGAGAGAAACGGAAGGGGGGGGGGAGGGGTTAACGGCTGGGGCGCGTCATTGGTTACGAGACGTGACGCTTTAGGAGGCGTGCCGCTTGAGCGTGGCAACAAAAACGGCGTCGGGCGGCAGAGTGTCCGAGGGCGCCGCCCGCTCACGGCTCAGCGGCGGGCGACGACGGGCCGTCTCGACCAAGCGCTGTCTTTCCTGCAGAAGTTCACGCCGAAGCGCGTCGTCAGCAGCGGCCAACTGGCGGCGAAACATTGCCGTGATGGCATAGTCCGGAAGTCCCGATTCGCTCAGCAACTGGGTGATCGTTTGGTCCCGATTTGCGGCTGTTTCCCGGAGCCGCTCTTCGTGAAGCAGGGCGAGCAGTTCGTCGCGCTCAGTGAGCAACTGCGTGAGCCGTTCGTCAAGCAGCCGCCCGTCAAGTGATTCCGAATCAGCATCGCCGTCATCCTGTTGGGCCTCTTCCCGCCCCTGCGAAGACGCGACGGCATCCGCCCGCAAGGACTCGTGTGCGAGCGGCGATTTCGATGGCGAGGGCGATGATGCGTTCTCCGGCTGATCATCGCATGCCACCATCGCGGCATGTTCACCGGATTCAGACGAATCGAGCGATTCACGAAACGTTGTCGTCGTCGCGGGGAACACCACGGCATCGACGCTGACGACATCATGAATGCGAGCGACCGCACCGTCCGTCTTTCCCCGCTCCGCGAGCACGACGTGGCTCATCCCCACACCGGGGGCGTCCGAATCCGCCAGTGCGAGAAACGTGCGGCCCGAATCGGTGTCGAGCACGCGAATATCGCCGCGGATGCGGCCCGATTCCCAACGGGGATTGACGATCGACCCCACCAGGTCCCGCGTGCTCCGCTCCTGGGGACGCGACTTGTCGGCCGCATGATCGAGAAACACGGGCCGCTGCTCATAGAGCGACACGGCATTCTTGAGGGCTTGCTCGGTGTAGCGGTATCCGTTTTTCGATGTGCCGCCGGTCAGCGCGATATTGCGCACCAACCGGTTCGTGCGGTCGACCTGCGATCGGGCGTGCCAGTCGGCAACATGTTCGACAAGCGTGGACAGTTTCATCGCGATTCCTTGCGAGGAGAGAACAGGTTCAATCAAAGCCGAATGGGTTGCGCGGGACGATCCGCAGTCGGCGACAGGTGCTGGAATTCACCCGGGCATTGTTGTTGCCGTTGCCAGTTCTCGACGCGGCCGATCGTGTCCTGGATCACCGACTCAGCCGCCGGCAGGACATGCCGCAGCCATTTCGCCAGACGCCACGGGACGCAGCGGTACAATCCGGAAGGGGTCCGGCAGGCGACGGAGCAGCGGTCGGTCGCCGCGCGTTGGTTCTGTTCCGCCAAATATCGGATCAGTTGCCCGGCCAGATGCGTGCGTTCGCGGTAGGGCCGCTGCAGCAAGGCGATGACGAATTCCGCTTCGTCGCCCGTCGCCGGATGACACACCGCATCCGGATGCGGCAGTCGTTCGTAAGTCAGCCACAACAGACGCATGTAACCGTCCTCCTTGACGTCAAATGGGGTGAGTCGATGAGAGCATCAAACCGGCGCGCGTCAGCCGCTTGCCGATAAGCATGGCCCGTGAGCGTTCTGACACGTGAGCGTTCAAACGAGCATACCGGCGACGCTAATCCTCGCGCGTTGTTCCGGACCCCGGACCTCCCGTCTCTTTCGCAGTTGGCGCACCCGCCTCTTCCGCTCTCTGTTCATGGTCGAGTTCCTGGCGCATGACCTCCGGGTCGACGCCGTCCCGGCGGGCAATTTCGGAGCGGCTGAGGATGTTCGCCTTGACCAGACGAACGTCGGCCATGCGTTCACGGGGCCGGTCGCGGTTGACCAGATCCGGGAAGCACAGTTTCGGCTCGATCAGCTCGAAGAAATCGGCCCGCAACGCTCCCGATCGGACCGCGTTCGCCATCACCCACCGCCACAAACGCGAGAACTCACGCGTGAAAAAGTGCTGCTCCGACTGGAACATCTTGACCGCCGGGCCTTCGGCGACCATCGTGGACGCATAGTTGGCGTTCGAGGCGTCCGACGTCAGCATGAACTCCGGCAGCCCGGCACCGGCAGCCGCACTCAACAGCAGCATGCGGCCCAACGGAACCGTGTCGGTGTAGTTGGTGTCCGGTTGGACGAACTGGAGGTCCGTACTCTGCCCGGTGGTCAGCACGCTGCCCGCTTGGAAGCGATTCGCCGTCGAACTCGCCGCCGCTCCGGCGAGCGACTCGACCCCCGATTCACTGGCAAATGACGCTGCCGACGACGGGGCACCGGTCACTTTTCGCCAGAGGACGATCGACGCCTGCAACTTGCGAGCGGTGAGTTCGGTGTCGATCCAGGACTCAAACCGTTCGAGTTGTTCGATCACCGGCGCAAGGATGGTGACGCCCCGTTTCTGATTCGAGTCGACGCCGACTCGCGTGTGCAGGATTTCGTCCGCTTCGATCTGCTCGGCGAGATCGCCCGATTGCGGATCGATTCGCAGATACCACTGCGGCGTCTCGACGTCCTCGGCATCCGTGAGGATTCCCTGTGAGTCCTCCGACTCCTGCGTGGGGCCGATCGCCTCCGGGTCGATGAATCGCACTTCCGGCGGCCAGGCGGTTTCCGAGAATTTTCGCAGGAAACACTCGCCGTCTCGCCACGTGCGGCGGGCGTGTTCCTGGTACGTATAATGACGCTCGTTGTTGAGCAGAAACTCGGTCCACAGGTAGCCCGCCTCCCGCAGTTGTCCGACGACCTCCTCTCCGGACATCGCGGGATCGCGTTGGGTGGGGACGAGTTTCAGCCCCGGACCGGTCACATACACTTCCAACATCCGTAGCAGATTGCGTGCATGCGGGTTGTTCTGAACAAGCTGCCGCGCCTTCGTGCGGGCGTCCGTGCGGGCCGATTCGTCAAGACCCCGCCCGCTGTCGCCCAGCAACGTCCAGTCCCCCGGATCCTCAGAGACCGGCTGCGGGCCGGAGATTTCCGCCAGTTTAAGCAACCGCTCGTGGATAAGCCGTTGATAGCGGGCGTGGAGCAGTCTGGTCTGCCACTTGTCTTGCAGATAGGCGAGCATGGTTGTCTCTGAGTGAAGGACAGGAACTCTGGCAATGCAGGACATGCGTCGTTCGTGCACGTCCCTGCCAATGGTCACGAAGTCATCGCCGCGCGTGGCGAGCCAGCCACGTTGAAAGAGGTCCGCCGGCAGCCGGACGGAAAGAGTCTCGCCCGACGTCCGTTCATTCAGAGGGACTGCGGTTGCGCCAACGCAAAAAGCCCGGCCTCGAAGTCGAGGCCGGGCTTAATGTGAGGTCCGAATGTCCGGGCGCGTTATGGGTTGGCGACGCTCTCGCTGCCGGTCTTCGATTCGGCCCGTGCGGCTTTCTCCTGCTTGAGGCGCGCCTCTTGCCGGAGTTCCTGCAACCGCAGCTTCTGGCCGGGCGTAAACAGCGTCTCCATGGATTTGTCACGCTCTGCCTTCAGTTGCTCGATCTGTTTCTCAAGCGTAACGATCTTTTCGTCATAGGCATCCTGAATGGCGTAGAGCTTTTCTTTCTGTCCTTCGCCCAGTCCCAGTTTTCCGAAATAGAACGGCAACGGGCCACGGTACTCCGCCACTTTGGGTTTCTGGCCGTCTGTCTCCTCGTTTTGGGCGGTCAGCGTTTGCGGCAACATGGCCGCCAGCCCGATCATCACGACAAATCCGGTCAACGCTGTACATCTCATGGGGCTCTCCTCGTTCGGGGGGCAGAGAATCTGAGATAGCCGCGTCGCGGCCCACTGGACAACAAGGATACTCCTGTCCACCTCGTAATTCCACCAACCGACGAAATTCACCGATCACTGGGTGCAGGCGCTGATTGTTGGAGGTGCTTCTTTTCAGGCAGACGGGCCTGTCGTGACGGGTGTCGGAGTGGCAGGGTGATGGAGTGATGGGAGGAGATCCTCAGAGCCCGGAGCGTGAGCGACGGAGCGGAGGGGGACCACCGATTCCGACGCTGACAGGTCGGCATGATGCGGCCTGATGTCTCCGATCCTCCGTTGGAAAACGTTTCCGGGACCGTCCCGTCGCTAACGCTTCGGGCTCTGATTTTTTTCCACCGCGCGACCAAACACCCGGTGTCTCGAATCAGCGAGGACGCGAAGTGCCTCATTTTGGCGGCTCATGTCCTCAACGTTTCTCGATACCATGAGACACCGGGTGTTTTGCCCGAAAAACTCACAACCTCTCCGTGTTCGGACGCTTCAAAACGGGGTGCGGGCCAAGTGTGAGGCCTCCTGTGCCTGCGGCACCCAGCCGTGCCGGCCGGGCCACCCCGCGTCAATCAGTGCAAACGAGTGTTCTCCGGTTCTTGTCTGTTGGGTTGTGGGTTCCCGCGACGGGAAGTCCGTGGCGAACGTTTGCACGACCGGATTGCCTGACGGTCACGGTCCCTTAGGAATGCCGCACGGTTGTTCAGGGAGTCCCCGACGCAATCGCTCCCGGCAACGCATTGACCACCGTCGGCTCCGAAGCACTGAACGTGGGCGAGCCGGAGCGTTGGGACACGGTCGCACGGACGCCGCCGGGTCCCGAATTCGTCGCCATCGCTTCCAACGAAATGACGTGCGTTGCGTCTGCTGCAAGCGTCGACTCCAACGGCACGCTGAGAACGCCGGTCGACGGGTCGAAGTCGGACGATGACAGCAGATCAACGCCGTCCGACGTCACGCCCAGCGGTTGCATCCCCTGCGAATCAAACTGCAGCATCAACCCAGGGAGCGGCTCCCGTCCATGATTCGTCACACGCACCACATAGAACACTTTCTCGCCAACGGCCACGGGATCCTGTTCGTCGGTGATCTCAAGTTCGATCTCGCGGCGGGGAACGACTTGCAGGCAGGACTCCACCTCCTGTGACGGCAGATTCCGGCCGGTTACACGAGACACGATACAGGTTTGCTCCGACACGGAGAGACAGGCAAACTCGACCTGAATTTGCACGCGCTCGTCGATGCGGACCAACCCCAAATCCCACTCCAGCCGCCCCGGTTCCGACAGCGCCCCCGCCGACGCTTCGCGCGGCTCAAGAACCGGCTCGTGTTCGACGATCACATGCACGTCCGGCTGTTCTTTGCCGGTCAGATTCATCAGGGTCACCACGAACTCCGCCCGGTTGCCCGCGGTCCGTTGGGACGGCCCCGAGATGTCGAGCCGCACGCTCTCATCGCGGCATGTCACGCATGACGACTCGAACATCTCATCGAGTCCTTCCGCAGTCACACGGAATTCGACACAGTGCAGCCCCGTTTGATCGCAGCGCAGCGAAAGATCAAACGTTCGCTCCTCCTGGGGTCCCAGACGGCCCGCCCGCTGTCGAAAGGCCCGCTGGGGAGCCCCCGGAAACACGATCCCCTCCGGCAACGTGCACAGCACCGTCACCCCCTCAACCGCTTGGGCGCGGGGATTGCGAACCGTCATCCGAAACATCACCTCATCACCCACCTTCGCATCCTCCGGAGCGGTGACCGTCACAACGAGCGGCTCCCCGCGAACGATCGACGAACTGTTCTCTTCCTTGATGTCTTCGGCGGCGGCGTCTGTCTCGTTGCCGTCCTCTTCGTTCACCCCAGCTTGCCCGAGTGAGGATGGTGGGGGGGCCGACAGGCTTCCCCGTGCCTTCCCCGGCCGCTGCGACGGCTCATCGCCGAGCGGAATCGGCGGCGGCACGCTGGTCGCCTCCGGTCGCCGTGGCGAGATCGTCGTGAGTGGCTCGTTCGGTTCGTTTGATTC
Organism: Planctomycetaceae bacterium; assembly: GCA_029259845.1. Lineage (GTDB taxonomy): Bacteria > Planctomycetota > Planctomycetia > Planctomycetales > Planctomycetaceae > JAHBXU01. The sequence continues at coordinate 2,361 of JAJDEI010000112.1, read as the reverse complement.
CTGCGGTGCCGATTGGCCACTTGGGACCGGACGCCTGGCGATGGAGGGGGCGGTCGCGGCGCCCGGTTGCGTCAACGAGCGGGCGTAGGGAGACAACTGCGGCGGGTCCTGCAGCCGCTGTGTGACCAGCGGCCCTTGCCGGCCACTCACACAACCGCAGACACCGGCCATCAGCCCGATGGCAACCACGTGCCGCGTGCATCGGCTGAGCCGTCCCGTCGCTGATGTGATCGTGAATGTGCCCATCTCATCCTGACCATACCACGACGTCATCGCCGGGCACCTTGGTCAAAGATCGCGAAGACCGATTTCCGCCGATTCCGCCACCGGTCACACCGTTCACATCATGCAGCGAACACGGGCGATGGGGACAATCTGTACCGATTGAGCGACCAGAACGGCCATCTCCGACCGACGCGCGGCATCGGCGGTGCATCCCCCGGAGGATTCAAAGAGCCAAGCTCCCAAGCTGCACGAGCTTGAGCACTCCCGACGAAAGCAGCGGCGGCAATACCAGCATGGCCCAGCCACAGAGCCGGACGTCTTTGATCTCGTCCATCACAATCGGAATCCGGCACCACCGCGGATGAATGACCATGAGCAGGCCGAGGCCCAGTGTGATCCAGATGGGCGATGACAAGGCATGGGTCGCAACCAGCCCGGACGGCAACCACGGTTGCAGCGGCCGTTGGTGTACTGATTGCCACAGGTAAACCGACATCAAGGCCAGCGCGAGGACCGGATTGATCCGATCCCCCCAGCCGCGGGCCGCGGACCGCCGGGAAGGGGGCGGTTGCGACCGCGTTGCCTGCTGTCGCCGCGCCTGAACCTGCCGCGCGTATTCCCAGAACGCCCGCTCCGCCGCTGCCGCCGTTTCCGGCTTCCGCTCCGTCGATCGGCGCTGGGCCGCTTCCGCCTGCTGCTGCTGCCGATGGGCCTCGCGAGCCGCATGTTCCTGACGCCGCCGTCGGGCATAGCGCTTGCGTTCCCCTTCGTTCGTCAGGACGGCGTACGCCTCGGAGACTTCCTTGAACCGCGCGACCGCCTCCGGCGAATCATTCCGGTCCGGATGAAACCTCACCGCCAGCGTCTTGTACGCGCGGCGAATCACCTGCGGGTCAGCCCCGGACGGGACACCAAGCACGGTGTACGGATTCCGCATGGCACAATCACTGCACAGATCAGGAAACACACGGGCGTCGCTTCCCATTATGCCGACCGCAACTCCGCTGGCAACATCGAGACACTTCCAGCCAATGCACCGCAATGCCCGATTGCGATACAATGGCAGCCGCAGACCGCTCCGGCACGCCCCGCAGCAATCCCTTCCCCCCCATCTCAGGTGCAGTGGTGAACGCAGTCGATCCCATTTGGACAGCGGTCCGGCAAGAGGCAGCCGCGGAGGTCGAGACCGAGCCGACGTTGGCCGGCTTCCTGCACACGACCATCCTGAAGCACGGCACGATCGAGAGTTCGCTGAGCTTTCACCTGGCCGGCAAACTGGCCTCAGAGAGTCTGCCGTCGATCCTGGTTCGCGAACTGATCGATGAAACCCTGGCTGCCGACCCGGCGATCGGCCGCGCCGTCCGTGCCGACTTGCAAGCCGTCTACGAACGGGACCCCGCCTCGCACGGCTATCTCACGCCGCTGTTGTACTTCAAAGGCTTTCATGCCCTCCAGGCCCACCGCATCGCTCACTGGCTGTGGTGTGAAGGCCGCCGCGTGCTGGCGGTTCATCTTCAAAACCGCATCTCCGAAGTCTTCGGCGCAGACATCCACCCCGCCGCCACGATGGGCTCCGGGATTCTGATCGATCACGGCACGAGCGTCGTCATCGGCGAGACGGCTGTCGTCGAAGACAACGTCTCGATGCTGCACGAAGTCACCCTCGGCGGGACCGGCAAACAAACCGGCGACCGCCATCCCAAGGTGCGTCAGGGCGTGCTGATCGGAGCCGGCGCGAAAATCCTGGGCAACGTCGAGATCGGAGCCGGAGCAAAGATCGGTGCCGGCAGCGTGGTCCTCGAATCGGTCCCCGCCCACCGCACCGTCGCCGGCGTCCCCGCCCAAATCGTCGGCAGCCCCCACTTCGATGCCCCCGCTCTGGAAATGGACCAAAGCATCCCCCACATCCACACCGACGGCAGCGGCATCTGACCGCGGGATGAGTGATCCATTCAGCGGACCACCAAGGCACGAAGACACAAAGGAATCACAGGTTGGGGTCAGGCACGAATGGCACTTGAAGTGTCGTAAGTGATTGGGTCTTCGATTGATAGAGACAGAGAAGGCCTCTCAGGCCAGAAGGACGATTGTCACAACAGTCCAACTGGCAAGGAGGCCAAACATGGGAAAATCGTT
>JAJDEI010000111.1 GCA_029259845.1 Planctomycetaceae bacterium | reverse complement strand
TTTCTTGAAGTGCTTCAGTCCAATTCGTTACCTCCTTGAACCGCCCCAAGGACTACCGGATGGAGCGACCAGTTTCCGGGTGGGACTACCTCCCACTGAAGTCCCAAAGCCTTTTCACGGCACACGCGAAGCCTGACCTACGGTTACTGGCTTGAAAGCCTCGAACGCAGCGTTCAAAACGATCCAACTCACCCGCCACGACGTCTGCCCCCAGTGGAACGACACCATCCGCCCCCGCCCCCAAAACACGGAGTAGTTCTTGGACGGGTTCCCAGCTGCGGGGCGCCAAAAAGACAATCCAACCTATGAAACGAAGGGCTGTTGCCAATTCGACCGCTGAAAACTGCGAAAGTCGAACTCAGTGATTGAACAGAAACTCGCGGCTATTGAGCAGCGCCCACAACAAATCTTCGATCGCCTGCTGGCGGTCCTCGGCTCCCGCCAGCACCGACCGGGCCAGGGAGATCTCCTCATCCGTTGGCGGTCGGGAAAAGGCCGCGAGGTACAGCTTCCGGGTCGCGATTTCGTCGTCCGCGTTTTCCTTCACGAGCTGCGCGATCCGGCCCGTTTTGTCCGACAGCTTCTTCTGGATGAGATCGCCGTTGGCAAGATGCAACACCTGTGCCAGGTTGGGCTGTGAGGTCCGTTCGCATTCGCAGGTGATGGTCCGCAGCGGTCGTCCCAGAGTGTCGAGGAAGTAGGATGTGAAGTTGTTGTCGGGAAGTTCGATCGCGCGGGTCCCCAACGGAACCCCACGAAAACGTTCCTGTGTCCCGCACGCAGAGTCGATCGCATCCAGAAGCACCTCCGCCGGCAGCCGCTTGACGTTGTAGTGGAGATAAAGGCGGCCGAGCGCCATGTTCTCCGGCCGGGGGACCGATGACAGTTGGTAGGTGCGCGACATCATGATCGTCCGCATCAAATGCTTGAGATCAAAGCCAGCTTCGACGAAATCATCCGCGAGCGCATCGAGCAAAGCGGGGACCGAGGCGGGGTTCGTCTGGCGCATGTCGTCGATCGGCTCGACCAGTCCGAACCCCATGAAGTAGCCCCAGAACCGGTTGACGATGTTGCGGGCGAACAACCGGTTGTCCGCCGCCGTGAGCCACTTTGCCAGGGGCCGCCGGAAATCGCGGACCTCTTCGAGCGAAACCGGTTCTCCCAAAAGGGGCGTCGGCTCCATCCGCTGGCCGGTTCGCGGATGCTTGATCGACCCGGAATTCCTAACCATGACGACCGTGTCGCGTCCCAACGATCCAAAGTCCTGGCTTCCCTTGGTCCCCACCCGTGTGAAGAACGCCGCCAACCCGTAGTAGTCTGCCTGCGAGTAGCTCTCGAACGGGTGATGGTGGCAGCGGGCACACTGCAGCCGCACTCCGAGAAACACCTGCACGGTCGTCTCGGCGAGGTCTTCCGGCTTGGAGGCGATCTTGAAATAGTTCGCCGGGCCGTTGGCGAAAATCGATCCCTGGGCGGTGATGATCTCACGCACGAATTCGTCGACCGGGCGGTTTTCGCGGAGTGCCTCCCTTACCCAGTTATGAAAAGCCCACATGCCGCCGTCGCCCACCTTCTTGCGGTTGTTGCGGAGCAGGTCTCCCCATTTGAGGGCCCAATAGGCGGACCATTCGTTCGTGTAGATATCTCGGGCCGGGTCCCCCGTGAGTCCGAGCAGTTCGTCGACCAGTCGTTCCCGTTTGTCGGGGGCCTGTGAGGCGAGAAACGCCTCCACCTTGTCTTGGGAGGGCAACGTGCCGATGGCATCAAGGAACGCGCGGCGAACAAACTCCGCGTCGCTGCACAACTCCGACGGCTGCACGTTGAGCCGCCGCCAATGCTGGCGAATCGTTTCGTCCAGGAGGTTGTTTGGCGTGAACGCGGCGAGCGAAGCAGCCGCGGTTTCTGTCTGGCCGAACGGCACAAGCACCATCGCAACCTTCGCCTGTCCCTGGTATCGCACCATCATGGCCGCCTGGCCGGGGCCGACGATGCTGACCAATCCCTGCAAACTCACCGTCGCCACGCCCTCGCCCATGCTGTCGTACAGGGCGAGATGCGTCACATCGGCGAACGTGCCATCGTCGTATTGTGCGACCACGCGAAGCTGCTGCGAGCGCCCTTTCTCAGAGACGCACTCGCCCGGTGTGACGGTGAGATCGACGACGGGCGGCTCGTCGGCCTGAGGTGCCGGGGCCCCGTCTTGAATCCATCGCAGCAATGTTTCGTACTGGGTCGAACCGGCATCGAACCGCCGATCGCCGCCGTGCGAGACCGACAACGTCGCCTTTTGCAAGACCAGGCTGTCTTCGGGAACCAGCATCGAGACCCGCCGCTGCGTCCAGTCACGGACGAACTGCGGATAGTCTTCCTCCGGCGCATAGCCCAACAGGCTGAGCTTGAAATCCCCTTTGCCAAACTGGGACCCGTGGCAAGCCCCTTGATTGCAGCCCGCCTTGGTGAGCACGGGCACGACCTGTCGGCCGAAACCGACCGGCGGAGGGGCGGCGATGCCGCTCACCGAAACCGGCACCGCAATCGTCATCTCACCCTCGCGGACCGTGACGGCCGTCTCACCATCGCCCACCGGCTGCACGCGACCAAGAGAATCGATCGTCACAACCGCCTCGTCGTCGGAGACAAACGTGACCGTTCGCGTCACGTCGACCGCAGGGCCACTGCCATTACGCTGCGTCACCATCAACTGCACGCAGTCTAGCGGTGACGACAGCGCGATTGTCGTCGGTTCGACAACGAGTGTCGCCGGTTCACCCGCAAGAACTTGGCAACTGTCTGACAACAGCAGCGACGCCGTCACGGCAAAGACAATCGCTCGGAGTCTCTGCGGCATCGCACGGTCCTCTCTCGGGTTCGCGGATTCGCCCCAGGAGGGGGGCGGGCGAAGGGGGGGCGGGCGACGCGCCGAACCGGTTCTGCCGTTTCAGGTTGCGCTCTCGCCACTTCCGTATTCTACCGGGACCGAATTCAGCAATCAATCACTTTGATTGTCCACACTTGAGAACAGTGGGTGGCGGGGGCGCGTTGGGACAATGAACGACGCAGGCCCCTCCGATTCGAGGGCCGAGGACGGTCCACCGCCCCAGAGCTCCGCGCGGATCACCGGCCATCGATTTCAGATCGCCCCAGCCACCCCCACCATCGAGTGGATGCACCGGCTTTCCCGCGCCATTCGTGGCGGTCGTGCGATGATCTGGGTAGACTCAGGGCGTCACCGAGGTGAAGACTTTCTGAAGACCGAAGACAGCCGAGAGCGGATGCTATGCCCTCATCCCAGACATCCTCATCCAAGACGTCCCTGCCGGACACGCCGTCACTCTTTTCGGAGACGCAATCCGGTTCGTCGGTCGGTCGGTTGAGCGACCTGCAGCCGGGCCAACTGGGAGACTGCTTCGCGCTGCTGACGGCACGGGAGCAGTCGACGACGCGGGACGGCAAGCCGTATTTTCGGTGCACGTTCCGGGACGCAGGCCGCAGCGTCACGGCGATGATTTGGTCAGATACGCCCTTCTTCGCGGACTGCGAGCAATCATGGCGACCGGGACAATTCTACAAGCTCCGTTGCCGCTATTCGGAAAGCTCCTACGGCCCGCAGATCGATCTCGACCGGATTCGAGAAGTGACCGAAGACGATGCGGCGGACGGCTTTGACCCCGGCGACTTCCTGCAATCGAGCCGGTTTGATCTCGACGAGATGTACGCCGAACTGACGGATCTTGTGGAGGTGGAGGTGGAGGACGGGCCGCTGCGGCAGCTCGTCGCAGAAATCCTCGTCACCCATGCCGATGCCATCAAGACGATCCCTGCGGCCATGCGGAATCATCACGCCTATCGCGGCGGCTTTCTGGAGCATGTGCTGTCCGTCACCAAGCTTGCTCTGCATTTGGCGGACAAGTACCGCGCGTACTATGCGGACATGCAGCCGCCGCTCGACAAATCACTCGTCGTCGCCGGCGCGGTGCTGCACGACATCGGCAAGTTGATCGAACTGGACTCGCAACCTCAAGGGGCCACTTACACGGCACCCGGCCGGCTCATCGGACACATCCTGCTGGGCCGCGATGTCGTGCGTGAGGCGGCGGCGAAGATCGAGGAACTCGATCCGGAAACACTCTTGCGGCTGGAACATATCATCGTGGCCCATCAGAACCTGCCGGAATGGGGTTCCCCCATCGCCCCGCACACCCCGGAAGCACTGCTCGTTCACTATGCGGACGATGTCGACGCCAAGTTCCACATGATGGCGACCTCGCTGGAAACCGATCCGGCCGACGACCAGGAATTCACCGGCCGCGACAACCCCATGCGACGCCAAATCTTTCGCGGGCTCCTCTGAATTTCTGCGGGATTGTCTGTGCCGGAAGCGGAGCGGCCATCGACCGGCATGGATGCGCTGCTTGCGGTTTCGCACAACTGGCAAAAGACGTCGCCGTCCGTCCAACCGAATCAGTCACCCACCGTTGGTAACCGCGTTGCGATAACGGTCACCGTCGCCCCCTGCCGGGAAGTGGCTGCGATGACGCTCATGACAACGGCGACCGGCATGCCGAAGAGAAACGCCGCTCGGAACAACCACCGCAGCGGCCGGGTGAACGGCTTTTCGGCAGACCCGGAACGGTGCAGCAGGACATACAGGCCATTGCGGGGCAGTGAGGAAAACCGGTTCAGGACGCTCTGCACCCAGCCGAACGGATTCTGCCGCAGCGAGAAGTGATGCTCGGACGAACAGCGGAAGCCGTTGTCTTCCAACAGCCGGCGAAGGGTCTCCGCCGGATACTGAAACAGATGCCGCGGCGGGTCGAGATGAAACCAGCCGGCACCGGTCCAGCGGGCCTGCCAGCTTGAGAAGTTGGGGACGGCGATGACGGCCTTCCCCCCCGGTTTGAGCAGCCGGTGAATCTCTTTGACGGTCGCCCGAGGATCCGGCAGGTGCTCGAAAACGTGCCACAAGACGACTTGATCGAACGATGCCCCCGGCAGCGCGGCGTCTTCGAGCCGGGATGTGATATGAATCGTCGCGCGCGGATCGGCTCCCTGCGCGGCCGCCGCGCTGACCTCGGTGCCGTGCACGTCGTACCCGCGATCGGCGAATGCCCGTAGCAACACCCCGCGCCCGCAGCCGACATCCAGCACGCGGCCACCGCCGGGCAACCCGCGTGAGAGAAACCGCCCCTGTCGGGCAGCGATGATCCGCACGAGCGACTCCACCACTCCCTCGAACTTGCGACCCGTGCTGCCGTAATACTCGTCCGGGTAGTACGAACGAACCTGCTCCGCTGTCGGCGCAGGAGCGAAGCGGCCTAACCCGCACCGCGGGCAGACAACAATCCGCGATTCCATCCCCTCGATCTCAAACCGGGGACGAGCGGTTTCCGACCCGCACACCGGGCACGCAGGGACGGGAATCTCCTGCACGTCAACGACCGGGGAGACCCGGACACCATAGAGCGAAGCCGGTTTTGACATGCGTTGAGAAAGCACCGAGCACGAACAGCGGGGGAGCGTTACCGGGGCGACCGGGCAGCATCATACAACGGCGACTCGCATCTTTCCTCACCCACACCAGAATGCGAACCACACGAGTGGGACACAACGGGGTACCCCGCCCCTCACTCCTCGCGAGTTACGAACGCGAAAATATCGGCCATGTTCTGGGGGGTCAGATCCTTCTCGAGGCCCTCCGGCATGAAGGATTTTCCTGTGTCGGTCATTTCATCGAGATCGATCCGCAGGATGACGTGCTCTTTGCCGTTCGGCTCCGCCAGCGTGATGCTGCTGGCGGTTTCGGACTTGATCAGCCCGTTGACAATTCGCCCGTCGCGGGTGACGACGACGTACCCACGGTATTTTTGCTCCACGGCCCGATTCGGATCAAGCATCGCCAGCAACAGGGCGTCGACCGATTTGTTCTGGAGGTTGGCCAGTCGCGGACCAAGATCATTCCCGATGCCTGCGTGCTTGTGGCAGGTGCTGCAAACTTTCTTGAACAGCGCGGCTCCCTGCTCTGCGTTTCCCGGCAGCGCAGACACGCTCTGAAATGATGTCACAACTTCAGCCCGGTCGCCGGAGTTCGCCGCCTCAAAGAGGTGATGCGCCGATTCACGGCCCGTGTTCCGTAGATGCAACTGCAATCGTGCCCGTGTTGCGGCGTCGATGTCCAGCAGGGGCACCGTCCCCGCCTCGACGGCACCGATGAACTGGCCGGTCCACTCCGGTCGTGACAACAGCGTGCTGAGAACTTCACCCCGAACTGCCGGAGTTTGTTGCGACCAAGCGTCCAGCAGTGCCTCGGCCAAATCGTCTGCCTGGCACGCTGCCAGTGACCGGATGGCCGCAACCTCCAGTTCCGGGGCGACGCGGGGCGAAAGCAGGGACTTCAATTGCGAGAGATCTGCCGCTCGCGAAGATGCTTCCTGTCCCAACAGCCTCACGGCCGACACCCGATTTTGCGTCGGAGCGTTTTCGTTTGCTGCGATTTTCCGGGCCGCAGCGAACACGGGCTCCGCAGCCCGTGCGACGTTTTGTCCGCCGGAGGGCGACAACGCAGCGATCTCTGACCAAGTTTTTCCCCGCCGCAGCACGGCGTCCACACAACTCGCCAAAGCAGCGATTTGCCACGGCTCGACCGGAGTGTTGTCCGTGCCAGCCGGTCCGTTTTCATCGAGAATGGCCGACACAACGCCGCCCAGGCCCCGGCGCACATCCTCCCCCAAAGCGGTCGCGATCAATTCCTGCAGGAAGGCGACCTGCTCTTGCAACGAGTCGGGGTCGGCAAGCAGAGCGCGCAGCAGTTGCCGGGCATGCGGAGCGGCCGAAGAGAGCACCGCTGCGCGAATCCAGGGGTCGTCGCGATTCTGCAAAACAATCTCCTGCAGTCCGGAGGCGACACGCGGGTCGTTGCTTTCGCCCAAGGTGAGCGCCAGTTGATACCGCACGCGCAGGTCTTCGTGCCCGGCCAGAGAAAGCAGTCGCGTGATCACGTCCGGATTCTCGATGTGCGACTCGCCAAAGCGAATCGCTTGCGCAACAACGCGCGGATCACGGTCTGACAACAGTTTGATCAGTACTTCGGTCGAGAACCGGCCGAGTCCGCTGAGTGTTGCCATCGCTTGCACGCGAACTTCGGGATCCGCGTGTTCGCCTGCCAACGATTCGATCGCCGGGATGACAGAAGCGTCGGCCCGTTCGGTCAGCAGCCGTTGGGCCGTGTCGCGTCGCCAGCCGTTTCTGCGGGAGAGTTGTGCGACCAGTTCGCGGCTCGACAGGGCGGCAAGGTTCGGGGCTGCTTCGGGCGGCTGGCCGGCAGGGCGAATTCGATAGAGGCGGCCTTTGTTGTGACCAGCGTAGAGGTCGAGTTTCGCCTGCCAGGCTTCGGGAATCCACTGCGGATGCTCGATGACCAGCCGATACATGTCGCACACCCAGATCGATCCGTCCGGGCCTGTCTCCACGTGGACCGGTCGAAACCAGTTGTCCTGCGAACTGAGGAACTCGGACTGTTGCTCGCTCTTGTGCCGCCGCCCGTGAAACGTGACCCCCGTCGGTTCCAGCATCACGCGGCTCACAAGATTGTGCACGGGCTCGCAAACCAGCGCGGCCCCGTTGACATCGGCGGGAAGATCGCCATCCCGCACAATTTGAGGACTGCACGCGGACGTGAACCGGTTGAGCGTAAGCAGATCATTGAAGCGGTCGAGCGTGCGGCTCGTCGGATACACGCGTGGCGTCGCGGCAGGTTCTGTGAGGAACACGCGCGGCGACGGCGAGGGGACGAAGGGATTGCGACGCAGGTAACCGTCTTCGATCGCAAAGTGATACAGCGGTTGGCTGTTGTTGTTGCCGAACCAGTTGCCCCAGTTGTCGCGGACCCGCCCGTACTGGCTCACGCCGCTGACCGGCACCGCACGTCCCGAGTCCGGGTCGATCCGCAGATCCCGACCCGACGTGCGGATCTTGTCTCCGGAGATGGCAGAGGCAATCGTCTTGCTGCTAGAAGCGCCTGCCAAGTACAGCCATCCGTCGAGTCCGTAAGTGAATCCGCTTACGCGGTGCTGCGGGTTGCCCTCGTGCAGGCCTGTGAACAGCGTCTTTCGTTCGTCGGCGCGTCCGTCGCCGTCGGTGTCGCGGGCGAAGAAAATCTCCGGTGCGGCGGCGACAACGACGCCGTCACGCCAGGGGAACACGCCGGTCGGAAACGTCAGCCCGTCGAGAAAAGTATCCGCTTCGTCGTAAGATCCGTCGCCGTCGGTATCGGTCAGCCGTTTGATGCGGCCGCCGGGCGGACCGTCCCAGAGTTGCTTGTCGGGACGGTCGTCGGCTCGGTTGTTGCCGCGGCTGTCGGTGGCATCCGGATTGCCGTTGGGATAGTCGCCCATCTCGACGACCCACAGGCAACCGTCGGCTCCGAGTGCGAACTTGACCGGGTCGCGGATCAACGGCTCTGCGGCGACAAGTTCGACGGTGAACCCGTCCGGCACCGTCAGCAGACCGAGACTGTCTTCCGGAGAGAACGGCCCGAGCTTGCCGGTGTTCTCAGACATCTCGTGCACGCGGCGAAGAATGAGGTCCTCGGTGCCGCTCGACCAGCGGCCCGGCTGGTTGTAAAAGATCATGGAGAAATCGACCTCATACCCCCCCTCCGCACGCATCCGTTCCGGGGCGACATACCCGAACACGTCGTTGGCGTAGGCGGTCACCCAAACGTAATCCGCCGTGCCGCCGTCGTGAGCGGCGGTCGCGTCCGTCGCCTTGTTGACGCCCTTGTCTTCGTCTCCGGCGCTCGTTTCTTGTGATGCATTCCCCTTTCCCAGTTCTTTCTTGATGCGGAACGCGTAGTCCACACAGACCTCGCCGCCCATGAACACCATGCTGAGCTGATTGCCGAAGCGGAGCACCTGGATCGGCATGGGGTAGGTCTCCGGCAGCCGCCCCATGCGTTGCAACACGTCAAGCATGGTCTCGGCATGGCGGCGGACCTGGGGCGTGTTGTCGTTGAGCCTCGCCTTGAGGTCGTCGCGGGAGGGACGGTCAATCGGCAAGCCGGCGAAACCAAAGGAGGCCCGCGGAGCAGCGGTGATCTCCGTCATCGGCTCGCCGATCACGCGGGCCACCTCGTCGGCAATCTGTTCCCCCTGCGCCTTGGCGATTTCCAATGCCCGGCTGCGGTCCCGCTCCGGGTTGGCATCGGCCCCGCAGCCGATGGTGCACAGCGCGGTCGCCTTCGGGTAACGCTCTTCGAGAGACTTAGCGGCGTATCCGGCCCAGTCGCCGTTGACCCGGTTGTAGTCGCTGTCGAACGTGGTGCAGTGACAGGCGTAGTTGAACAACAGCCCCCGCGTCTCGTCGCCCGCAGCATCGGTGATACGAAGAATCGGCAGCGTGTGGTCGACCGGCCCGTCAGGGTTGATGCCGAAGCCGGTCCAGATGCCCCCTTTGAGCACGCGGCGGTTGACGGCGAAGGTCGCTTCGCCTTCTCCGACGAACATCCGTCCCGGCTGGAGATCGGCGACCGCCGCAACCACGGCGGCGACGGCCTGATCGCTGAGTGCGGCGGCATACTCGTCCGAGTCGCGCCGCTGATCGTCCGTCAGCGGCGTCGCAAACAGGTTCATCAGGCCGACGGTGATGTGGGGAGCGGTATGCGAATGCGTGCAGCAGAGCACGAACTGCGACCGCGGGATGCCGTGCTGTCGCGCGATGCGTTGATGAATGGCCTTCGTCAGCGTGCCGGGGACGCCGATGGTGTCGACGGAAACGATGACGTGCAGCGGTCCCTCGGCTCCTGCGCGCAGAGCCATCGCCCGCACAGACAGCCGCTCGTCGACTCCCTTTGACGGCTCGCTGCGATTGCCATATCCGGAGAGGCGCAGCGGTTTCGCCGGCGTGATGTCCGCCTTGCCGAAACCGAACTGCAACGGCACATCCGCACAGAGCGGCGAATTCGGCAGTGCGAAAACAGCAAGCAGCAACAAAGCATGAACGCAGCGTGGCATCTCGGTCTCCCTTTTTGTTCAGGCGTCGGCAAGCTGCATTCTACTGTCAGCGCCGGTGACGCGGAATCAACGTCGCGTCACAACGAGTTCTTCCGCATGCGATGATTGCCGGCTTGACGGAGGCCGATGAATCGCACAACCTTGTTGATCGGATTTCAAAGATAGGCGGACACAAGCATGGCTTGGTTTCAGCGACAGATTACGCTCTCTGCGCATGCGCGCGGGTTCCATCTGATCACCCGCAACATTGTCGATAAACTCCCCGAGCTGGAGCGGGTTCGCATCGGATTGCTGCACGTGTTCATTCTGCATACGTCGGCCTCGCTGACGATCAACGAGAACGCCGACCCCGACGTGCCGACCGACATGGAGACCGCGTTCAACCGGCTCGTCCCGGAGGATGTCCCGTATGTCCACACGATGGAGGGACCGGATGACATGCCCGCTCATGTGAAGGCAACGCTCGCCGGCAGTTCGCTGACCGTTCCGGTCTGCGACGGGCGGCTTGTGCTAGGGACGTGGCAGGGGATCTATTTGTGCGAACACCGCAATCGCGCAGGGTCGCGCAAACTGATACTCACGCTGCACGGGGAGACGGAAGCGCGCTGAATCCGTCTGCCCTCGCTGACAGAAAAAGCCAGCGGTTGGCAGGAGCCACTGGCTTCGTGCCTCGCCTTGCTGCGATACCACATCACCGACCAATTGTCGGCTATCCTCCATTTCCGTGCCTGCCCACGGTGTCTCCCCGGCAGGAGTGTGGTTATCCCCGCAAGTGGGGTGTTGCCGGGGTGCTCAAAAGTTTGCGCAAGCTGCACCTCCTTTCGATCAGCCGAATCGCAGCAGCATTGCTGCGCAGCGACCAGCCACCATCATAATAGCGGGTAGCACGGGTTGTCCCAACCCGTGTCGCAACGCGACGAGAAGCCTCTGGTGAGCTCGTTTGGTCGGGGTCAATCGTTCGATTAAGGGCAGGCTGCCTGTCGCTGAGCGGCACCGGTTGGGTCGCGAAGCGACAGGATGTCTCACACTCCGTGTTCGGACGCTTCAGACGGGTTGTGAGCCGAGTGTGAGGCATCTTGTGCCTGTGTGGCACCCAGCCGTGCCGGCTGGGGCCACCCGCCGGCTGGGACGCCTGCTCGATGTTGCCGAAACTCAGCGCGTGGCGGACGTGCATCGTCAGTCGTAAGCCCCTTCGCTGACGCCCGTTGCAGCACATGCCTGTCGCAACGCCCGGAACCCGTGGCGTGCTGGCAACATCGGGTCGCGGCGGACTCGCGTCCGCCGTCAAGAAAATGGCCCAGCCGTTGAAAACGGCAACCCATGTGGCGACCAAGGCTTACGGAGATCTATGGCAGGCCGTGTCAAATTCTTGAAGCAACTTTGGCGAGTTGGCATCCAGCCTGCTTAACAATCATTCAGCAAGAGACCCACACGTGATGCCGGTAGAAGCGACTAATCTCACCAACCTCGTGGAGAATCGCCATGACCCGCATCCTGACCGCCCTGCACCAAGACGAAGCCGGCTTCATCGTTTCCGCTGAACTGGTTCTCGTCGCAACCATCACCGTGATCGGCATGATTATCGGCTTGGCCGAAGTGGCCAACGGTGTTAACGAAGAACTCGAAGACGTCGGCTCCGCTGTCGGACAAATCAATCAAAGCTACTACCTTCACGGGACAGTCGGCCATAAGGCCCGCGTCCATGGCAGCCGGTTCCGGGACGTCGCCGACTTCTGCGACGGGCAGTTCGATATCTTCTGCAACTCGCCGGTTCGCGGCGAAGGCGGAGGCCGAGGCAACTACGGCTACTGATGCCTGAACGACACACGCCGATCAAACCCCGACCCCACCCGGTTTAACCCCCCGGGTGGGGTTTTTTCGTGAAGTGGTTTCAAAACCGCTTCGTATTCCTCACAGTGCAGTCTGCCCCGTTTTTGAACCGCGAATGCACGCCAATGCACGCGAATCAGGTCGCCGTTTTCTCATTCGCGCCGATTCGCGTTCATTCGCGGTTCCCTTGAAGAACAATCCGTTTCCATTCTCCATTCGGCGATAGAATGGCCAATCACCACCTATCCGCTTTCCGCAAACGGACCACCGAAACGTCACATGGACTCGCCACCTCTTCTCGACGATACCATCGCGGCGCTCGCCTCGGCTCCAGGGCCGGCGGTGCGGGGGATTGTGCGCGTGAGCGGTCCGTCGACGAGGAGTGTTGTTTCGTTGGTGTTCGTTCCGGACGATCGTTCCGGATGGGAGACGGCCCGGTTGCCGTGGCGTCATCCAGGGACGGTCGAGATTCCGGACGTGCATTGTCCGCTGCCGGTTGACGTGTTCCTCTGGCCCACCGGTCGCAGCTACACGGGACAGCCGACGGCCGAATTGCACACCATCGGCTCGGGGCCGTTGCTGGAGGCGTTGCTGGAGCGGTTGTTTGCTCACGGGGCCCGCCCGGCACAGCGGGGCGAGTTCACGCTGCGAGCGTTTCTCGCCGGGCGGATCGATCTGATGCAGGCCGAAGCGGTGCTCGGCGTGATCGACGCGACCGATCAACAGCAACTCCGTCTGGCCCTCGGCCAACTGGGCGGCGGCCTGTCTCACCGCATCGCCGCGCTGCATGAAGAATTGTTGCTGCACCTGGCCGACCTGGAAGCGGGGCTCGACTTCGTCGAGGAGGACATCGAGTTCATTGCTCGCGAGGAACTCATCCGTCGCATCACCGGCGGATTGGGTTTCCTGGACGAACTGCTGGAACAAGCCACCTCGCGGTTACAGTCGCGCGGCCGGCTCAAGGTGGTGCTGGCGGGACTCCCCAACGCGGGGAAAAGCACGTTGCTCAATGCCCTCTGCGGCGGCGAGGCGGCGATCGTCTCCGCCGCATCAGGAACGACCCGCGACTATCTCTCCGTCCCGGTCGAATGGAGCGGTCTCGGCATCGATCTGATTGACACGGCCGGTTGGGACAAGGCCGGCGC
The DNA here is from genome assembly GCA_029259845.1 of Planctomycetaceae bacterium. Classification (GTDB taxonomy): domain Bacteria; phylum Planctomycetota; class Planctomycetia; order Planctomycetales; family Planctomycetaceae; genus JAHBXU01. The sequence goes on along the minus strand of JAJDEI010000111.1, from coordinate 33,795 downwards.
AGACAAGTCGCGTCTGAGCATCGGGCGCGCAGCGGACGAGTTGAGGCACGACCAATGGCAACGTGCCGATCTGATTCTCTGGTGCTCGCCCGCCGACATTGGCGGCGATGTGGTTGGTCACGGAGACGTCAACGGCAATGACATCCGCGACGAAGGCATGCGCAACAAAGCCGTCGCGATCGATGCCCGGTTGCGAGAGGAATGCGCTGGCAGCGGAAAGTCTGTGCTGCATCTGACGACGAAGGCCGACCTGTCTGACGGCCGTTCACAGCGAGCGGACGTTGTGGTGAGTGCCGCGACGGGAGCGGGAATCGACGAGATGAAAGCGATGGTGGTATCTCGCTTCGAGTCTTTCGCCGGTGACGGTCGTATTCTGGGGACAACCGCCGCCCGGTGCCGGGACAGTCTTCGCGGCGCAGCGGACTCTTTGGAGCGGGCAAGAGTTGCCTCGATTGAGCGTGCGGGGGATGAACTGGTCGCGATCGAGTTGCGCGACGCCCTCGATCATATCGGGCAAATTGCCGGACGGGTCTACACCGACGACATCCTCGATCGCATCTTCAGCCGCTTCTGCATCGGCAAGTAGGTTGAGGGGGGGAGAGTGATGATCTAAAACCCACGGGCGCGGCCCACGGGGTGCGACCCGAGGGCTTGGGGCCATCAACTTTCAACTTTCAACCATCAACCCGCATGCCCTTGTTCATTGGAATGGACGAAGCCGGATTCGGGCCGAATCTGGGCCCGCTGGTGATTACGGCGACGGCATGGGAGATGCGGGGCGATCCGCAGGCTTGCGATTTGTGGGAGTTGCTGGGAGACGCCGTCGCCCAACGGCCCGCGGCGGGCGATGGGCGGCTGCATGTGGCCGACTCGAAGCAGGTGTTTACGCCCACGCGGGGACTCGCTGCACTGGAGACGACCGTCCTCTGCTTGCTGGGATGGAGTGGGTACGACGTGAGTTCGTTCGATTCACTGTGGCGGCAACTGGCCGTGTCGTACCCGGACGACGGAGACCAGGAGCCATGGTTTATGAGGGACGTGCCGCTCCCGGTCACCGTTGACGGCGAACAGGTCGACCGGCAAACCGATCGTCTCTCGCGATGTGCGGAGCAGAACGGCGTCAGTCCGCCTCAGGTGAGCAGCGATGTCGTGCTGACGGAAAAGTTCAACCGGCTGACGACGCTGTACGACAGCAAAGGCCGCACGCTTTCGTCGCTCAGCCTGTCGTTGCTGGCGACAATGTGGAACCCCAACGACGACGGGCCGGCATTGGTCATCGCCGACAAACATGGCGGGCGCAACCGTTATGACGAACTCCTGACGGACGTGCTCGACGGCGAGATGATCTTCCGTGTTGAGGAAGGCCGCGCGCGGAGCATTTACCGGGTGGGCCGGACGGAGATCCGGTTTCAGATGAAGGCGGAGTCGCACTTCCCGGTCGCCGTGGCGTCTCTGGTGTCGAAGTACCTTCGCGAGCTGGCCATGCTCGCGTTCAACCGATTCTGGCGGTCGCACCTGCCCCATCTGAAACCGACCCAGGGGTATCCTCTCGATGCGAAACGCTTTCGCACGGAGATCGCCGACTGTCAGGCCGAGCTGAACATCCCGGACAACGTGTTGTGGCGCGAGCGGTAGCGGCGTCAGTGAGGAGGGCTGAAGCGGCCTCCTTCATTCGCCGGCACGATTCTGGGGACGAATCATCGCTGGAGGTTCAACGACGTTTTCACCGCGGAGTCGCAGAGCACACGGAGGTTTCGCGGAGGGCTTTTCGGCATGTCATCGCCAATGGCCGATGGCGTTTTCGGATTGTCGAGTGACTTCCGAATGTTGGTCACTCGGGAGAATACGACTCTGAAATGAGCGTTTTTGGTCTGCTGGGTTCACATCCGTCTCCGCACGTCCTCCGCGACTCCGCGGTGATTGTTCCCCATCGTCGCCAAGGGAAAGCATGCCAATCGTCGAAACAGGGCGACTTTGTTTTTCACAATGGGCAAAGGCTGATCGGGTGGCGGGGGCGCTTCGCGCAGCGGAAGCCCCCGTGTTTGAAGGCGTTGGGAATCGGGGGCTTCCTACGGAGCGCCCCCGCCACCCTCCCCAATGTGAAACAACAAGTTGCCCTGATCGTTGAAACCGGTTGTTGGTTTCCCCCTGATTGCAATGTATACTTTGTCGTGAGGTTGGCGGATGGCCGACAACCGAGTTGGTGGCGAAGTGGCCACCGGCTTCCCCGAGACGAAATCGCGGCCGGACAATCCGGGCGGCAGCAGGCCATCCGATTGCGCACGACGCACACCTTGGCGAGACGCGCCGATTTTCTGGTTGTGTACGGAACAATCCCGTGGAACTGGGGGCGATTCGGGTTCGATGGCGGTAGCTGCTTCTGAGTTCTTGGATGCCATCCATCGCAGCGGGGTCGTCTCCGCGGACGAACTCGATGCGGCCCTCACCCGAATTCCGGCGGCCGAGGAGTCGGAGCCGAAGGACTTGGCGAAACAGCTCGTCCGTGCCAAGCTACTGACTCCCTATCAGGCCAGCGAACTGCTGCAGGGGCGGTACCGTCGCCTCTGTTTGGGGCGGTTCGTCATCCGGGACGTGCTTGGTGTGGGGGGGATGGGGACCGTGTTTCTGGCATGGGACGCACGCCGCAAGCAAGACGTCGCCTTCAAGGTGCTCTCCGAGCGGTTCAAACACGATTCGGGCATGCGGGCCCGGTTTCGTCTCGAAGCCCGCGCCGGCCTGCGGCTGCAGCATCCGCGCATCGTCAGAACCTACGAGCTGGGACTGACGGACGATGTGTTCGGTGAGGTGGACTATTCGACGATGGAGGTGTTTCCGGGGATCGCCCTGCACGAACTTGTCGGCATCGTCAAAGGTCTGCCGTATCCGGTGGCGTGTGATATCGCGTCTCAGACGGCCAATGCGCTGGAGGCCGTGCACCGACTGGGGATGGTCCACCGCGACGTCAAGCCGGACAATGTGCTGATCGATAACACGGGCCAGGTAAAAATCATCGACTTTGGTTTGGCCATGTTGCATGAGGCGGCCCGCGACGAGGAGTTTTCCCTCGCCATGATCTTCGGCCATGACTGCCTGGGGACGGCGGACTACATGCCCCCCGAGCAAGCCCGGGACAGTCTTCATGTTGATGCCCGTGCGGATATTTACGGGCTGGGCTGCACGTTGTACGTCGCCTTGACCGCGAAACGCCCTTACCCGGGGGAGGCGGCCAAAGAGATCATCGACGCCCACAAGACGCAGCCGTTCCCCAACCCGCAGGAGCATGTTCCGGAAATTCCCGACGAACTGGTAGCCGTGCTCCGCCGGATGGTGGCCAAATCGCCGGACGACCGTTTCGCCTCCGCCCAGGAAGTTCAGGAGGCGCTCCGCCCCTTCGCCCAACGGCGGCCGATCGACTTTGATTTCGACCAACTCAAACGCGTGCGGATGAAGGTGGCCATCAAACTCGGCCGGCTGAGCATGCGGAGAACATCCACTGCGACGCGGCTGTCCAGCACGGCCCGCTTTAGTTCCTCGACGGCACGGAGCACCGACCCCCAGAAGGCGACACAGGTTCCCGACGACATCAAGGTCGATTTTCGCGGCAGCCGCTCGTCGCCGCGACATCCGAGAGCGGTCATCGGCGATGAGTCGGCCGCGGTGGAAGCCGAACAGCTTCTCGCCGATTTTTCCGTCTCCGACAACGAGGCGGCGGCGACCGGGGCCATGCTGCGCCTTCCCGACGGCGGCCTGTATCGCGTTGAAAAATCGAGCTTCGTGATTGGCCGGAGCCATGAGACCGATCTGACGATCGATTCCCGGAAGCTGTCCTCACGTCACTGCCGGGTCTTTTATGATGGCCACGCCTGGAACGTGGCCGACCTCGGCAGCAAAAACGGCCTCGCCGTCAATGGCCGGCCGACCGACGGCTGCCGCTTGCGGCATGGCGACAGGCTGACCCTGGCCGACGATGTCACGCTTCGATTTGAAGGGCCTTGCGGCCCGCGCCGCGCCTTCCCGACCCGCCACGGGTTGGCCGCGTTGATCACCCTGGGGATCATCGCCGCCGCCGTCCTCACATGGCTGTTTGCAACCGGCTGACAGACCGCGTCGAAACGCATAGCGGCGGGGATCAGTGAACGCTGACCTCCCGCACGAGGGCGATTCAGGCCTCGCTTGACGCGGCGACAAGAGATTCGTCGACCTCGATGCGGAGTTTGATGATCTTGCGTTGGTCCGCCTCGAGGACGGTCAGCCTCAGATTTCCCCAGGTGAGCGACTCGTTCGCCGCGGGGACATGCCCCAATTGTGAGAAGACGAAGCCGCCGATCGTGTCGAAGTCGTCGTCCTCCGGAAGACCGAATTCAAACTGCTCATTCAGATCGTCGATGTGCACGCGGGCATCCACGTCCATCGTGTGGTCGTCAATCCGCTGGATCGGCTCTTCTTCGGCCGGATCGAATTCGTCGACAATCTCGCCGACGATTTCTTCGAGGATATCTTCCAGTGTCACCAACCCGACCACGCCGCCGTATTCATCGAGCGCAATCGCCAGATGAAACCGTTCCCGTTTCATCCGCTCCATCAGCAGGTCGATGCCGGTCGTCTCGGGGATGTACAACGGCTTGCGAATGATGTCGGCCAGGGCCGTCGGCTCACTGTCGGCGTCCAGGTAGCGGAGCAGATCCTTGGCGTACAGAATGCCGATGATGTCATCAGGAGAGTCGCCGATCACCGGAACCCGCGAATGGCCCGCGTCCAGCAACAGGCGGCGGGCTTCGTGCAGCGAGACGTCCGTCTGAATACAGACCATCTCTGTTCGCGGCGTCATGACCGCCCGTACGTCCTCCTCCTGGAGCTCCATCACGCGCTGGATCATGTGACTGGCCCGCGTTTGCAGCAGTCCTTCGCGATGCCCTTCGTCCACGACACTTTGAATCTCCTCCGCAATCGACGCGCTCGTATCGGGCGTGGGGTCCTTCCGTCCGGCCAATCGGTGGACGAACGTGTCCAGCCCTTCTGCCAGCCACACGCATGGATGCAAACCCCGCGCCACCGCCAGCAACAGCGGCCACGCGGCACACAGCGCCGGTTCGCTGGCCACGCGGGACAGCGACCAGGGAATGGCCACGAACTGCAGCACGAAACCGGCTGAGAGCCCCGCCACCACGATTACCCATCGCACCGCGGACTGGGGGAGCGACAGCATCTCCGGAAGCAAGGCGGCCAGCCCGATCAGCAGACTGGCAAACTGGACCGCCTCCCAAGCGGTGAGGACACGGACATCTTCTCGGAGAATCTCGCCGAACCGCAGCTCGTTGCCGTTCCGTCGGCAGACGTCGGCCAGCCGGCTGCGCGAGAAGCTTCGCAGGCTGTAGCAAACAAAGGCCGCCGCAAAGGCAACGGTCAGGAACAAGCCCGCAATGACGGACAGCGCGGTGGGAGACAACGATTCACCCAGGTTCGTGCGAATGACGGATGCCCGGCCGGGCATCGCTCTACTGATCAATAGTGTGGTCGGATTCCAAACTTTTGCAAGTGCGTTTGCTCTCGATGCCGCATTTGCGACCGGTCGGCGTCTGTCTGGTCGTCATAGCCGCACAGATGGAGCAAACCGTGGACCAGGTACAGCGCCAGTTCTTCGGTCGGCGGACAGCCGATTTCGCCCGCCACCCGTGCGGCTGTCTCACCGCTGATCACAAGCTCGCCGTCGAGACGGCGGGCGGCTTCGCTCGCCCGGTCCTGTTTGCCTGCCGGAGAATCGTCATCCCCCAGGGAGAAACTGATGACGTCCGTCGGACAATCATGACCGAGATAGCGGCGATTGAGGTCGTGAATGGAGGCATCATCGACGAGGGCGATACTGACTTCCGCTGTTGTCACCTGCTCGTCGTCCAGCACGGATTCCGCGATGCGCAGCAGCCAGTCCGCATCGATTCGCACAAACGCCTGCTCGTCGGCGACCGAGAATTGATACACAGGCGACAACTCCGGGCCATGTCATCCGCTGCCGGCAATCGGGCGGCGGCCGCCAGGGACTTCCTTCGGCTCAGGCGGTCCGTGCTTCCGGATACTTGATACGGCCATGATAGACCCCGATCAGTGACTTGACGAGCGATGTCTCCACGGTCCGCAGTTCGCTGAGGGTGAGGTCGCATTCGTCGAACTGGCCGTCGAGCAGCCGTTTGATGGCCAGCTCGTGAACCAGTGTTTCCAGTCGCTTGGCGGTGGGGTCGGTCAAGGTGCGGCTGGCGCTTTCGACCGCGTCGGCGAGCATCATCACGCCTGCTTCCTTGGTTTGCGGCTTGGGACCCGGATAGCGGAAGGACGACTCTTCCGCGTCGGTCTTGTGGTCCTCGCTCTCTTCGGCCTGCCGAGTGGCCGCGTGAAAAAAGTATTCGACGAGCGTGGTCCCATGATGCTGCTCGATGAAACTGACCAACTGCGGGGGAACGTTGTATTGCTCCGCCAGATCGACCCCGTCCCGGACATGGCCGATGATGATCAACGTACTCATGGCCGGCGCGAGGTGGTCGTGCCGGCTTTCGGTGCCGGCCTGTACGTTCTCAATGAAATACTGCGGCTTGAGCATCTTGCCGACATCGTGGAAGTAGGCACCCACGCGGACGAGCAAGCCGTTGGCCCCGATGGCGTCGGCAGCCGCTTCACCGATGCTCGCCACGGAGATGGAATGGTTGTAAGTTCCCGGAGCCCGCCGGACCAGTTCCTGCAGCAGCGGATGCGACGGGTCGCTCATCTCCAACAGGCTGATGTCGGTGATCACCCCAAAGGCCGATTCGATAAACGGCAGGCTCCCGGCGACGACATACCCGGCAAACAGGCACCACGCGGCACCTTTGAGGCTCTGCTTGAGCATTTCGAAATCGCCGAACAGCTCGGCAGCATTCTGGCTCTCCAGGATCCCCACACACACGGAGACCAACAGGTAGGCCGACCCGGCGAGAAAACCGGATTTGATGAGCGTGGTCCGGGAGGACATCCGTGCCAGCGGCAGCACGGCGGTTGCCGTCGTCGTCATCAACACGACAAACTGGGAGAGCTGGACGGTCGTTGCCAGCGTCACGATCAGGCAGAGGGTGAATCCCGTCAGCGCGGCGAAGACCTGATTATAGGCGATCGCAAAGACCATCACCGTCGCGACCAGAGGAATCACCTCAGCCCGCCACGGGTCGAAGGAGAGCAGCCGCCCGAGGGCAACAGCGCCCACGATCGCGACCAGATAGACGGTGAGCCGGCCAAAACTCTCGATCACGTTGGGCTCGTTACGGAGGAGATAGTACCCGTTCAACACAGCCAGTGCAGTGAGCATGATGAAGACGACGGCCATCCGCAGGGAGATGTCCGACCAGGTCGCTTGCTTCTTGAGTTCGCCATGCTCGGCACTCAGCAACGTGATGTGCTCCGCCTCTAAGATGACGCCCGGCCTCACGAGCGTGTCTCCCTTCCGGAAAGTAATCAGCACGTCATCAATGGCGTTTCTGGCCGCCATCTTGGCCACGTTAGTCGCTGTCGGATCGTAACGGAGCGTGACCGGGTTCTGCCGGATGAGCCACGTACGGACCAGCGGCTTGATCGGCGCCAGGTCGGGATACGAGTTCCAGTTTCCTCCAAGGGCTCCTGAGCCTCCGAGCAGACTCGGCAACGAAACGTCATAGAGATGGAACGTTGCGGAGTCGTCGTCCGCCTGGTTGGGTTTCTTCTCCAGCGGCAGGCCATTCTCGACAGACACAATCTGCAGCGGGCTGTCAACGGTAATCCCCAGGTTTGCGACATCTGTTTGATCGATGGCGCCGGTTTTGCGCAGCGGATGTATGAATTTCGTGAACTCGTCAACGAGCGCGTCGATCCGGGCGCGGGCAGTGGTCTCCCCATTCGGGGACGCGACCGCCTTGAGTGCGTCGAATCGCTCCTCCGGCGTCTGGAATCCCTCGGGAGCCGAGAGGATGGTTTCATCCAAGCCGAAGTCGCGACGGACGCTCGCTTCCAGATCGCCAAGGTGCTCCGCCTGTTCAACCGCGTACAGGCCTCCCTTGAAGATGTCGGGGAAGGACTCCAGCACCGCGGGGTCGTGGCGAAATACGATGCGGGCCTCCGCCTCGGCGTTGTCGCGCAGACGGTTGGTTTGGCTCTCATTGAGGACCGTGAAATCAGTGGCGGCTGCGACACCGTCGGGGACCCGCTGCCCTTCCCGGTACGGAAACGGCACCCGCCAACTGGGAACGGCCACCAGCATTATAAGCACGGCGAGCAGGCACAGGGCCACACGCCCCATCAGCGAGCGATCCTTCAGCCGGCTCCACAGCCAGTCGCGGCGAGTTTCCGGCCCGCGCACTGAAAGGGTGCGGACGTGTCGCGGTCGCTTTTGGCCAAAGAACAACATGGGCGTTCATTCCAGAACGGGATCGCAGCCGCGAGAGCTGATTGAGAATGAGGACTCCGGACCGGCTCGGGCGGCTACTTCCGTCGAGACGTTGAGTTCCTTCGAGAGGTTGAGGCGGAGGCGCGCCGGGGCTTGGTGCCGTCGTCGTAGGCGTTGACGATCTCCCGGACCAGACGATGCCGCACGATATCCCGTCCTGTCAGCTCCACGACAGCGACTCCTTGAAGATGCTTCAAGCGGTGGATGGCATCTACGATACCGGATGTCACATGCGAAGGTAAATCGACCTGCGTATCATCGCCCGTGACCACGATCCGCGAGCCCTCACCCATGCGGGTCAGAAACATCTTCATCTGGGTCACGGTCGTGTTCTGGGCTTCGTCCAGAATAATGAATGTCTCGTTGAGCGTGCGCCCCCGCATGAAGGCCAGCGGCACGATTTCGATGACGTCATTCTCCAAATAGCGCTTAACCTGCTCGAAGTCGAGCATGTCAACCAGCGCATCCATGAGCGGCCGCAGGTAGGGATTCACCTTGGCGAGCATGTCGCCGGGCAGAAACCCGAGCCGTTCGCCCGCTTCGACCGCAGGACGGACGAGTACGATCTTGCGAACCAATTCTTTCCGCAACGCATTCAACGCCATCGCGACGGAGAGATAGGTCTTGCCGCACCCCGCCGGACCGCTGCAGAACACGAGATCATGACGGCGGATGGCATCGACGTAGGTCGCTTGGCCGGCGGTCCGTGCTTCGACCTTCTTGGCCTTCTCGAACAGGTCGATCGGGAAATCGCCCGGTCCGCCGTCGAACACGCTCTGTTCGAGCGTCCGCACGACCTGCGACTCTTTCAACGCGCCCGTCTTCTCGATGATCGTCTGTAACTCGCCAATGACTTCGCGGCCTCGCTCGACCTGCTGGTCGGTTCCCTCAAGCAACAACTCGTCGCCGCGCAGCACCACTTGAACACCGATGGCGTCCCGCACGCGGCGCAGAAACTGATCCTGCGCGCCCAAGAGCACGCGGACCTGTTCCGGATCGTTGATGGAGATGGTCGCCGTCGGCATCCGCGGGACTGTTGGTGGGAAGGATCGAATCGCCTCGAAGGCGTCCCGCCTGTCGCTGCGGCAACCCCATGAGGAGTGCAAACGAAAGGCGATTATGAATTCTATGTCCGAAAGGCCCCCTCGCCAAGCGGTTTCCGGGCCGATGTCAAAACCGGGTGTACGCGCGGTTTTCGGCGTTTTGGCGTTTCAGGTGAGTTCCCGGCCGGTTTTCGGTTGGTGGCTGTCCATCAGCGAGTCGAAGCTGCCATCTGTCACGAAACGGCCACGGCGTCGACCACCGTCCCCGCTGACGCGGGCGGATGGGCCATAAGCCAACCTCTGCGACAAACAGCCGGGTTTCGGTAAGCTCAATCCATCCGAATGCACCAACCCCGAATTAGCAACGGCATTGGCCCTGTGCGCCAGACCGCTGGTCATTGTGGCGGTCCTGCCACTCGAATAAAATGTGTGGGCTCGATAAATTTGGAGAAATAATGCCAAACACCCTACGATGCGTCCTGCGGCCGGTTGCTTTGCTCATGGCATTGGTCGGGGTCGTTCTGGGGAGAACCAACCTCGCAGTCATTGCCGCCGATCGGGGAACAATCGACCGTTCGGTTGCCGGGGCGGCACAGTATCTTCGCCAGGAATTCGAGAACACTCGCGGAGGAAAGCGAACATTGGTTGCCTACGCCCTGTACAAAGCAGGGTCTCCTGCGACCAGCGCAGAGGTCGCCTCCACGCTGAAGGATCTGTTGGGCAGATTCGACGAGGGGAAATATCAAGCGGGACCTCCTGCCGAAGGATTGTATGAGGCGGGGATTCTGGCCATGCTGCTCGCTGAAATCGATCCCGTGAAGTATCGACCACAGATCCAGGCGATCGCCGACTACCTGATCGAGAGTCGGTTGCCGGCGCATGTCTGGAGCTATCGCCCAGCCGACCAACCGGGTGATACCAGTGTCACTCAGTATGGCAGCCTCGGCCTTTGGGCGGCGGCCCGGGCCGGCATCGATATCCCGGATGAAATTTGGGACGGGATCATGTTGTGGCATTTTCAGACCCACCTCGGAGAAGGGGGGTTTGCCTATTCTCCGGGCACGACCATCGGGTCGGGGGCGGGCGCATCCACACTCAACAATACCGCTGCTGCCGTCGGTAGCATGTCCATCGCCGCGCTCCATCTGTTTCCCGATCAGATGCAGAAACAGCAGGGGTTTGCCGAGAGAAAGCATTCCAAGAAACAGGACCCGTCCGGTCTCAAGTTCGGCGTGCTGGAGAAAGAGCGACTCCCGGATCCGAACGACGGCCCGAACGAAACAACGGCGGGTGGTGCGAGTCCCGCCAAGCGGAAAGGCCCCTACAAGGTAAAATCGACGTATGCCGCGTATCAACAGCATACGCGGCGGTCACTGGACTGGTTAGCAGCCAATTTTCAGGTCCACAATAAAACCGGACCGGCGATGTACTATTACTACACGCTGGAAAGGATGGGCGCCCTGACCGGAGCCGATCAGCTCGGTCCCTATGATTGGTTCGACCTGTGCGCCGATTTTTTGATCCAAAAACAGCTCAGCGACGGAAGCTGGGATCTCGATTTCTATGACCGGGGCGGCAAGAATTACGTCGGCACCAGCTTTGGGATCCTGTTTTTAACTCGATCGACGGCCAAACTCCTCAACCGGCACCCCCAGTCCCGAGTCGGCGGCGGCCTTCTCACCGGAAACCGCGGACTGCCCGATGATCTCACGACAGTGACTCTCGACGAAGGCCGCGTTCAGTCCCGGAAACCTTCCGGTCCGCTGGACGAACTGCTCGCCGAGCTCACCAAGGCCGGAGGCGACGACCTGTTTGAAGTGCAGGAGAAAATCGTCGCGAAGATCCAACTGGGAGACCGCTCCGATCTTGTGGGCCAAACGGAACAACTCGTCACGCTGCTGCAGCATCCCGACCCGCAGATTCGCCGTACCGCCATGTGGGCGCTGGGCCGGTCCGACAACTTGAATCTCGTGAGGCACGCGATCCAAGCCTTGCTGGAAGATCCCGATGCCGATGTGCTGGTGGAGGCTCACAACGCCCTGTGTTGGTTTGCGCGCCGGCCGAACGGCTTTGGTCTGCCCGACAATCCCTTCGACGGCCTGCCCCCCGACGCTTCGGACGACAAGAAGCGAGCAGCGGTCGGTCAGTGGAGAACGCGGGCCATCCAGGCTTGGGGAAAATGGTACCTCCGTGTCTGCCCGTACGAAGAGCGGGACGACCCGTTCTTTGTTGGCCTGCAGCGCCGTCTGAACCGCCGCTCGTGACCGCGCAGAGCCTGTCTTGGCAACCGGGTCTGTGTTCGGAACCGGATCGCGAAGCCATCGCGTGCTGATGCCGAAGCACGTGGGAGTCGATAAGTTCCTGATATCCTGCTTCGCTGCCGAAGCCGCTTGCGTCGCTGCCAATTCAGCCCGATTGCGGAAATCGAATGATTCACAGTGGACACGTTCTTCAACGGGCCTTAGTACGGCAGCGCAGGGTGGAACCGCCAAGACGCCAAGTCAGACCTTCGACAAGCCCTACAGATTCAAGTCCCACGGAGTACGGTGCCGTTCTTTGGCCGATCGGCCAAGGTCGGGAAGAACTCGCCGGGATGCTTGTGCCGATTGGCGAAGCCTGTGGCGGACATGCATGATCTCAGTGTTCTCTTGGCGTCTTGGCGGTTTCTCATCACTTCAACCGTGCGCTGTCGTATGAGAACGTCGTCTTGAAGAACCTCAACGAATCGTCTACGAGTGACGGCAGCCGTGCTCCGCGAATTCCTGCGGAAGGGCCCCTGTCAGAGATGTTCTGAATCCACCGAGCCTGCTTTCCGACGATGCGCGTCTGTTTTGTATCCTATCACGCGTTTCCGTTTTTCGACCGGCGGTGCCGATCTCCCGTCGGCGGAGCGGAGACGCACGCATGGCTTCTGGCACACGGGCTTTCCGGGCTGAGCCAGTTTGACGTGCAATTCGTCGTGCAAGCGCCGCGTTTGTTTCGCCGGCGGTCTGTGGACGGTGTGGCGGTGTGGAATATTGGTGATGTGTTCGATCCGCTCCGCCAAGCGGTGTCACAACGGGCCGACGTTGCCGACGGCCGGCCTTGGGTCCGAATCCGCCAGTGGCATCCGTCCTTGTTGTGGGAGATTCCGGTCTTGGCGGCAGCGAGCCTGTTCCGGGAAGGACACGTTGACCCGCTTCAGCCGCATTCGCTGTACGAACGAATGGCCCCCGACGTGATTTGCTGCTTCGGGGTTTCGGGCCATGCGGCGACCGCCATCTCCTCGGCCCGGCAACTCGGCTGTAAGACCGTGCTGTTCCTCGAGTCCAACAACGATCTGGACGAGCAATTCATCGAGAACTCCAGCTATGTGACACCGTATGGCGAACGTGGGGACGTGTGCGATTATGTGCTCGCAGCGGCTGATCTCATTGTGGCCCAATCGCCGTTACAGCAGGAACTGCTGCGGCAACGCCGGGGGCGCGAATCGGCGCGAATGACGAATGCCATCGATCTCAACTGGTGGGATCGCCTGTGTTCGACAGAAAGCGACTCCCTTCGGCAACATGGCGTGCAGGCCCCTTATGTCCTGTGGATCGGCCGGGCTGACCAGTTCCACAAACGCCCCGCCTTGTGTCTGGAGATCGCGCGGCAGTGCTTGTCGATTCCTTTCGTGATGATTCTGAATCCCGGAGATCCGATCGTCGAGCAGGACATCCGGGCCCATGCTCCTCCGAACGTGACGATCATTCCCCGGGTTCCGTTTTGCGAAATGCCGGCGGTGATCTCTGGAGCGTGCGCCTACGTCAGCACAGGGTCCAAGGAGTACGAAGGGAATCCCAACGTATTTCTGCAAGCGGCCGCTTCGGGCGTTCCCATTCTCTCCCTGGAAGTGACCTCAGAACTGCTCGAAAAAAGTCGCTGTGGCCTTGTGGCGAACGGCGATCGAAACGGTCTGGCCGAGTCGCTGCAGCGGCTCTGGCATGACGGGCCGGCCTGTGAATCGTTGGGCCGGCAAGGGCGCGAATACGTCGAGCGACACTGCGATTTGACGCATGTGGCGGCAGAAGTGGCCAACCTGCTTGGCGATCTTGCCGCCGCTCCACGAGCAGAGAACGGGTTGCATCAACAGTCGTGATCTTCCATGCTCCGGCTGCGGAATCCCGTTGTCTGCGGTCCAAATCCTGAGTCCTTAGCCCGAACGTGATTGGTGTCCCTGGCTTTTCTCGCGCAACTCGGTGACCGGATGTTGATCGACCGGAGCGTGGCTCTGGCGCTGGCATTGCGGGTTTGGCAGTTCCTGGCGGGCGGGCTGTCGCTGTGGGTGGTATCTCAGTTCTTCACACCGGAACTGCAGGGATTCTACTACACGTTTTCCGGCCTGTTGAGCATTCAGACGTTTTTCGATCTTGGCCTGACCGGCATCCTGACGTTCGTCGCCAGCCACGAATGGGCAGCCGCCCGGGACGAGACGCAGGAAGCGCACCTGATGGCCCGGCAACGGCTCGGAGAGCTGGTCATCCGCACGCGCCGCTGGTACGGGATGTGTGCTGTGGCCTTTGCGGGCACCGCTGCGCTCGTGGGGGCCTGGTTCTTTTCCGGGGCTGATGCGGAAAACGTGGAATGGCTGTTTCCGTGGCTGTCGGCCGTTGTCCTGGCCAGTTTGAGCCTCTGGTTGGCTCCGTCGATCGGGATTCTCGAAGGATGCAACTATGTGGCGACGGTGAATGCGTACCGGTTGGCGCAAGCTGTCTTCGGAAACATTGCGGTCTGGTGTGTCATTTTGCTGGGCGGCGGGCTGTGGGCGGTCGCGGTTTCAGCCGCCGTGCGGTTGGGGGTGGAGGGCGTGCTGGTGCTCCATCGGTTCGCTCCGTTTTGGGCGTCGTTACTCTCCGCGCGAGATGAACGTGCGGCGGCCCCGTTTTCCTGGAAGCGCGAATTGCTCCCCTTACAATGGAGAATTGCCGTTCAGAGCATCGCTGCCTGGTTCGCGCTCCAGGCCTACACCCCCATCATTTTCAAGTATCACGGTGCTGTCGTGGGCGGGCAGATGGGAATGACCTGGACGGCGATCACCACGATTCAGCTCGCAGCCTATGCGTGGACGCAAACGCGGATTCCCGAAATGGGCCGGCTGATTTCGGAGGGCCGCGCTGAGGAATCCCGCCGATTCCTCCGGCGGCTGATGGCCGCGACTCTGAGCGTGTACGTCCTGGCGAGTTCCGCCTTCTTGCTGCTCATTCTCCTCCTGGGGCAATACGTTCCGGCGATTGCCTCGCGCGTGCTCGACCCGTTCACGGTGCTGTTGTTCGAGATCGGAATGGGCCTGACCCTGGTGGTCTACGTGCTGGGTGTATACGTGAGGGCCCACAAGACCGATCCCTTCCTGCGGATCGGTGTTTCCACCTCGCTGCTGATGGGATTACTGGTCTGGTGGCTGGGGGCTGAAATCGGACCGAGAGGTGCGGCTCTGGCTCACATCGGAGTCACCGGTCTGCTCCTGTTGCCGGCGTGTGTCGTCATCTTTCGCCGCACGGGAGTTCACAGGTGACGTGTCGTATCTGCCGGTCGTGCGAAGGGACGCACCACCTCGTCCGCGAAATGATGTTCGGCTCGCGCGACGAGTTTCGCTATTTTGAATGTGCAGAGTGCGGTTGCCTGCAACTGGAGAATCCGCCCGAGGACCTCTCGCAGTACTACCCGGCTGACCGTTACTACTCCTTCGAATCCAGCAAGGCGGAACCCCCGCCGGCGAACCGGGTGCGGCGATGGATCAAGCGGCGGCGAGATGCCGCGCTGCTGTTCCGTCGAGGCGGGTTGTTCGGCCGGCTGGCCGGCCGGCGTCCGAATCCCGGACTGGCCGACGTCCAACGCTGGCTGGCTCCCACGCAGGTCCGGAGTTATGGCGGCCGGATTCTGGACGTCGGCTGTGGTCAGGGAGTGACGCTGCATCGCCTGGCCGAATTGGGATTCTGCCGGTTAACGGGAATCGATCCGTACCTGTCCGCCGATAGCCATCATCCGCCTGTGCGGATTCTCGCCCAGCCGCTCCCGTCGCTGGCCGGCGAATCTTTCGATCTGGTGATGTTTCATCACTCCTTTGAACATGTGCCGAACCCGCTTGAGGTGCTTTGTCAGGTCCGGGATCTTTTGGCAGAACAGGGCGTCTGCCTGATTCGGTTGCCGATCGCCAGCCGCGGGCCTTGGCGAACGTACGGCACCGATTGGGCCGAGATCGATGCGCCGCGGCATTTCTTCCTGCACACCGAGCTCAGCTTGAGCCTTCTCGCCCGAGACTCCGGATTGGCGTTGGTGCACGCGGATTACGAGGCCGAGCCGTTCTCCTACGCGGCCAGTGAGATGTACCGCCGTGGTATTTCCCTCTACTCCGACGAACAACGGCGGATGCTTCATTGGCAGGAGGTCTTCTCGCCACAAGACGTCGAACGGCTCGAATCTCTGGCCCGCAGGTACAACGTCCCGGGTTGGGCAGGCCGGGCTGCGTTCTACCTGTCCCGCGATGTCACGGGGAATGCCGGAGCCGATTGGGGACACCCGTGATCGAACCTCTCCTGAACTGTGGATGCGATCATGTCGACTGTCTCACGTGTCTCTGTCGTTGTTCCCAATTACAACCACGGTGCGTTCCTCCCGGAGCGGCTGGAAAGCATCTTCCGGCAAACCTATGCGGATTTCGAGGTCATCCTTCTGGACGACGCTTCGACCGATGGAAGTTTACAGCTGCTGCAGAAGTACGCTGCCCGGCCCAACGTGCGGCTCTTGATCAACGAGACCAACAGCGGCAGCCCGTTTCATCAATGGAATCGGGGAGTTGAACAGGCTCAAGGGGAGTTTGTCTGGATCGCGGAGTCCGACGATTCGGCCCGGCCCGAGTTCCTGAGAAAGATGGTCGCGGTCCTCGATCAACATCCTTCCGTCGGACTTGCAGAGTGCGATTCCCGGCTCGTCGACGCCTCTGGCGACATCCTGGGACAGATTCCGCGGGATGCTCATCCCGAAGCCGCGCAACGTTGGCGTCAGAGCTTCCCGGCGAATGGCCAGGAAGAGATTCGTCGCTTTCTCTACTTGCAAAACACGATCCCGAGTGCCAGCGCGGTGCTGTTTCGACGGGCTGCTTACCTGGCAGCCGGGCCCGCCGAATCCAGGCTCCAGCTCACCGGGGACTGGCTGCAGTGGGTCAAACTGCTGCGGCAATCCGACCGGTATTTCCTGGCGGAACCGCTGAGCTTGAGTCGGGTTCACCCCGCCACGCAGCGGGCGTCCACCGCCAGCGACGGCCGCAGTGAACTCGAAGCGCTGACCGTGCAGAGGCACATCCGCCGTCTCAGCAACGTTGAGCGCGGCACCATCCGCCGGGGAGCGGAGCGATACGCGACCTCCTGGTTGCAAAGCCTTCAAGCGGGCCGCTACCACGGACCAGCGTGGGGACATGCCATCTGCTTCTGGCGACTGATGCAAGCTGATCCGCTCGTTGCCTGCAAATTTGCCGCCCGATTGCCGTACGGATTCGTCGCCTGGATGCTGAAGAGCACGTTGTTCCGCCGGCGATGAGCCGGCGTCATCGCCCTGCGAGCGAACAACGGCGCGGCGCCGAACTCGGCGACCTGTCCGTCCGCCGTGCCGGAGCGGAGTTGTTGTTCCAGGTCTTCGCCGACCGCTACGAACGCCGCAGCCTGCTGATCACCAGCAACCTAGCCTGCAGCGACTGGGGTCCGATCTTCCAGGGCGGACGCATGACGGCTGCGTGACTGGACCGCTTGACCCACCATTGTGAAATCTTCGAGATGAATGGTGAAAGCGATCGCTTCCGCCAGTCGATGAAACAAAAACGGCAGCCTCGCAAAAAGACCTGAGCTGCTACCACACCTTCGGCCAACTCACCACCACGCCGCCCCACGTGGTCACACCAAGCCCAGGCCAAGCGGTCACACCAACCCCAGGTGGGCCCCATTCCCGCCCCGCAGCGGGTCCGCTTCACACGCCTATCTCCACACAGTCAAGGGAAACCCGTCGTACGGTTTCCCAAGCGCAATCGACTTGGTAGACTTCCTCGCCATGAGCATCAGCCCCGACAAAGTGGAATTCAGGTGGTGTTTCCACACCCGTGGGAATGCCGCCCACGGGTGTTGTCTCTACACCCAGCAGCCTACCGGGTGTAGCCAAGCGTGTAATGCGACATTCAATGAAACACCAAGAGTCGCCGAAACACGTTAAAACCAAGGGGTTGGACAGGTAGCTCAGTTGGTAGAGCACAGGACTGAAAATCCTGGTGTCGGGGGTTCGATTCCCCCCCTGTCCACTCGGTGTTCACTGCATCGTGTCGCAAGGTATCGCAAACCCCTGCAAATCAGGGGATTTCTTGCTGGGGCTGTTCACTGGTTGCGGCTCATTGCGAGGCTCTGCGGTAACTGACTGCACCGGATTATGCAGCGCGCCGCACGCAGTCTCATTCGCCCGGTCGTAATCGGCTTCCGTGACGCGCAGGTAGTGTTCTTGCGCGATGAGCTTCGAGTTTCCCAGCCACTCGCAGACCACGTGCACCGGGAAGTGTGCGGCCAGTTCCGTCTGCCGTGTGGCTCGCAGGTTGTGGAACAATCGTGGCCACGGGTTGAGGCCCGCCCGTTTGATGATCCGCAGCAATTGGGTCCGCAGATTCGAGTTGCTGGCGCGGTAGCGGCTGATGACGAATTCAGCCCCTTCTGGGGCAGCATCCCAGGCGGCTTCCAGATGCGTCCTCAATTCCGGAAAGATGGGGATGACTCGCGAACCGCCCCCGGCGTGATGCTCGGTCTTGGGACTGGTGATGGTCAGGCGCCCCTTCTCCCAGTCCACGTCGCCCCAGCGTAGGGTGAGATGCTCGGAAGGGCATCGAAGTCCGCCATACCGGCTCAACGCGAACAGCAGCCGCCACTGGGCGTCTGGGCAGGCGCTGAGGACGACGTCGGCTTCCTCTCGCGTCACGAAGTAGTCCCGCTCTCGATTGCCCCGCACCGTCGTCCCCTGCATATCGGCGAACGGATTCTCCGGAATGAGTTTCTTTCGCAGGGCCGCCCTCAGGAACTGCTTCGCGAATCCGCACCGCCGGCGTACCGTGTTTTCTGCCAGACCCTGTCCGATCAGCCACAGCCACAGCCGCCACGCATCCGCATCCCCCGGCGTGATGCTTCGCAGTTCCCGGTCGGCATCGAAGTAATCGATGAGACACCGCCGCGTCTGACGCCAGACGATCAGCGTATTCGGCTTCACGTCGCACCGGCCAGCAATGTAGTCGTCCACGAAGGCTGCCAGCGTGCCAGGCCCGTGGTCGTGTTTCGGGATCAACCCCGCACGCGCCAGCTTGTCCCGCATGACGTCATCCAGCCCGGCAATCCACCGGGCCGTCTCAGCGTCCACGGGCTGTCCACTGATGATTGCCGCGTTGAGTGCTTCGACACGGACCTTAAAGTTGTCCGCGATGCGTTGCGTCGCCTTGCCGAGACGAATGGACCGCCGTCGTCCGTCTGATGCGACGAACTGAATCGTTCGGTGTCCGTTCTTGCCTTTGGAGATGCTCGCCATCACTTGCCTTTCCGGTAAATGTCACGCCTGTGACCAATGGACACAACCAACACGAACAACTGCCGATTTTCGACTTGGTAGATGACTCGGTAGTCTCCCACGCGAAGCCGGTACAGGTCGTCCTCGCCTGTCAATTTCTTCGAGCCGGGAGGATGAGGGTCCGTTTCCAACCCGTCGATCGCTTGGCCGATTCGTCGCGGGACGTCGTGGGGGAGCTTGCCCATCGCCTTTGCTGCCGATGCGGAAAACTGCACGCGATACCGTCGCGGTGCTCTGGCCATAGTTCACAGCCCCAGTTGCTGTTTCAGTTGTTCCCACGGGACCGGCTTTTCCCCTTTCCGCTTCATCTCCGCAAGCACGCGACGGGCCGCCTTCACGTCCTCGCGGTCTTCCAGCGCTTCGAGCAGGGCCAAGTCTTCCATCGAGACGATGGCCGCCACGCCCTTCCCACGTCGCTCCAGGATGACCCGCTCTCCCTGATACGCCACACGGTTCAGCGTGTCCGCCATGTTGTTCCGAATCTCCGCCACACCAATGTTCATCTCACCTACTCTCTGAATGGCCGAAAAAGCGTTTGTGTACATAATAGCCTTTATGACTCTTAGGGTCAATTGTGTGATTGGCTTGGTCACCAAGGAAACGGCTCATCCCTGCCGACACGCCGACTGCACGACGGGCAGAATAATCGGTCCCCCTGCACCGTGGGACGCAGGACCGGCGCGGCATCGTGGGAGCAATCGCGTGTGTTCATCACCGGCTGCGCCAGTCGGTTGACCGGTGCTCGCAGCACGGTCAGGAGTTCCTGCTTGTGGGCTTTCAGCCGGTTAAGCAGGTCTGGAGTGAGTGCCGACCGGGGCGAATACCGCAGTCGGTCGCCACGGGCTTCCAGGCGGATGCCCAGCCGTTCCAAATCCAACAGCAAAGCGGCCGCGCTCATACCTCACCCCACTCGTCAGGATCGGCCATCATCGTCACCTGATTCGGAGGCGTTTCGGGATCAAGAGTGCCAAGTTGTTTGTCTTGGGGGAGCTTGGCACCCTTGTCCGGCAACCTCCACCACCACGGACCGGGAATGTCGTTGCGGAACGCTTCGACTCCTAACTCTGCCTTTGCCCGCTTCAGGGTCCGTTCGCTTCCGTCCTGCCCGTTTTTCCATTCGTCCAAGAGTTCCTTGACGGGTTGTGGATCCTTTGCAATCGCCGGCTTCAACCAAGCCATTGCCTCTTCAAGGGCATCGGCTTCGGGGCCGGGCTTAGATGCACGGTCATTATTCTCCACCGCCAAAGCATCGTCAGCACTCATCGTCACCGGGTCGGGCTCCCAGCCAATGCGCGCGGGCTCGCCGATGATCGCGAATGCCAACCCCTCACCTTCGGGTGCCAGGTTATTCTTGCCGGGCAGCAGCAACGGGCGCGCCTGGTTTTCGTTGTCACGAGTCAGATGCCAGACTGCCCGCGCGACGCCCGTGAATGCGCGGCTCCCGAGAGCCAGGTCATCCGCGTTGCTGCCCGCGCTCTTGCGACGATGCGCGACTACAAGGATCGCCGGCCCGTGTTTCTCGGCGAGCTTGGCGATAGGAGTCAGCACGCTACGAACTTCGTTATCGCGATGTGCGTCGGTCTTCCCCCCCAGAGAACTCCCGATGGGGTCCACGACGATCAACTTGCAATCCTCCAGCCGCGTCAGCGCCTCTTTGATGGCGTCCACATCAGCCAGCGTCAACAGTCGCTCGTACTGGCCGTTGCCGTCCTCCTGCCGCACCGCCGACAGCAAATGCACTTTGCCAACGTCAGCGTAATGGGCGTCAAGTCTCGGTCGGATCGTGTCGCCCGGATCGTCTTCCGCTGAGATGAGAATGACCGATCCCTTGGGGCAATCGCTTCCGTCCGGCCACGGTGTCCCCGTCGTCACGCGGGCCGCTGCATCCGTTGTCAAGAACGACTTCCCTGCTCCAGGCCTGCCCACAAGCAGCGTTATTCGCCCAAGCGGAATTCGCCCAGGCCATAGCCAGGAAATCGGGCGCGGCTCCACGTCGGCCATGCAGGTCAGGATCGGGCCAAGTTGAGGGGAAGCCGCAGGTGTCCAAACGGGTGCGGCGTCGGCCAGCCGCTCGAACTCTTCTTTCGTCCCGCCAGCAGCAATCCAATCACTCGCGTCGCCCTTTTCTGGAAGGCCGGGCAATTCGACGATCCGCACGCAATCGGCAATGCCTTGCAATGATTGTGCGACTTGCCGGGTGTGTTCGCGGCCATGTTCGTGATTATCTGGCACGCCCAAAACAAGACGGCCGCGCAGGAATTCCCCGTGCTCGGCCTTCCACTTACCGGCACCGCCCGCGTTGCACGTCGCCAATACTCCGATGCGCGCCAGGTTGTCGACATCCTTCTCTCCTTCGACGACCACTACCGTGGCGTTAGGATCCTCTCGAAGTTTGGGCAGTCGGTACGGAACGACCCGCACCCCTTTGACGGACCAATTCCAACCTTGGGCCTCCGTTGGCGAAAGTCCTTCGGCTCATATCTCACGACTTGAAAAAGCAACTCACCGCCTTCGTCGCGGTAGTCGTAGGTGGCGACGATGCGGGGTTTGCCGTTCGCCTTGACGCCTTCTCTCGCCTTGGTGCGACACGTCGCCAATGTGTCAGCCGTGGGCATGAGGTCCACCGTGCTCAAGCCGACCGCAGCACAAATGTCATCAAATGAACAACCGGCGTGACACTTGACCAGTGCCCGCCCATCGTCGCCTTCCGCGATACTCAGGCTGGCCCTCCGGTCCTTGTGGGCTGGGCAACAGGCCGACCAGCCCGTTCCGGATTTCTTGACATCGGACAGATTTGCTAGCAGCCGCTCAACGGGCGTCATCGTTGCCCCCTTTCCGTTGTGTGTCGATCCATCGGCACAGGTCATCGGGTGAGTAGCGGACGAGCCGCCCACAACGGGCATGGGGCAGCCCTGGGGTTTCCTCGAAAGTCATCGCCCACAGCTTCCTGGGTGATACGGCCAACATGCGAGCCGCTTCTCTGCTGTCCACAAGCAGTGCGGCACTCGTCCCTCGTTCTTGCATCGTCGTTCTCCGTATAACGGGTAAGCCGCCGAGGAATACGGCGTGCAAATGCCATCTATGAAGAGAGCGGAGCGGCGTGTTGCCGAAGGACGATGGTCTGACAAATGTCAGGCCGCAGCGAATAGCATTTGTCGACCGCTCATCGCAAGAAAACTCAAGCGACTGACAGTGGTCTGACATTTGTCAGGCCGGTTTTGGCTTCTTGTATGGGGCGGCAAACTCATGGAGTGAGGGCGAATCCACGCGGTAAATGAACCGGGGACTGTTCGGACGTGGCTCCTGCACTTCGTGCCAATTGTCGTCTCCGAGTTTCTTCCGTATCCGCCCCAACTGTTGAAAGAATGCGTTCCTCCGCGTGGCGTCAATACCAAGGGTGTTGGCGAGTGCAGAGCCGCCTAGAAATCCGCTTGGCGATCCGGGGCCGGCATCGGTGGTTCCCGTTCCGGATCGCGATTCGGTGGGGTCGAGCAACTGCTCCCGGCACTCTTGCATCATCCAAATCAACTCCCGCACCTTGGATGATTCGGTCAGCGGATATTCGCGACGCAATTCTTTGACAAACTTGTGCGGGTACGACTCGTTAAGCCGGCGATAGAACTCCCCCCGAATCTCGTATTGTCGTGATGGCTCGTAAAGGCGAATCACTGCCGAGCGCTCGTCAATATCGGCAGTTCCTGGGACCGGCATCTCCACTCTCCCAGAACCGCCGATTGACAGGTCGGATTTGCCTTCTAACTCCGAACATGCTTTGTCGATCCACTTCACGAAATCAACCAGGGCCATTGCACCATTCTTCAAAGCGATGACGGTAGAAGTCGCTTGGCACGTCGGTTTGCAACCCGATGGGGCCGTCCCGTCGAATGCGGATCGGTATCTCCCTACACCTCGAAGACTTTGAGCACCTCGTCCCCGTAGTGGTTGATGACCTTCACGGCAATCTTGCCTGATTCCGGCCGGTCGAAGGGGCGGCTGGTGGTGGAATACAGGCTCGACCACGCCGCTTCGTCGATCTCGGCGCGGAGGGCGCGCTGGAGTTTGTCGTAGGGCTGGTCCGCGCCGGTGAAGTAGGCGTGGCGGACGAAGAAGCTTTCGCCGTTGTAGTTGGTGTCGATGAACCAGCAGGCGATGTCGTCGGTGGAGGAGTTGCGAATCTCACCCGTCGTCGGGTCGTAGACGTCCACGCCTTTGATTTCGACGATGAGCTGTTCAGAGCCGCGCGAGTCGGCCTGCGGTTTGCCCGGGCCGCTCCCTAACGGTCGCGGCTCTGATGGGATGTGCTGAATGACGACGTCCGGCTCGCCGAAGACGGTGAACAGGTTGCCGGCGCCGGTCTTTTTGAGGAGTTCGTCCCCCATCGACAAGTCGGGGTTCATGCGGGTGGGGAGGACGGTCAGCTTGCCGTAGCGTTTGGCTTCTTCGGAGACGTGCGGGTCGAAGGCGAAACCGCACACGATTAGCAGGTCGAAGCCGATGCCTTTGACCGCTTCTTTGGCCGCTTCCTTGACCAGTTCCGAGCCGACCGTGCCGTACTCCGGGCCGATGCAGATGGCCGCCCGCCGCCCGGTGCCGTCGGCTTCGGTGTATCGTCCCTCGCCGTGAATCCACTCACCGGCGTACGGATCGAGCGAGTCGAACTTCAGCCGCTCGTTTTTGGCCGTATTTTGCACGCCCGCTTTGCGGAGGTTGTCCAGGATCATGTGGCCGAAGTCGTCAGGACCGATGTGTGTGGTGGTCCATCCGTCCTGGCCGGCCTCGGAGCGATCCTTCTTTTCGGCCACGCTGATCGTGCGGTGTGGCGAGAGACTTTCGATGGTGAACGGACCGCTGACGCGCAGCCGCTTGTTGTCGGCGGACGGCTTGTCGTAGAGCGTTTCCGTGTCGGCGTGGCGGGCGATGGCCGCGTCGATCTGGGCGCGGGTCATGTCTTCTTTGATGTCCGGGTTGTTGGCGATGCTTTTGAGCGTGACGTGCGGGACGCGCTTGTAGACGAAGCCCTTGCGGATGTCCTGCTGCGAAGCGGCTGCCGGGGCGGTCTTGCGGAGGTAGGCCTTGAGTTCCTTATCAGCGACGTGCCGGGTCCATTCGGGGTAGTCGTCGGCCAGGTAGTAGTAGGGGAACCGGGCGGCCATCAGCCGCGTGCGGGCGAGGGCCAGGGCCACGCGTGAGGTGTCGACCGTGATCCACCGCCGCCCCCACTGCTCCGCCACATACGCCGTCGTCCCCGACCCACACGTCGGGTCCAGCACCAGATCGCCGGGATCAGTGGTCATGAGTAGGCAACGCTGAAGGACTTTTGAAGTAGTCTGAACCACATATACTTTGGGATCGCCAAAGCCGGCGATAGTAGTGTCCGTCCAAATACTACTTAGTGGAGAAACCGCGAAATCATCAAAGAACCTTACATAACGCAACGTGCTTCCGATCGCTTGAAGTCGGTGTGCGTACGTGAGCATGGTCAAGCCGCGTTCATTCGTCTTGAACGTGCCCTTCCCAGGTGTGTATGACGAATCCTGAAACTCAAAAGTCTTAACATCTCCCTCTTGCGTGGGACGAGAACTCGTGAGGTTGTCAAGGGTATATGGACGAACTCCTTTGACAGAGTCTTTTGGATTTCCTTTATGACGTTGTGAAGTTGAATCTTGGAACCACTCGTAGCTGCCCGCTGCAACAGCCTCAATATCTTTTTCCAGGTACAAAGGACGATACTTCACTGTCTGCTTGGATTTGGCGTACCAAATCACAAAATCATTCACCTTGTTCAGGAGATTCCCGCTCGCGGTAGTCGTCGTCACGTATGAGATTTGGGAGCAGAAGTTCTCGCTCCCGAACACCTCGTCCAACAGGGACCTCACGAGATGGACGTTTTCGTCGCCGATCTGGACGAAGATGGAGCCGGTTTCGGTGAGCAGTTCCCGGGCGACGGTGAGGCGGTCGCGGAGGTACGACAGGTAGGAGTGGATGCCCAGCTCCCACGTGTCGCGGAAGGCGCGGACCTGTTCCGGCTGCCGCGTGGCGTCCGCCGCCTTGCCGTCCTTCACGTCCCGCTTGCGGGTGCTGACCTGCCAGTTGCTGCCGAACTTGATGCCGTAGGGCGGGTCGAGGTAGATCGTCTGCACCTGCCCCTTGAGGCCCTCCTTCTCTGCCAGACTGGTCATCACCAGCAGGCTGTCACCCAGGATCATGCGGTTCTGCCAGTGGCCGTCGTGCTGGTAGAAGTCGATCCGCTGGTCGAACTCCTCCGGCAGGCCGTTGAAGTCGGCGAACAGGTCGAGCTGCTGGTCGCCGGGCGGCTCGATGCGCGGCAGGTCGTCGATAATCGCCTGCGGATGAATCTTCTCCTGGATGTAGATCGGCACCGCCGGCACGGCCAGGTCCGCCTGATCCTGCGCGTCCTTCCCCTTCCAGACCAATTGCGGGTCGAGTGACGGATCGCGGGGATAGAGGATCGCCTTGGGCTGCTGTTCTTCCTCCGCCACGAAGTCGCGCAGTTCCTCGGTGGGGATGTTCTTCCGCGTGTCCTGATGGCGAATCGAGGCAACTGACTTGCCGGCGGACTTTTTTCGCGTGGTGCGTTTGGTCGTCGCGGCCTTTTTGGCGGACTTTTTCTTGGGCATGAGGGGAGTTTAATCAGATCAAAGGGATAAAACTTGTGTCTCAGCAATGCGCTGCAATGCGGGTTGTGAATCAAGGAACGGAATTCGTGAGCTACAAACGGCGTCAGGGATTCGATCCTTCCTCACTGATGCGCGGGTGGGCAATCCGGATACCTTGAGGTCACACGCCATAAGTGTTTTTCTTCAAGTCGGTTGCATCCAAGTCGGTTGTATTGTCGCTCAGGGGTGCGCGACAAGCCGTCTTGGCGATCAGTTTACGCGAGTTTTGATCGACAAACTTCGTTGTGGCGCACCGATGCGCGTCAAGCGCCCCCACGCGCCTCCGTGATCTTCAGGAGCTCTTTGAATCCGTACATCGCCGGCCGACGACCGCTGCTCTTCCGCAGCACTTTCAGCAGCCCCCGTCTTCGCGACAGAAGGTTGAGGATTCGACGCGCCGTTGGTGCCGGGATTCGCGACTGCTCGATAAAGTCTGAGGCATTGAAAATCGGTGTACTGAACAGGAAATCGAGCGCGCGAATGGCGAACTGGGAATGGGTGCGTTCCACGATCCAGTCCTTACGCCGCTCGTACAGGTCCAGAATCTGCCGGGTCTTGTGCTCGTTTTCCGTCGCTTGTCTCTGAATCGCGTGGAGAAAGAACCGGCACCAGCCGGTCCAGTCGCCGTCCTGGGAGACCGCCCGCAGGCGGTCGTAGTATTCCTGGCGGTGCGCTTCCAGAAACTCGCTGAGGTAGAACATGGGCGCGTGCAGCAGCTTGCGGTCGTACAGAAACAGCGGGATCAGAATCCGGCCGATGCGACCGTTGCCGTCGAGGAAGGGATGGAGCGATTCAAACTCCGCATGCACGATGGCCAGTTGCACAAG
This sequence comes from Planctomycetaceae bacterium, assembly GCA_029259845.1. Taxonomy (GTDB): domain Bacteria; phylum Planctomycetota; class Planctomycetia; order Planctomycetales; family Planctomycetaceae; genus JAHBXU01. The sequence continues at coordinate 7,211 of JAJDEI010000111.1, read as the reverse complement.
CGCATCGTCCGTCGCCTGATGCAGGTACTTTTCCCAGCGGGCCATGCCCGCTTCCAGGTCTTCGGGAGCGATCGGAATGAACCGGGCCTGTTCGATCGGCCGACCGGGCACGGCGATGTAGTTTTGGATCGTGCGGAACTTCCCGCGCCCCTGATCGTGCCCCCGGACGCCTGAAAGAAGCGTTGCGTGGACACGTTTGATCAACCGGTTGCAGAGGGGCAGCTCGTTCATCTCCTCAGTGGCTTGCCTCATCGCGCGGCGGTAGTTGAGAACTTCCTCGATATCCTGCCGACGGTTCGGTTCCATGGACTCGGGCGAGCCGGCGGCTTCATATTCCAGAACCTCGCCCATCGTGGCCTGCGTTCCCTCGATCCGCGACGAGAGAACCGCTTCCTGCGTGGTCAGTGGGGACAGCAGCACGGAGGCATTCGGGACGGCGGCGAGCAGACCGTCATAGCGCGCCAAGGCCGCGTTGGCCGGGCCGATGAGTGAGATCAGCCGCGACCAATCGAGATCGCTTGGCGGGAACTGTCCATCGTGATACGACACCGGTCCCGCCATCAGACGGACCTCCCTGGATTGCTTGACATACGTGGACTTGTCTCTCCGAAAACCCAGTGGCGGATGATACACAAGTATCATGCCGGCGGCGCGAATGATACTTTTTGGGCGAAACGTATCATGCTTCCCGTCACCTGGAAACGAGCCAGCGAGCTTGCCGGCCGCAGGTCAGCCAGCGAGATGTCCTCGGATGACAGACTCGGCGTCCCACGGGTCGTCGACTTCGACGAAATTCCAACGTCCGAAACCGCCGTGGTTGTTGACGGCCGGCACCCACAATGTTCGTGCTGCGGCCACCTTGGCGGCTTTGTCTTTCCGCTTTTCGCCGGTGACTTCGATCAGCAGGTTGAGCAGGTCGCCCGAGCCGCGACCATCATCGATGCAGGCGATGAAATCGGGAACGTAGTTTTTCTCCTTGCCGCCCATCGTGTAGGGGATCGTGAAGCCCAGATTGTGGTTCTTGACATAGCGGATCACCTCCGGCATGTCCTCCAGAGATTGGGCCAGCTTTTGTTCCCATGAGTCGGTATCGGCCACGACGTGCGAGATGTGGCACTTATCGGCCCGCGAGGCATAGACTGGGCGGGTGGTATCGAAGTCGACGTAGCGAGTGGACCCGACGGCGTCGTAGGGTCGCAGAATCGGCTTGAGTGCGGGCGTGCCCTCGGTCGACCTGACGATGGCGTTGTAGATGCGGTCAGCCGCATCGTGAGCGAATTCGATTAGGAGCAGCAGTTGTGAAAACGTGTTCCCCTTGAGCGTGACGCATTCGGCGAGCCAGAGTTTGGCGATCTCCAGCAGTTGCGGAAAGAGCCACGGCTTGGCGTTGCCTTCGTCATCGCGGAAGTACATCTCCAATGTCAGCTTGGCCAGCAGAAACGGGACTTCCGCCTCGCGGCGGCGCTTCAGGTCGTCGAGGGTGTGAATGCTCGACTCGCCCACGATCGGGGCGTTCTCGGTTTTGGTGGGGATGTCGGCCGTGCTCAGAGCAAGCCGCGACTCCTCGGTAAAGGTCGCGTTGAGTCGTTCGCTGGGCAGATCGTAGCGATAGCCCACCAATCGCGGAAACGTGATCTCGCAGGCGATGCGGCTTTCGAGGGCGCGGACGCGCGTCGGAATCGGGCCGGGCTGCGGCTCCTTGGTCGAACCGCTGCACGGGATGAAGGAGAACGGCACGCCGTAAACTTCGGCGTACTCGGCGGTGAACATTCCGTGTTCATCCGCCGCGTAACTCATGCGGCGCAGCGCCCGTCCGACGACCTGTTCACAAAGGAGTTGCGTGCCGAACGCCCGCACGCCGAGGACGTGTGTGACGGTGTTGGCGTCCCAGCCTTCGGTGAGCATCGACACGCTGACGACGCACTTGACATGCTCGCCGAGCTTGCCGGACTTGCCCACGGTATTCATCACTTCGCGAAGCAGGTCTTCGTCCGTCAGATTGTCCGTGTCGCGGCCGGGGAAGCGCAGGCGGTACTCGGCTTTGAACTCTTCGATTTCGCGGTCGGCGATCTTTTTGAAATCCGCGCTCATCGCCTCGCCCGATTCCAGTTGCCGGCTATCCACGAGGATCGTGTTGGGGCGATGCAGCCAGTGACCATGCCCGTCGTCGTTGCGAAAGATCGGCAGTTGCCCGGCTTGGACGATCGTCGTGTCACCCATTTCCTTTTCCCAGCCGGCGATGTAGTCGAAGACCAGCTTGGAAACGTTGGTGTTGTTGCAGACGACGATGAACACCGGAGGGGTGATTCCTTTGGCTTGCGCGTCTGCGTTGTTCTCCCAGAGTTGGTAGTATTTCTCGTAGTTGCTGTAGAGGCTGTGCAGCGCTCCTTGCAACTCGACCGGGAGATTGGGTTCGCTGCTGACGGCAGCCTTCTTGCGGCCCTTTCGGGGCAAATCTTCGCGGATGCGGAACCACAAGTCGCGATAGGTCGGCTGGTCGCCGGTCATGGCATCGTCGGCGATGGGGACGCGCGGGACTTTCACGATTCCGGATTCAATGGCGTCGATGAGCGAGAAGTCGGAAACCACCCACGGGAACAGCGTCCCCTCGGGATAGCCGGAACCACGGAGAAAGAACGGCGTGGCGGAGAGATCGTAGATTGCTTTGACACCAACCTTGTCTTTCACCGCTTGGATGCCTGAAATCCACACGCGGGCTTCTTTTTCTCGCTGTTCGGCTTCAATACGGTCGTCGCCAGTGAGCTTGACATCTTCGCTATCAGGCTTGCGACGGTAGCAGTGATGGGCTTCGTCGTTGAGCACGATGATGTTTTTCTTGTGGCCCAGTTCGCGGCAAACCCGCCGGACCATCTGATCGGGCGTTTCGACAAACGTGTTCACTTCCCCTGCGCCCAGTATCATTTTGGTCAGCTTGGCGGCTGAGACCGTCTCGCGAAGCTGAAAGGCGTGATAGTTGGTGATGAGAATCTTGGCCTGACCGAGGCGTTCCATCTCCTGAGCGGGGAGAATGTCACGCTGGCGGTAGTCGTTGTTGGGATCGTTCGGCAAGAGCACGCGCAGCCGGTCACGGATCGTGATGCCGGGAGTGACGATCAAGAACGTGTCCGAGAATTTGGGATCTTGTGCGTTGGCCAGCTTGTTCAGTGCTTGCCAGGCAATGAGCATCGCCATGACCACGGTTTTGCCGGAACCGGTCGCCATCTTGAACGCGATGCGGGGCAGGCCGGGGTTCGACGAATCGTTGGCCGCGCGGAGATCGTTTTCAATCCAGGCGTCGCCAAACTTCCTCGCAGCCTCCGTGATGTAGATCGCCGTTTCGAGCGCCTCGACTTGGCAGAAGAACAGCCGTTTTTCGCGTTCCGGACTCGTCCAATAACTCAGCAACCGTGATGTTGTCGCCGTGATTCCGGGATAGCCTCCCTCACGCCATAGCTCCACGCGAGCGCGAATCTGGTTGACGAGTTTGTTCTCTTCGATCCGGTCTTGGGTCCATTCCGTGTCGAACTGAAGTTGCTTCTGCCCCTTCTTGCGTGGTCGCGCAATCGGGACAAAGTACGAGCTGATTCTCCGGCCATTATCAATCTCGTTCGAGATCCCTTCATCGGTGAAACGGAAGTGCCGCGCTGGTTCTGTGAATGGCGTGTTGATGACCGGATTTTCAATCACCACTTGGCCCATCGTGTGGCTCCTTGAGTCAGCGTCTCGGCTTGCTGTCAATGATTACTGTTGCGCCGGCGGTTTCTTCCCGGCGGATGTGTTCCTCGGTCCAACCGCGCGCATGGATCGCCGGGTCGATAAGTTTGGAACGAGTGTCGGACTCGCCCAGCGGCGGATCGTGAAGACCGGACATTGCTTGCACCTACCTAAGATCGGGCCGAGCCAAGGGGCGTCGCGGTAGGTAGGTGCAATGTGTCCCCCGCAAGCGTCCCCTGACTCGATTGGAAGTCCTTCACGGAGCGATCGTTACGGACACCCGACGACACCAGCATAGCCTTCAGGCGGTGCGTTCGACAGTCATCCGAGCCGCCGAACCAAGGCCATCGGACGTACTTGCTCCCCCGCGAGAGAAGACCCTCGCTTCGGTCGTTCGGTGGAGTTGCGACGAACCGGCAAGGTGCCTATCCCCTCATGCTCTTGACAGTTTCCACGGCGGCGAAAGCACTGTCGATTTCGTCTTGGTATCCGCCAAGATCGGAATCCCAGTCAACGCCCAGTCGCATCGCCTCAGCGATTCTCAGCATCATGTCGCGGCATGAATCCCGAAGCCCCTTGGAGACCTGTGGGTCGTGCGCGTACGGTTCCAACTGAAGGAGACAACGTCCCTGGGCAACGATCCGTGGGATTCCGGTGATCCTGAGGTCCGCCAACACGTCTTCTTGCGAGCGAACGCCCCTGGGATGCAGCCTGACGATCCGCCCTTCAAGCGACTTGACGCGAGGCTTGAGACTCATGGTTCTCCTCAGCAATTGCTTCCAATTCGGCCACAGGCGCGGCCAGTTCAGTCGATTCCCGCAGCTTGACTCCGAGTTCCAAGATCGATCGGGCCGCTCCGAGACGAACCGAATCTGATTGGGAGTTCAACAGTTCCTTCAACGTCTGCACCGCCGCGCTGCCCGCTTCGACCAACAGTCCAACCGACCGACCAACCATGTCGCTTCGGAGTTCGACGACACGCTTCTGGAACGCGGACTCTTTCAGCCGGCGATAGACGGTTCGCTCGCTTACGGCGGCCCGATCGGAAGCCTCCCGAACGGTCCTCCCGGCCGCCAAGGCCACGGCGAGAATCTCAAAATTGTCTGTCATTCACTGCCACTTTCTGACAGGCGATCCGATCAGCCCCCAGCACCGAAGATCGGATCAACACGAGCGGACCATGGCGATGATGCCGTTTCTGATCGATTCCGGCAGCGTTGGCCAAGCCTCCACAACAGCCGCCAATGCGGGGTCAATTGGTACTTCCGGTGCACCAACTGCACCGGATTTCGCAGCGCGCGATTCGGAACGTTGCGTTTTCTCACTGGAAAGTGCAGACTGTTTGATCCCCCCCCCCTGTCCACTCGGTTTCCCTCCCCTCCGCGGCGCCCTCGCTGCGGACCCGGTCCCTTTACGCGACCCATTCTGCATTCGCCCGCCGCCGATTTCGGCGCAGGCATCTCTCGCGCCAATGGTCAGCAGAACCCTCGCGAGGTCTTACAACGATCGCCAGGAATGCCCCGAACCGCCATCGACGTTGGGCGACTACCGGTTTTGAAGCAGCCTCTCGCCGTTGACGGCGTTCGACACCTTGCTTGACCCGTCGCGGGGCGTGAACAGGTCCGGTTTCGTCTCCCGGAGGATCGCGAGGATCGCCCTGCGGTCGGATGACGAGAGGTGCGCGAATTGGTCGCTCGTGTCGGTTCCGTTGAGGACGGCATACAGCCGTCGGCTGACATAGTCCTTCACCGGAGCGGGGAGAGAGTCGAACGTCTCGCTGTAGATCAGATAGCTGCAGGGGTACTTCATCAGCCGCGTGTTGAGATCCAGATCGCGGAGCGACCGCCCTTTCTCGTCACGAGGCCCGCGGGCGGCAAACTCTTCGGCGAACCCGGAGGTGCCGCGGATGGGCGCTTCCAACCGGTACTCGCCACAAAACAGCAGGTATTCGAGGAGCCGGTCACCGACTCGTTCGATCCGCCGCTGCGTGGACGGGCTACGGTAGTCCGGATCGCGATCGAGCATTTCATTCATCACCTGGTCGCTGCCCGTCGCAACTCGCGTTTCGAAATTCGCGCGGGTGATCAGGTTGTGCATCTGCACCTGATGTTCCAACACCATCAGGGCGACGATATCGCTGTGCGGCGTCAGATAGGGCGACACGTTGACCCGGTCGCTCAGGTCGGTGACGTTCGCACCGTCTTCGACGTCCAGCTTCTCCGGGTCGGCCCGGCTGGCGACGATCACGTTGCCCATGTGCCTCTGCTTGCCGTGCGTGCCGGTGACATACCAGCCGCCCCACCGCTGGGACAGCGGGCTCGTGTGATCGGTCGTGAAGGTGCCCGATCCAATAATCGCGTGGCCTCGCTGATCGGGAAAGACCGACCGCACGAGATGGCCGGGAACATCCGCCGTCCGCGACGAGGCGTGGCATGTCAGGCATTGGCCCTTGTCGCGGACGAACCTGGGGGCATCGGCGCGGCGTTGGTCCAATGTGTAAAAGATCGCACCCTGCTGCGGGTCGGCCGCGGAGATTTCGAACACGTCGCCATGCCGCGTATTGCCGACATAAACATCATCATTGAAGTAGATTGCCCGCGGCTGTTTGGGATCAATGTGGCGAATCTGCAAACTGGTCTTGGAGAACACGAGCACCTGCGAGGAAACCGGCACGTCCAGCGCTTCGAGCAGCGACGGCAGGTATCCATGTTTGCTGTCGTATTCGAGTTGGAACGACCCGTCGTCCATCCGCTGCTGCAAACGGGTGGCGGCATCGGTTGTCGGTGCGTTGTAGTAGTCGATCGGCGGACGCTCAAAACTGAGCTGAGCGGTGGCCACGCTCGGAATCAGCGATGTCCCCAGCAGAACCAACAAGACCCGGCGCGTCTTCATGATCGAATTCCTCGTCTGTGATTCCCGTTCCGCTCTGTCTCGCTGCGGCACCCGGTCCTGGGGACTCAACGGGGGTACCGAACTCGATGGACAGCCCCCCTCCGCTGGGGCGGGTCTCACCGGCGAAAGGCGCTCCTCCGAGGGTGCGATGTTTTTTCTCAATGTGTACCCAAACATCCGGTGTCTCGAATCAACGAGGACGCGAGAAGCCTGATTTCAGCGGCGATGGTCCTCAATGTTTCCCGAGATGATGAGACACCGGGTATTTTCTCCGAAAAACTCGCTTCTGCCCACCGCCGCCGTGTTGAGATGCGGCGAACCAAGGCATTCCCCCGCACCACTGCCGCTGGCCCAGCCGCGGCCAACACAACTCATCCGCCCACATTATAGACAAATAGACCCACATATACAATTCTTATCTTCGGCCTCGGTGAGTTCGGGTGCAGGAGCGGATTGTTGCACGCTGGGGTCAGGCACGAATGGCACTTGAAGTGTCGTAAGTGATTGGGTCTTCGATTGATAGAGACAGAGAAGGCCTCTCAGGCCAGAAGGACGATTGTCACAACAGTCCAACTGGCAAGGAGGCCAAACATGGGAAAATCGTT
>JAJDEI010000012.1 GCA_029259845.1 Planctomycetaceae bacterium | reverse complement strand
TCGTGGAGACGCTGCTGAGCGTGATCGAAACCTGTCGCCAGCAGAACCGTAACGTCTTCACCTTCGTCACCGACGCCGTCAAAGCCCACTTCGCCAGCCAACCACCCCCCACCCTGCTATCCGGGGTGTGAACGGTTACCGTCGAACAGCCGAAGTGTTCCCGCGCGAGCCGCCTCCCGGATATGAGGCCGGGTGCGGATGACGTAGAGCACGCGGTGCAATGGGACGCGGAGGCGTTCCGCGATCCGGCCCGGTGTGAGCAGTTGCGGGACCATCGTGTCACAGAAATGCGAAGTGTGACCGGTGAGCGTGCAACGATGCACACCCTCTGCTATTCACTTCGCGTCCACGACGGCTTGACGTAAGTGGTTACGGCGTCGGGAGAAGAAAATTGTTCTTGTCCGTGGACAGGCATGGGTGTCCACGGACACGCTTCAGACCTGGCGATTGATTCGCGGTGAGCGACCAGCTTCGTCGAGAGGGCTCGGCTCGAAGTCAACTTCCTGCGATCCGATCAAGTAAGCAAGCACGTCCGGGCGAGGAGTCTCATCGGGCACGGCGTTCAGCAGTTCATCCGTCAGGGCAACGGCTTTCGGCCTCGCGGATCGATTGGCCTGCTTACTCGATTGAGCGCGTCTCCACGACCTCGTCTTCCCGATCGTGCCTCGCGACACTCCGGTGGCCTCGCTCACCTCGCGAATCGCCGCGCAGGGCTTCCCAGCGAGGAACCTTGCGACGACCGGTTCCGCTTCCTCGCATGTCCATCGACGGGACTGAGTGCTTGCCGGTTCTGTCGAGGATGGGGCCGATTGAGAGGTTTTGTGGGCCGCAGGGGCTTCAGCCACGACTTTTGCGAACAGCAGGTGCCAGTAGATTCCCTCGGGCTGAGAGTTCGCCTCGCTGAGAAGGCGGTCTGCGTCCATCTCGTATCGCGCGGCCAGCATCGCCAACGCCGACCTCGCGTGGTACCGCATGTTCTCGAATACTGCACCGTCGTCATTCCCCGTTGGACAAGTCAGCGCAAGTTGAAGGTTCCAGAGATGCGACTGGCACGGCTGACCATTCTCTTGTATTTCTTTGATGATTGAGCCGACGGAGTAGCTGTAGAAATCGATGGCCTCGTTGTCGATCGGATCTTGAACTGAAAGCTGCTTTAACGGAATGACGTTTATCCTGTCGCCAATCCTTTGAGAATGAGCCTGGGCTCGGATCGCCTCGCATTTCAGTTCGCAAGCAAAGTTGCAGAGGAACTCCTCCCCCATGTCTTCGATGCCTTGGGCAACTGCCTCCCGTACCTGTTCCCAATCAGCATCATTGATTTTGGAACCTTTTGTCACGTGGTCCCATAGCAACTGCATCCCGTCGTTGCCTGTGGCAAACAGTTTCAGGAGGTGGTGCTGGGCTGCTCCAAACGCACAGACAGCACTCAAGGTTCCGGTGAGGTGAGGTCGGAGGAACTGGATATTGGCTTCAATGAATGCCTGCTCATGATCATGCAATCCAAGTTCGGAGAACGTGAACCACAAAGACAACAAGTCCCCGGAAATCGCGAAGCACTTGTCGTCGCGATGCTTCCGGTCAATCAGCCATTCGATCGCCTTCGCAACGTCGAACGCCCAGTCAACCGCGTCTTGCAGTGTGCTGGTCGAGTCGCGTTCAGCCCGCTTGATTCGCCCGTTACGTTCACAGCAATAGCCTTTCTCTGATCGGGCCGACCGGGCAACCGCAGCGGAGAAAGGTGATACGCTGCCGGTTGCCGGGCCGCTTGGGCGTTGAGCGTCGACTCTCAACGTCCGTCCCGATGTCGTGATCTTACGAATGTCGTCGTCACCGCAACTCAGCGGGGTTGCTTGCGTCCGTTGGCTTTCTTGGCCTGCTGCGCCTCGGCTTTCTTGAGGGCGCGGTCGAGTTTCTCCATCGTGGCGATCGTGGGGGCGTGGCGGCCGCGCTCCAGCCGGCAGAGCGTTTCCACGCGGATGCCAGCCTGTTTGGCCAGTTGCTCTTGGGTCAGACCGAGTTTCCGACGGCTGCGGAGGATGTCCCGCGCCATGATGGCCCAGGCGGCCTCCCTCGCTGGATAGTTGCCGCGTTCGTTCGGTTCCGGAAGCGACGGCTCGGCCGGTTCGCCGGTCAGCTTGCAGTAGTCGGCTTCGCGGATCACCACGTAGCGGTCGCCGCCCAGGTCGATGGTTTGCACGGGGGGATGAGTGTCAGTTGTCATAAAAGCGATCCCGATGGCCGACTTTTTCCACAGTGACCGTCTGCCCTTCGACGCGGAACTGGACGCGGTAGTCTCCGGTTCGCATCCGCCAGTGTCCGGCCAATTTGCCGGAAAGCGGCTTGGCCCCGCTCACTTCCGGCCAATCCGCCAGGCGAGCGAAGATGCGATCGACGCGGGGCTGAATGCTGCGCGGCAGGTCGGCAAATTGCTGCAGCGCATCGGACGTCAATTCCACGTGAGCCATCAGATGAGTATCGCGGTGGTTGACATGCGTGTCAAGTTGGACGGCTGCTGTTGCCTTGCTGTTTTCGCAGCCTGCTGCGGCGGTTTTCGCGGATGCGGCGGGCGGCTTTGCGGTTCCAGATTTCGACGTGTTTTCTGTTGGCCAGGCCGCAGCCTCGGGGCAGGTGGACTGCCAGGCCGATGAGGCCCCCCGATCCTTTCCGCTGGTTGCATCGAAAACAACAGAGTGACAGGTTGCCGATGTCGTCCGTACCGCCAGCCTCGCGGGGGATGAGATGGTCCAGCGTCGACCATTGGGAATCCAGCTCCCGACCGCAGTAGGCGCAGTGTGGATCGTCCGCCAGTTTCCGGAGCCTGATACGTCGTCTCCGCCGCCAGCCGGAAAAGCGCGAGGTCGCCATTGCGATAACTCCCTGGTTTCCGTCGCCATCCGTTGCGGGGTGGGGCCGGTTCCGTTCCCGGCCGGGGGGGGTGTCAGGCGAGCCGCTTCTGGCCTTTGTTCGAGGGCCTCGGGCGAATCAACGCGTGCGTGGGGACTCCCGTGCGTTTTCGGATTTGCTTCCACATGGTGGCCCAGGCTTGGTGAGTCCATGCCCGGCCGCCCTGTGTTATGAGCGCTGGGCCCTTAATGCGTTTGCCGATCGAACGTGAAAACGCCTGGGCGAGTCCGGTTTCGATGGGCGTCCAGTGGCGATTGATACGGACCGCCGGACGCGAAATATCGACGTCTCGGATGTTGAGCGAGAACAGGACACGGAGAGGCAAGTCCGTCGCGGCGATGACGTCCCAGGTCAGTAGGACCGGACGGCTGGCACGTTTTCGCATCTCAGCCCGGTCCGCATCGGTGAGCAGCCTTTTCGTTTTCCGGGGAGGTCGCGGTACCGGCTTCAAAGCGAGGATGCCGCCCCCGTCGTCCGTTACAGCCACGTCGTTTGTGCCGAACCGCTGGATGTAGTGCAGGTAGAAGTCGCTCTGGTCGCGCCATGCCGCCTGCCCCTCGCTGGTGATGACGATCACGTGGGCGGTCGTGGGGTCTCCGGAATGCGATCGACGAAGCGCATCCCACGCTTCGATCAGTCCTGAGCGAGCCAAAGTGCGAGCGACCTTGCGGAATGAGTCGGAGGGTGTTTCGAGGCCGATTCGTTCCTGCGTCTCCCTCAGAGTTCTGGGCCGGCCATCGAGCAACGCCGACAGGAACGCGAAGCTGGCGTGTCCGAGTGGGGGTGTGCTCATGCCGGGGCCTCCGTTTCGGGGAGCTGGATCGTCCAACCCTCGCCTGTCTGGTCGTTGGGGAGCGGGTTCCAGTCGTCGTGCAGGCGGAGTTCGGTCTTGAGCAGGCGGCGGAGCTGGGCGATGGTCGTTTTGACGGTTGTGGTGCTGACGGTCTTTTCGTACTAGACCGCTTTCCTCAGAGCGTCGGAAGAGACCGGGCGGCCAGCGGTCACGAGCATCGTGAGAACGGCCAGCGGCTTCTGGCCCAGGCGGAACTGGTGCCCGCGATAGGTGACGTTCCGGCAATTGAACTGCCAGTCGGCGCGGCGGACCTTGGCCGCTTGCGGGGGCGTGTAGGCCTGTCTCTCGAAAATCGACCGGAAGGCCTGCGGCTGGGCCAGCTCGTTGGCAGCCCGCCGCATTCGCTCCGTGGGGTCGACGTAGAATTGCGCCGTCACGCCGGAAATGGAATGCCCCAGGATGGCGGACGCAACATCCAGGCCGGTGGCGTTGGCGTAGGCGGTCCCGCACGTGCGGCGGAGGTCGTGAAACGTCAGCCGCTCTGTGATGCTCGCCACTTCCCGGATCGCTTTCCATTGCCGGTACAGCGATTTCTTGTTGGTCCCGCCGGGAAAGATCAGATCGCGTTCCGACCACACGGCCTGCAGGTGGGCGGCGACGATGCGGCTGAGCGGGACGATCTGGATTTTCTTGGTCTTGCGGGCCACGTAACGGACTGTCTCCGCGTCGAAATTGACGCCGGACGTCTTCAGTTCCTGCAGGTCCCTCCGCCGCGGCCCGATGTTGTAAAGGCAGACGACGAACGCCCTCCACCATTCGCTCGGCGGGATGTCGCCGCAGCAATTGGGCCATGTGGCGATTTCACATGCCGCGTAGATGCGATCCAGTTCCTCAAGAGACGCGGTCCGGGGGATGCGTCGCGGCTCAGGCAGGAGTTTGCAGTAGGGGATACGGGCGATGACGCCTTCCCCCAGCGGATTGGCGGAATCGGGCGGCCCGATCCTCCGAAAGATGACCCGCAGACATCGAATCTTCGAGTTAACGGTCGCCGGCTGACGAGGTTGTTCCAGGACCGCCGTCCGGAAACGGGAGAGGTCCGCGTTGCGAATTCTGCCAATGGGCGGGTTGGAGGTGAGATGCTCCCAGTCATCGAGGGCACAGCGGTACGCTCTGATTGTTGACGGCTGCACTGCCGACAAATCGTGAAGCAGGAATTGTTGGAACGCTTCGCGCAGCGTGAGCGTGGCGGTCATGGGGGTCACTCCCGGCGGGTGAACAGAACCCGCCCACGGACGGTCCGGGGACGGTGAGTGTCGGGAGTGACGTCAGTGGCTGACGGTGTCGGCCGTGCTCCGTTCTTCCAGCGTGCGGACCGTCTCCGGCATCGCCTCCGGCTGGACGTGCAACAGGATCGCCTTCACTTCGTCCGCGTTCTCGGCGTCGGAGATGTCGACCGATAACTCTTCCGACAGAGCATCGAGCTGCCGGCTGTCGTGAAGCTGCAGGAACCCACGGCTGAGGGTCCACTGGTCCTCCGGTTCGACGGCCAGCAATTCACAGAAGCCTGCCAGTTCGTCGAGGTCGCAGTCCGCCAGCCGCCGGGCGATGAGCTGACGGAGCCAGTTGGCCTTCCAGTCTGAGAGCCGGTTCCAGAAAGCGGCGTCGTGGACCGCTTCCAGTTCGCCGTCGGGGTCAGCATCGCCCACCTGCTCAGCCATCTCGGCGAGTGACCGGGGCTGGCCGTTGGCGGATACGGGGGACGTCGTCTCGGCATCCCCTTCGGCTTCGGCCTGGTCCTGCAAGCGGTCCCAAAGCGTGACGCTGAACGCCCGGCAGTGGGTATTGCGGGGAGAGGTTTTGAACGTTCGGCAGTCGAGCCGTTCCCGTTCCTCCGCCGTTGGATCGAACAGCGGGCCGTCCGGGGCGTCGGGGTCCATGTTGCGGCTGAGCAACATCACGGTGTCGTGGAGGTACCGCTTCCATTCGGTGAGCGGCATCGGCCACTTCGCGGCGTGCGACTCCATCGCGGACAGGACGTCCGGGTAGTCCAACCAGTCGAGCAGATATTGGCCCGCCGGGGCGGACAGCTTGCCCGTGCGAATGCGGTCCTGCCAGAACTCAGGCAGAGTGAGCAGGGCTTCCCGCTGGGCAACTTCGTCCTCCGTCCGCCTTACGATGTTTGCCAGCGAAGCGACGTCATGCCCCAGCTCGCGGAGTTGGCGGAGGGCGGACGCCTCTTCGAGAGGGTTGAGGTCCTCCCGGTCGAGGTTTTCGAGCAACCGCAGTTCGGCGGCCTGCTTGTCGGCCAGGTCGCGGACGGTGGCCTCGATGCTGTCGCGCTCGAGTAACTGGCAGGCCCGGTACCGCCGTTCGCCGCAGACGATTTCGTAGTCCTCGCCCTGCAATCGGACGACGATCGGTTCGATCAGGCCGACCTGTAGAATCGAATCGGCCAGCGAGCGGAGCCGCTCTTCGTCGAACGCTTCGCGGGGGTTGGGTCCGGGAATGATCCGTTCGATCGGGATCAGCTCAACCGGGGCAGCGGGGTGATGCGAACGCGCAGCAGAACGTGTAGACTTCTGAGCAGCCATGACTCGGTCTCCTAAGGGTGTCGAGTTGTGGTCAGGGGCGGGCGGAGTGCTTTGTCGTTTTCCGCTCGTCCCGTCTTTCTGATGCCTATGAAACCCTCCCGGCGGCGATTTGTCAATGTCACCCAGCGCGCGGCGGCCCTCGGGGGTGACCTCGAAGGGAAGATCGTGCTCTCGGACGAAGTCGATCATGTCCATGCCCATGACCGTGAGGTAGAACGGCCCCTCGCCGAGCGAACGTACCTCACCCGCAAGAGCCGCGATTCTGATCGGCTCGGTCGGCAGCGACAGCCACTCAGCCAGATCGCATAGCCGATACGGCACCTGCGGTTGCAGCCAGTCTTCGATCATGCGGGAATTGTCGCGAGAATCGCGAGAGCGGGACACCTCAGAAACCACAGCTTGGCACGAGCGGTCTCCGTTGTGGCTCTCGGGAGAGTTCGCAGCCAAATGGGTGCTGGCCTCGGACAGACTCGCGAGTGTTTCGTCCATATTGGCGATTTCATCCTCGCACTGCGGAGAGACTGACTGCGCAAGCCATTCGGTGTACCGCCGCTTCGCGTTCTCAACGTCGGCGGCGGCGAAGTCCTGATACGCTGCCGGCGGGGGAAGCTTGTCCACCTCGCTGAGGGGCAGGTCGGCCAGCCGCTGGGGTTCGTCTCCCAGTGCCCGCTCGTACTCGCGGACGTCTGAGAGATGATATTGTTCCGGGTTGATAACGTACCAGGTGTCGCCGAGCCACCCGCATTGCTCCGCTCGGGCTGCCGCATGAATCGCCAACCGGATGAAGTGGCCGCAGTGATAGGACAACTCCTGGTCGAACGCGGTGGCCACTGGGCAGGGCTTGCCGAGGTCCGCGGCAGACTTGAAATCTGCCATCACCGAAGGATCGCAATCGCCAGCGAGCAATCTTTTCTGGAAGTCGCGAAACTGGACGTCGTGCACGTACTCGTGCAACACGATCCCCTGCCACACCAGCCAATCCCCAATCCGCGCCGTGTCGAGAATCGCAACGAACCCCGGTCCATCATAATCGCCACGGCGTTCGAGCAGCGGCCGGAAACGTTCTGAGAAAAACACGCCCGTGATGGCGAGCGCATCGACTGCTCGCGGGTCGAATACGCCGATGCCATCGTTGCGGTCGAGCAGGTAGACCGGCCTTGTGGCCGAGTGCGGATCGATGAGGCGAATCATCTCCGTGCACTTAGCTCGCCAATCGCACGCGCAGGTCCAGAGGTTTTTCGCGGCTGCTTCAGGGGACAAGTTGCTTCTCAAACAACGCCTCAAGTTTGTCCCGCAGGGCTTGCTGTTCAGTCGTCTGGGCTTTTCGGAGTTCGGCCTGGAGTTGCTGCTGTCTGGTTTTAAAAATGTCGAGCTTCGCTTCCAGTTCACGTGCCTCGGATCTTGACCCAACGCGAGAGAGTTGCCGCTCCAAGTCCTGAATGCCATGACCACGCAATTCGATTTTTTTCCTGAGCGACTTGCAGTGCTGTTCGTGCTCGTGAAGCCGCGTATTGAGATCCTCGATTTCAGCTTCGATTGCCGGATCGGCAGTTTCCCGCAGCCGTTTGGCAACCTCGAACTTCGTGTTCATGAAGCGTGAGTGGCGTGTCTCCAAGAGTCGCTCGCCGAGCCGTTCCTCTTCGCGGATTTTCTGGTACTTGTTGTGGATGGCGTCGATTTCCACTTCCGCCTCCGTATCAAGTTCCCCGCTTCGCTGCTGAGCGGGTCCATAATCGGCGATTTCTGCGAGAGCGACATGGAGAGCTTTGGCATCCGCAATCCGCTGAACCATGCGGTCGACATCGGTCGTGAACTGATCGAAGTTTCTGTCGGCCTCTTTGATGACCTGGACGGCTTTATCCGTGTCGTACTTACCGTCGTCGGCTGACACGCGCACCAGGTCCTGATACGCCTCCGATGCCTGTTGCTGTGTTTCGCCGGACAGTTTCTTGAGCGTCGTGAAGATTCCCATGTTAGCTTCCTTGCATGTGAGGTTTGGTTCTCGCAACCGACGGTTGCTGTCGGTCACTCCACGTTCGCAGCGCGGTTGACCCGTGCGGCCGGCGGCTGGCGTTCCGCGATCTTGTTGGCCTGCTTCTGTTCTCCGAGCAGTTCGTGCAAGGCTTCGATCACAGTGTCGAGTTTCTCAGCCTGTAGGAGCCCGTCCGCTGTGGGTTTGTTTGTCAGGACAGCATCGGCGACCAACGACGGCAACGGATTTTTGAAACCGGTCTGACCGTCTTTCCAAATCGTTGACGACCGAACCGAGCGCGTCCTGAGCGCCGAACGTGACGCGCCGTTCAAAGGACGCCCGTGCGATCTTCCGGGAAGTGGGGCCGACTCCGACGGCCGTCAGAATGTCCTGAAGCCCTTCCCTTGCGATCGACACACGGGCGCCTTCGGTGTCACTGACTTTGAGCCGGGCTTCTATAGACTTGAAAGTATCCTGCAAATCGAGGTTTGACCGAAAAGCCGTGCCCTTGAACTGGGCGCTTTTATTCTCGAACGCCGCTTCGCCCTCCTTCACGGGTACGATTTGGGTGAGGAAGTCGTCGAAAATCTTCGCGAACTTCGTGCCCGGCGTGAGGATCTGTTCGATTGGTTTCGCCGTCTTGGCGCGAAACGACGTCTCCGAAACAAACTTCTCTCTGGCCGCCTGGTCGCTCCGCAGAAAGTTGATCCGTGCCTCGATGTCCGGCAAGTCCGGAAACGCTTTTTCGAGAGCCGCGTCGAGATTGATTCCGGCGGTGCCGGAGATCGCTCCGGTGCTGTCGCTAATCGCCGTGCTGATCGCGGCGACCAGCGCGGCACCCTGCTTCGGCGTGTCTCCTCCCGTGGCCGCGATATTCGTGATGGCCGGCGCGATGTTTTCCGCAAGGAACGCCGGGTTCGTCACGCGCGCCACCGTGCCGGTCGACAACAAGAAGCCGAGGGCATCTTTGCCCGTGACGCCGTCAATCAGTTTTTGCAGGTCGAGCACCGCCCCAGTCAGCGGAGCCTGAGCTTCAGGGACATTTTTCGTCAGTGACAGCGACGCGGTTGCCGCTTCTTCCACGTCAGCGATCGTCAAGTTCCCTCTTGCTGATAGGGCGGTTGAGAGCACGTTCGCGATTTGGACCGGTTGCGCTCTGGTGGCGTCGCCGATCCGGTCGATCATCCGTTGCAGATTCTGCGGCGTGGCTTCCGGTCCCAGTCCCAAGTTCAGCAGCGCGGAGTCAAACGCTTGTGAAAATGTCCGCTGGGCGGCCGCCGACGCTTTCTGCGTCTCGACCAGGTCCTGATATTCGGCGCGGAGCGCGCCGACCGCCAGTTGGGCAGAGCGTGTGACGACCGAGATGACACCGATCCCCCCAGCCACCGAAGCGGCGCCGCTGACCATCATCTGGAAATCCGACTGCGCGGAGTTGGCGCCCTTGCGGCTGGTGCGGGCGTTGGACTTGAGTTGACGCTCCAGCTTCTCAATCTTCGATTCGAGTTTGGCGATCGCCCGGTCGGCCGCGCTGACGTCGGCCGCGAAGTCGTATTCGATGTCTGCCATGATGCCCTCAGTTGGTTTCGGCGACGGCCGTGACGACGGCGCGTTCGGCCAGGCCGACTTGCTTGACGTTCAGCACGTACACAACGGCCGCGCGCACGGCCAACGCCTCATCGTCCGACAACTCCCGCAGCACGTCCGACCCGCCGGCCGCGATGAGACTTTCCACGTCCCGCAGCAACGGCAACGCCCGCTCAATCAACAGGACGTTCGCGGACAATTGCGCGTGCGCCTCCGCGAGCGCCGAACGGGCTTGGTCGAGAGTTGTCATGGGAAAGTGTGGTGGTGGTCCGATATTTCATGCCATTCGGACAAAAAGGCGCGAAAAGCAGATGCCGCCGCGCCGTCGCAGGTGCCTCGGAAGGACCCAAGCTTGTTCTAACCCGTTGCCTTGGCCCACTTCAGGAGTTCCTCGGGATCGAAGCGCACGTCCCCGTTCGGCAGTGTCACCCGGGGGAGGTCCTCACATTCCTGGACCAGCCGATTGAAACGTCTGGTCGTGAGCGACAGAACAAGCGCCGCCTCATCGGGCGGGACCAGCCGCCGTTGTGTTGCGAGCATGCTCTCGTTCCTCGGGCTTGTGGGGAGTTCGCTGGACGCTCCAGCAGGCGGGTTATAGCGACACGTCCGGCAGCCACGGATGCCGGCTTTTCAGTTATGACCAGAAACGACCAGGTTTGGCATGCTTCGGATGAAACTGTCAGAGCAAGTCGTGCCGTCTCAAATACTTGGGCGGCATCTTCGCGAGTGGGACACGATGCAAGCCTTCGACTTTAACTGCGTCGAGGTGGGGAAGGATCGCCCGCATCTTGGCGCGGCTGACGTCGAACCAGCCGTCGAGCTTCGCAAGGGACATCGGCTCGGTCAGGACGTCCTCTCGTTCCACAATCTGCGTCAACTTCCGGGCCACCGATTCCGGCAACAGCACGACGCGGATCGGATCGGACATCAGGTTGCCTTCATCTCCGCGTCAGTCTCACGCGCGAACTTCAGGGCTCGCCGAAACTGGGGTTGTCTGGACATCTCGGAACCCAAGCGCCGGGCAGGTCGGAAGGAAACCATCACACAACCTTGCGATTGAGTGAAGTCCAGTTGAGTATTCGTCACCGCGTCCGAAATGTGCGGCGGTCGTCATCGTTAATCGTGACGATGGGATCCGCAAGATAGACATCATCGCCAGAACGGGCGTTATTGGATCCGCGAGATGGGCAGCGTCGCAGTGCCTTCGCTTCCTCCGCCGCGTGCTGTCGAGTGTGAGCGGCCGGCATCACGCCCCAGCCAGATGCCCCAGAATCGCCCGTGGTGCGTTCGCGGGCGGGACGTCTCAACGGTCGACGGGGGGCGTGGGTCGATGGGAGACGCGAGCGTGGGGGGCCGGTTCAACGGCTTCTGTGAATCGCGGCCATGCGACTGAGCGAGCGGGTGTCAGTGACACCTGCGGGTGTCAGGTTTGGCCCCTTTGGGTGCCTTTTGGGCAACCGGAGAATTGCGTTTCATCCGAGAAAACAAGGGGTTTCCGAGAATCGCGACGTGCCGTCCGTGAATTAGGAAACCGATGCTCTATCCGACTGAGCTACGGGGGCTATTCGTTTCTACTTTCCTTTTTTGGGATTCTTGTGGTTTCCCGATCCCGCTTCCCGTTCGCTCTACGACCGTTTCAACTACCAATACACTCACGGGGTAGTGAAAGTCCCCCCGGTGGATGCAACCACCGGAGGGAGACACCGACCGGCCATTGTGACACGGAGTCGATGCCATGAGAGACAAGTCTACCACGTCCCGGCGTTCGCGGAAAACCGCTCCCGACCTTGAACATCTCCAAGCGGACCTGGAGGAGAACAACCGACAACGCAAGCAGCTTGAGGAGGCCATCATCGCCAAAGCATCCCAAGCCGAACAAGCCGGCAGCGAGGAGTCCACCAAGCCAGCCAAGGCCAAGTCACGCAAGTCCAACAAGCCACGGAAGCGGACATGGAAGCCAGGCCGTCCGACGGTTCCGTATCCTGATTTTCCGCTCACTCCCCACGCCAGCGGTGCTTGGCAAAAGAAGATCAAGGGCAAGATTCACTACTTTGGGAAATGGGCCAGGGTCGTCAACGGGAAGCTGACGCCGGTTGAGGGGAACGGTTGGAAGGAAGCCCTCGAACTCTACAAGGCCCAGGCCGACGACCTTCATGCGGGACGGACACCCCGCAAGGCGGGGGGAGAATTGACGATCGCCGACTTGTGCAATCGTTTCTACACCGCCAAAACTCAGGCCGATCGTGCAGGAGAAATCACGGCTCGCACGTTGGCGGAGTACACGTCCACCACGGATCGGCTGGTTTCCTCGTTTGGAAAGACTCGCTTGGTCGATGATCTTGCGACGGATGATTTCGAGTCATTGCGGGCGGACCTCGCGGAGCAATACGGCCCGGTGAGGCTCGGCAACGAAATCCAACGTGTCCGCACCGTGTTCAAGTATGGCTACGAAGCGGGGTTGATTGACAAGCCGGTGAGGTTCGGCCCGGAATTCAGGAAACCATCCAAGCACGTTATGCGGAAGCACCGTGCATCTGGTGGGCACAAGCTGTTCACCGCCGATGAGGTTCAACGGTTGCTGCGCGAAGCCTCTCCTCAAATCAAGGCGATCAAGACATCGCTCAAGTCTCGACCGGAACCGAAAGACGAGGCCCATGCAGACTTAGGCTTTGTCGGAAAACTCATCTTCCCTGGGAATTCGTGATCGGTCAGACTTTGGCTGCGGGCGAAATTTCAGGGAGGAGACCAAGGATGGTTCGGCATCGACTGACGGATGAACAATGGAAGTTGATCGGGGATATATTTCCGCTGCCGGCGAACACCGGACGTCCGCCACGGGATCGGCGGGAGATTCTCG
>JAJDEI010000110.1 GCA_029259845.1 Planctomycetaceae bacterium | reverse complement strand
TGGGCAGCCGGAGCCCGGGCCCACAACAGTTGCTGTCCCAACTGGAGTTCGCTGACCGCAACGTTCGACGGGATCAACAACCCGACGTTCACCTACACGCACGCCCAGGCGTTGGCCATTGGCGGAGCCGCCCGTGCCCATACGCAGCAAATGATGGCTTATAGCAGCTGGCACACCGGTGGGGCTCACATGTTGTTCGGGGACGGGTCAGCGACCTTCCTCAGCGAGAACATGGACCTGGGTACCTACCGGTTGCTGGGGCCGAGAGCCGACAGCATGATTATTGGAGAATTCTGATGAAGGACCGAAGTCTTCCTTCGGATTCGTTTGCCCGCAACCTCGTATGCGCCGCCCTGCTGGCGGCGTGTGCGGCGGGGTGCGGTGGGGACAGCGATGGCCCCACGCGCTACGACGTCTCTGGGACTATCACGTTCGACGGGCAGCCGGTCCCCTACGGGATGATTGTCTTCGAGGACAAGAAAACCGGTTACAAGACCGCCTGTTCGATCGACGACGGATACTACGAGAGCCAGTCGGGTAAAGGGCACCAGGGCGGGAAGTTTACCGCCACGATCACCGGGTTTGCGGACGAAGGGTCCGGAGGAGCCGAAGGCAAACGGCTCTGGAAGGGAGCTTGGCAAACCGAAATCGAACTCCCCACGGAGTCGGCGACGAAGGACTTTGATGTCCCGAAAGCCGAGGTTCAGGTTCCCGCCGGGGGACAGGCCGGTGGCAACCCATTGGATGAGACCTGACCCGAACGAGACCTGACCCGAACGAGACCTGACCCGAACGAGACCTGACCCGAAGCCCTGAGGGGCCTCACCAGGTCAAAACGAATCCGGAAATGCCGCTGTGGCCAACACAGCGGCATTTCCTTTTTTTGTGCCCCATGCGGATCGCAACCGTCATGCCGGGCAGCTGCCATCCATTGGAATCCCCACTCTGCTGTGCGACTTGAAGACACTCCCCGGGTGAGCGGATCGCTGACCCCGGTTCCGTCGCCAACGATCCAGGGCGTTTCCTGGCAACGAGATCGTGCGGCGACAAGGACGTCTGATTGAATTCGGACGACCATGCCGACATACTGCCGGGGGGGAAGAAGCTAACCTAGCCTGCAGTAGGATCATCGACAATGAGCGCCCGGCAACTTGCGGTTGTGACGGTCGTCGCCTGCCTGCCGATGCCGGTCGCGATCCATGCTGACATGGTCCCGCCGGGCAGCCAACTGGCCGTTGCGAGCTTCGAGCTGCCGGCCGTCCCTTCGAAGTGGGAGCCGGGAGCGAACACCGCATCGATTTTCTCGGCGGCTGCGATCCCCGGCACGCCCGGAGGGGCGACGTGGAGCATCATGGGGGCCGGCTTCAGCGACGCCAGCGGGGCGGACATGACGCACGGAGCCAACACGACTGTCGTGATCACATCGCTCGGATTCTCACTCTCGACCATCCAGGGGATGATCGATGCGGCGCTCAACGTTTGGGCAGCGGCGTCGGGATTCACGAATCTGGGCCAAGTCACAGACGGCGGCGTCAACGCCGGGGCGTCGGAGGCGGGCGGCGGCCAACTCGGCGACATTCGGATTACTGCGTGGGCCTTTGACTCTCTGCTCGACCAACTGTTCACACTCGCGCACGCTGCGACTCCCGGAACCGAGGCCACTGACGGCGCCGGCGGGACTCTTGGCGGTGATCTGCATCTCAATCCTGACCAGCTTTGGGTCGACGACCCAACCGACGTGGGCTTTGATCCCTTCTTTGACACCGATGTTGACCTGCCGACGGTGCTGCTCCACGAATTGGGACACAGTTTGGGGCTGGACCACTCGCCGGTTGCGGGATCTGTGATGGAGGCCAGCTACATGGGCGCTCGGCGAACGCTGCACGCGGACGACATCGCCGGCATCCAGGCGATCTACGGCGCCTCCCAAGCGGTCCCTGAACCGCCGGCGCTGTTGCTGCTCGGGTTTGCGCTATTGGTCATGGCTCTGGTGAGAGTCGCGCGGCGAAGGCCTGCTGTATCACACAGTGTTTGGGCTGCTGCACTGACGGATGGGAATCGCATCGCTTGACCCACCGACAGGAAGGTGGTGCAATGGCCGCCCGTGCTGTCTTGTCGGTTGTGACCGGCATGCTGCCCGTTCGTTCGGCCATCCGAGGGGAGACTCATGATGATTCTGCGACGCGTTGGGGTTCTGTCGTGCGGCAAGCTTCTGGGGTGCCTGTACGCCTTGCTGGGGTTCCTTATTGGCGGCGTCTTTTCGTTACTGGCGGTGGCCGGTTTCGCATTTGGTGGAGGCCGGCAGGGACCGGGAGAGCTCGTGTTTGGTGTGGGCGCAATCGTGCTCCTCCCAGTCTTCTACGGTGTTCTCGGTTTCATCGCCGGCATCATCGGCGCAGGCTTGTACAATCTGATCGCCGGCGTCGTCGGTGGCATTGAACTCGAATTGGTACCAAACCGGCCTGAGCAGTATCAGCAGGACATGTAAGAGGTTTCCGCGCCGAGCCCTCCGGTGACATGGCGCGCTGGATGAGTACGATTCAGAGAACCGGAACGACATTCACGGAGCTCCAGCCATGCAGGGTCAGTTTCTGGATGCCGCGATTGCCGAGGCACAAAAGGGACTCGATGCGGGGGGCATCCCGATCGGGTCGGTGCTCGTGATTGACGGCCAGATCGTCGGTCGGGGGCACAATCAGCGGGTACAGCGGGGGAGTGTGATTCGGCACGCGGAGATGGATTGCCTGGAAAACGCCGGGCGATTGAGCGCGGCAGACTACCGGCGGGCGACGTTGTATTCGACGCTTTCGCCGTGCGCCATGTGCAGCGGGGCGGTGTTGCTGTACAAGATTCCCACCGTGATCGTCGGCGAAAACCGCACGTTTCAGGGACCGGAAGATTACGTCCGCTCGCAGGGCGTCGATGTCCGTGTGCTCAATGATGAGCGTTGCGTGGCGATGATGGAGCGGTTTATCCGGGAACGGCCCGAGCTGTGGAGCGAGGACATCGGCGAAACCGCAAGCTGCTGACGGCGATCATTGGCGAAGCGGGGGTCGCACGGGTTGAGCCAACGCGTGTGCTACCCGGTTGTTCACCGGCGAACAAGTGGGGCCGTACGGTCGACGAGAAACGCCATCAGCAGGGCCGGGGCGAATAGGGACATGGCGTCGGTCATGCGGCCGAGCGGCGGGCAAACGAGAATCACGACCGCCATCTGAAATGCGGCGTACGAGAGCGCGGTCAACGTCATCAGCGACAGCAGGTCGTATCGCGGTCCACTCCCCTGCCCAGTTGCATAAGCGGCCTCGACACCCTTTCCGGTTGGCCGGGTCTGACCAACGGGAAGACCCGGACCGGTGGCAGCAGGGCCATCCGCTTCGCTCCTGACCCTGGCACCCGCTGCCCTGGCATCCGCCGCTTCGCTCCTGTCCCCGCCGCCCGCGGCTCCATACTGTGTCGGCGTGAGAATGCGGAACAACTCGACCCCCGTAATCAACAGGCACAGGCTCAAACAGTACGGGTTGAGGACGGTGTCTCCCACGATCTTGAAGACCGCTCTCCGCAGCGCCTTCGCGAGATACACAGCGTACATCGTCGGCCGCTGGCGGATGATCTCCTGGGCCAATCGCCGCAACCGTGTGTTGACGGACGTCACGGCTGACGATTCGGTCTGCTCAGCCGCCGGGTAGAAGATGTCCCAGATCGTGCGGTCGTAGCGGTTTTCGATCCGCTGATAGTTCAGCACCGGGGCGTCGGTCATCAGCACCGACGGGTCCCCTTCCTCCGGCGGAGCATGCGTGAGCGCGTATTGGGCGAGAGGTCGCAAGTCGCCAGGGAGCGAACCGGCCATCTCCTCGTCGAGGAATTGTCCGGCGATGCCGATGATGTTGAAGCCCCCCGACGCCACGACGCCGAAGCGGCCGACAATCACACTCCGCAGCGTGCAGTAAGCGATCAGCGGGATCAGTGTCACAGACGCCAGGACGACCGCCGTCCTGATGAGCTCGCCAGCCGAGGGGCGTTGGGCACGTCGCGATTGGACGATGGCGAAGCCGAGCGCCGGCAATTGCACAACGAGCGACAGATACGCCGGTCGGACGAGATAGGCCGCCATCACACACACCGCGAAGGGAACCAGAGCCCGCCGGTTCTTCAGCGAAAGAAACAACAGGCCGACACTGGCCACCGCCAGCGCAGCGGCCAACGTGTCGGAGGCGACGGTCATCAGGTAACCGTGCAAGATGTTGGCGTACAGCAGGGCGGAGGCCACCCACATTCGTGGCCAAGCGCCGATGCCCAACTGCTTGAGCCCCGCCGCGAACAGCAACACGGCAAGACAAAACGCGATGTAATGGGCAACGGGAACGAACCGCCGGTTCTCTCCCGGAGCGACGGCCCTCAGAAATGCTGCGTAACCAGGTGCCCGGATGTTGCCAAGCACGGCTGCCGGCGATTCCCAGGAGAAGTCCGTGTAGAGCGGCGTGTCGGGAACGAGCGCCGGCTGCAGCCGGCTGCTCAGCCCCAGAAACAGGCCGACGAGCAGCATCTGCCCGAACAGGACGGAATTCGCGGATCGCAACCGTTCCTTCATGCTCGCACGCCCCCGCTGCCAGGCGCACCGCTGCCGGGTGCCCCAAAGTCAGTCGGTCGGATGACTGAGGATCGCTGATTCGTCGAAGACGATGTGGTTGATCTGCTGCCGCTGGTGCGACGTATACATAACGTGGATTCTGCCGTCGGCGGTCTGGACGGCGACCGGATAGGCGGCGGTCCCTTTGCCGGTGACGATGTCCCGCTTGAACGCCCAGGTCCGGTCATTGTCGGTGGAAATGGCGATTGTCAGCGGCATCCGCACGCCCTGGTTGCTGTCGTTGTAGACGAGCAGCAGGTGGCCGTTCTTCAAACGGATGAGGTCGGTCGCCGCGTTGGGGTTGGGAAACTGCGAATCTTCGCCCGGACTCCAGGTGCGACCACCGTCACGGGATTCGGTGCGGACGAGGAACCCATCCGCCAGCGGTCCGTAACCGCCGCCTCGCCGCGAATAGGCGACGAGAAAATTGGCGCCGATCTGTGCCACGGACGGCTGAATATTCCCCAAACGTGAATGGACGCGGTTGGTCTCCGCCCATTCCCCTGTCTCGGGATCGTAGCGGAAAAACAACGAGGTGCTGTCGGCGCCGACGGACTCTTTGTCGTTGCCCTTTTCGTGGTAGACGGGAAACAGGTAGTCGCCGTCGTTGAGCACGATGGGATGGCCGCGGACCATCAGGCCCTCCTCGAAGGACAACAGCCGCGAGTCGGTCCAGGTGTGTCCGCCATCGGAGGACGTCTTGTACTTAATGCGGGAATTCGACCAGGTTTCGCCGTAACGGGTCAGATAGAACAGCCAGACGACGCCCTGGGGTCCCTGCCAGATGACGGCGTTGCCCTCGGAGAGCCCCGGCGTATCGGCGATGACCTGCGGCTCGGACCAGATGTCAGTCCCGTTCTCCTTGCGGAAACCGTACACCGCCGTGTCGCCTTCGTACTCCCCGGCTCCGCCGTAGTACACGACGTACAGGTCGCCGTTGTCGAGTTCGTCGAACATGCACGGATGCCGGTACGGTCCGGGGGCGTCGGACACGGCGGGGACGACGACTTCTCGAGACAAGCCGTCATCAGCAGCGTCAGCCGCCAACGAGCCAAACAACACGGCTCCCAGCAGGGCGAGAAAAACCGAACCGCAGGTGGGTCGGCCGTGTGATCTCAAGGAGCGAATCGGACGATGCGAGTGAAGGCTAATCACGGAAATGGCTCCGGGTGATGCGTTTCGTTGGGAAACTCGTTCTCTCCACTCATAACGGACGGGACGATCGCTGCCCAGGGCCATTCAAGGTTTCACTTTGGAGAAGACCGACTTTGGAGAAGACCGACCGGGACACGCAAAAGGGTAACCCGACGCGTCAGCGAGGGACGAATCGCTAACTCACGTTCGCGTCCTCGCTGACGCTTCGGGTTACGAGGTTGCCCAGCTTCAATCTTTGAATGGCCCTGGATCGCTGCCAACTCAAATTGCCACCGCATCGGCCGGTTGGTAGCATGAACAGGCTCGCCGATCCGCCGGCGTTCCGTTTCGCTGTCCCGTTTTTTCAGCGCGCTCACGATGGACCGCCGTCAGAACCCGCTGTTCCTCTCGTTCCCGCTCGGGGTCTGGCTGCAGACATCCGTGCGGATGAGCGTGTGGTTCCCCATCGCGCTGATCGTGCTGTGGGCGCGGCTGGGGCTGCAATTGGGCACGATCTGTGCCTTGCTGCTGCTGGTCAGTGTGCTGGTGCACGAGTTTTTCCATGTATTCGGTGCCCGCTGGACCGGAGGGGATGCCGAGGAGATTCTGATCTGGCCGGCGGGGGGGCTGGCGTTCTGTCAGCCGGGACCGTCGTTTCGGAGCGAGATTTTGACCGTTGCCGCCGGCCCGCTGGCGAACATCCTGCTCGCGGCGCTCATGCTGCCGGCGGTGCTCTCCTCCGGGATGCTTTCGGAATGCTTCCATCCGGTCGTGCTGCCGCCGGTCTCGTTGGACGGCAACCTGCCGCGGACGCTGGCGGTGCTCATGTTTTCACTGAACGTGAAGCTTGTGTACCTCAACCTGCTGCCGGTTTATCCGATGGACGGCGGCCGCATGACACAAATTGTGCTCTCGCAATGGTGGGACGCGGCCGTTGTCCGCACGGTCAGCTTCTGGACGGCGATGGTCGCGGCCGTGCTGTTGGGGATCATCGGTTATACGATCGACCCGGCGGTGGGCATTACGCTGGTGACGTTGTCTTCGTTCATCCTGATTCTCAACCTGCTGGAATCGATCCAGCGGCAGATGTCCGACTCGTACGACGATTCGTTTCTCGGTTACGATTTCTCGCAGGGCTATACGAGCCTCGAACAGGGGGCCGGCGAGCGGCCGCGGCGGCCCGGCATGGTCGAGCAGTGGCGTGAGAAGCGGCGCCTCAAGAAGCTCGAACAGGAACAGCAGGAGCGCGTAGAAACCGAGTCGCGGCTCGATGCGCTCCTGGAGAAGGTGCATCAGCAGGGGATGGACGCGCTGACTCCCGACGAGCAGCGGTTCCTCAAACAGGCCAGCGCCCGCTACCGCAACCCGGAAAAGTGAGCCGGTCGCCGGACGTTTCGCCGCACATTTGAAATGTGCGGCGAGACGGTCATGTCCGACCAAACGTAAGTTCGGGCACCTGGAAAACCCCGGCGTCGGCTCAGCTCTCACCGGAGCCGAGCGCTTCGGGCGAATCCTCCAAGTGGATCGCCTTGTATCCTCCGGTCATCTTGAAGCCGATGATCAGGCAAAGGTACAGAATCGCCATCATCGCCGGAACGTACGCGGTGAGTTTGAGTGCTGTCTGGCCCCCGTAGATCTTTGCGTGCTGGACGACCGGTTTGTCCTCAGCGGCGTGCTCAGATGCGCCATCCCACCACTGGGACAGGCTCGCCTGGTTCGGATCCTCCCGGTTCTCGGACTTGAGCAATTCGCCGACTCGGTTGAGTTCCTTGCCGTCGTCCTCCAGGACGCCAACCTTGGCACCGTTGAGTCCCACGGTGCTGAAGCCCAGGAAGCGGCTGGCCTCGTCGGCCTTGTACCGCTCGTAGGTGTCGGGTGACTTCGCCTGCAGTTCATGGGAGGCGTGGGAGTCCTGTTGGAAGCCGATGGCTGGCCCACCCAGCAGACCGGCGGAAAGCATGCCCACGCCGCCCAGCATGCCGATTGATACCGCACCACCTTTCGGAAACCGCTCAGAGGCGACAGCCAGCATGGTTGGCCAGAGGAACGTTTTGCCCAGTGCATAGACGGTCGCAGCGAGGACGCAGGCCACAACGGTCGTGGCGTTCCCCAGCAACGTCAGGCCCACGGCCCCCAGAATGCCGCTCATGAAGAGGAGACCGAGCGGGGAAATCCGATGGACAATGGGACCGGCAAAAAAGCGAAGCACGAACATGAGCGACGATGTGTAAACGAACAGCGTGAGTCCTTTCGCCGGGCTGGCCATGATCGATCCGGTAATTTTCGCGATCCAGGAATCGGTCCCCAGTTCCACGTAGCCCACCATCGCGTGGATAATGAGGAGCATAATCATCAGCGGGGCGAACAGTGTGCCGACCATCTGGCCAAGTGTCGCGCCGGCTGCAGCCGCCTCGGACTTTGGAAACTTCTGACCCATCAGCAAGTACCCGAAGATAACCACCGGAATCAGGTACAGCGACATCTGAATCTTCCAGTCGACGGCCCGCTCCAGAAGGCTGCCGGACTCGTCGACCTTGGCGGCCATCATCGCTGAGGCGAGTCCTCCGAGCACGAGTCCTGCCGGCCATCCCGCATGGAGGATGTTCAGATAATGGGTCTTGTTCTTCGGAAACAGCGCGGCGGTGAGCGGATTCACTACGGCCTCCGCCAGTCCATTCCCAATCGAAAACAGAAACATCCCCCCTGACAGGCACCAGAAGGCAGCCTCCTTGCCTCCCGACGCAAACGCCATCGGTGCCGCCAGGGTGATGACGGCAGAAATGAAGTTGAGCGCAAACGCCATGGCCATCAGCTTCCCGTAGCCGATTTTGTCTGCCACGAGAGACGCGGCGATGATCACGATTCCGAACCCAGTCAAGCCGCCGCCGGTAATTGCCCCGAGTTCGGTCATTGTGAACCCGAACTGCTCGGCCCATTGGCCCAGGATGCCCGCCCGCACGGAAAAGCCGACTCCGGCTGCCAGGATGGCCATGAATCCGGCCCACAACAGCCGATGGGCGTTCGGGGCAATCCCGTTCTGGTTGTCGCTACTCATGAAGTTCGTCTCCCCTCAGCACGGTGATGTCAAGCTGTCAGCAATCAGCTTTCAGCGGTCAGATCTCAGCAGCCAGCCTCAGACTGTGAACGCAGGAGTCTCTGCGTTCTCGAACGCTGGCCGCGATAAGCGGGCGGCTTTGTTCCGGCGTGATTCCCACGTCTTCAAGGCTGCATTCATTTTTTGGGGTTTGTCATCACAGGTTTTCAGCAAGAGACACATCCTAAATGCAATGGCGGACCGGCGAAAGCAGGTCGGCCCGTTGACGGATCAAAAAAAACAGGTTCCCCGACGACCATGAATCCCCGGAAGACTCGCCAAGGCGTTCCCGGACGAACGAGCACGCCAAGCGCAGTGCCCGTCCGCAGGGGGCGCGTCATGTTCCGGCAGGGCGTTGCAACTCCATCGTAGAGCCGCGCTGCTCGGCCCGTATTCCGTGCGGCAGGTCGAGTGACTTTGACGATCGGCCGGACTGGGCAAGCATCGCCAGCCGGTCCCAGTCGTCGAAGCCCATCCGCTGGCGGGGCCATCGCTGGTCGGTCCAGAGCAGACGCAGCGCTTCGCGGACGAGGTGCCGGTCCGCATCTCGCAGCACGGGGCACGCCAGCACCACGCGATCATCCTGTCGCTCAACGATCGCTGACTCCAACAGCGCGCTCGCCAGGTTCTCGACGAGCCGATGGACTTCGCCGGCCTGACGACCGAGCCGCGCGAGGGCCTCGGCCGCTTTCGGATTGAATTCGTCCCGCAACAACGGCAACAGCGTGTGACGCAGCCGGTTGCGGGTGAACCGTTCGTCGTCATTGGATGCATCAATGCGGTAATCCTGTTGCAACTTGCCGAGGAAACCCAGGACGTCAGACCGTGGGACGCCGAGCAGGGGACGGATCAGCATCACCTCCGATGAGAGCGGCCGTGATTCGGGCATGCCTCGAAGTCCCGCGAGCCCGGTGCCGCGAATCACGTGATGCAGGATCGTCTCCGCCTGATCGTCCGCCGTGTGAGCGACTGCAACGTAAGAGCAACAGCCGTCGATCGCCGCGCGGCGGAAGAACTCGTAGCGGGCGTCACGGGCCGAGTGTTCGATCCCCTGCCCTGTCTGGGTCGCGAGCTTTGGGACGTCAACCCGTTCGTAAACGGCCGGCAAGCCGAATTGCCCGGACAGCCGCTGCACCCAGCGAGCGTCCTCGGCGGACTCCGCACGCAGACCATGATCCAGGTGTGCCACGCGGACATCAAGCGACAACGATCGCCGGCACGCATCGATCGCACGCAGCAGACCCACACTGTCCGCCCCCCCGGAAACCCCGACGAGCAATCCGGTACGCACAATTCGCCGTTTTTCGAGCCACGCAGCGACCTCTCGGACGACCTCCGCGTTGTCCGTCGACCGAGGCAGTGGTTGAGAGGGAACCGGCATCGATTCCGATCGTAGCGAAGAGACTCGATCACGTCATGCACGGGGCCGAAGCGGCGGGGTCCACAGTTCTCAGAGTCTCTCCAGAAACTGAAGGCCCGTTTTTGTCGGGAGGGCGAGGCTCCCGCCAAGCCGCAACGTGACAATTCGGCCACAATTCTTGCAACTCGCTCTCCTGCGGGTGCCAATCTCTGCGATCCCTTTGCGATCGTCAGACCCCGCCCACTCCGCGCGGCTCGGCGGGAGCCTCGCCCTCCCATCAGGTGCGGAACGTCGGGGGGCCGGATTCCGGACAGACTCTGAAGTACTCAACTCCCGCGCCACTCACCGCTCCACGGCTCAGCAACCCCAATGGCCATTCAAAGATTGAATCTGGGCAACCTGGTAACCCGAAGCGTAAGCGAGGAACCGGACGTGAGTTTGCAATTCGTCCCTTGCTTACGCTTCGGGTTACCAGAGAGCTTGTCCCGGCCGGTTTTCTCCCAAGTGAAACTTTGAATGGCCCTGCACCGACCCCAATGGCGTCCTTGAAAACCGCAACAACTATGCTACGATCAGGGATCGGACGTTGTCACGGCCTTGAACCGGAGGGCGTTCGATCAATACATCTGCCATCACAATCAGAACTTGCGGAGTGATGGCTTGGCGAGATTGAGAGACGGCGACGGTGGCGCTCAACGTGGTCGCCCCAGCTTTTGACGGCTCCTCCCCTGTCGACGGACAGACCAATCATGCATGCACTGACCAACGTCGTTGCACTTTGCATTCGGGTACTCAGCTTCCTGCTTTGCGGAGACGGAACGTGCGAAGGACAGCGGGCCAATCATGGGCGCCGGCCCAATGACTGGCTCACGTGCTGGGATTCTGCGGGGGACGCAGTTGCCATGCGGCTGGGACGGTGTTTTCTGAAACGACAACTGGTTCGGGTTCCCGTCCGTGTGAAAGGCAACCGAGCGGCGAGTGCCGCTACGGGGGCCGATGGGCGGCTGCCAAATCCGATTTCACGTTGAGCTCACGCACTGTCCGTTCTCTTGAGACCACAGGGAGACATCGTCTCAGCGGGAATTGCCTCGGACGATTCGTCTGTCCCTGCTCTTGTCGGGCCATCTCACCACCGCCACACGACGTGGTCGGACGATGGGGGTTTGTCCTTGCCGCCGCCCATCGGCTGTCACCTGGTGACAGCCGTTTGCCAACTGCCGTTCGTCGGCAGTCGCGCGTCAAACGTGGCGGTGCCGCTTGTTCAATCGGTCCGTGCCTCGTTGCCGCCGTCAGTTCGCTGATGCCTGCAACGGCGCGGCTCAGTCGGAACATCGGCGTTGGAGTTCAAGCTTTTGCTTGCAGCCTAAAGGCTGAACTCCAACCCCATACAACAAAGAAGGACGGCCTTGATGCAATACGCACTCGGTGCCATCGGCCTGGTGATTGGAGTCGCGATCGGCTTTGTCGTGGACCGCCTCCTCAAAGGGACGGCCTACCGCACACGCGACCAGATCATCGAAGACGCCGAACGGGAGGCGGACAACCTTCGCAAGACCCGCGAGATCGAGGCCAAAGAGGAGTTGCTCAAACGCCGCGAGCAACTGGACGACGAACTCAACTCGCTCCGCGAGAAGCTGCGTCAGGAGGAACGCAAACTCGACAAACGCGAAGCGTCCCTCGACGAAATGAAGGCCGACATCCGCAAGAAAGAGGGGATGCTGCAAACCATGCAGAAGCGGGTCGCCGACCGGGGTAAAGCGATCGAAGCCCGCGAAGGCGAACTCTCGAAACTGCTGCAGCAGGAACAGGACGAACTGTTCAAAATCACCGGTCTCGATAAGGCCGCCGCGACCGAAAAGCTCCTCACCCGGCTCGAACAACAACTGCAAAGCGAGACCGGGGCCGTGCTCATGAAGCACGAAGCCCACCTCAAGGAAGAACGGGAGAAACTGGCCCGCGAGATCGTCGGCATGGCGATCCAGCGATACGCCTCGCAACACACCTCCGAAACCACTGTCTCCACCGTCGACATCCCCAACGACGAAATGAAAGGCCGCATCATCGGCCGCGAAGGCCGCAATATCCGGGCCTTTGAGAAAGAGACCGGCGTCGATGTCATCGTGGACGACACACCCGGCGTCGTTGTCGTCTCGGCGTTCGACAACGTCCGCCGCGAGATCGCCAAACTCTCGCTCGCCAAGCTCATCCAGGACGGTCGCATTCATCCCACTCGCATCGAAGAGGTCGTCGCCGAGACCACTAAGGAGATGGACGATCACATCATGCGGCTGGGCAAGGAAGGGGCCCAGGAAGCGGAGGTTTTCAACCTGCATGAGAAGCTGACCCAACTGATGGGGCGGATGAATTTCCGTGTGAGTTACAGCCAAAACGTGCTGCGGCACTCGATCGAAGTGGCCCACCTGACCGGCATGATGTCCGAACAACTCGGACTCGACGGGGTGCTGGGACGACGCTGCGGGTTCCTGCACGACATCGGCAAAGCGGCCGACCACGAAATGGAGGGGGGACACCCGGCGATCGGGGCCGAACTCCTCAAACGGTACGGCGAGGGCGAAGAAGTCGTGCATGCCGCCGCTGGCCATCATGACGACATCCGGCCCGAGTACATCTACACGGTCCTCGTTGCCGCCGCCGATGCGGTCTCTGCGTCTCGCCCCGGTGCCCGCCGCGAAACGCTGGAACGATACGTCCGCCGTCTAGAGGAACTGGAAGCGATCGCCAACGGGTTCCCCGGCGTCAACCAAACCTATGCCATCCAGGCGGGCCGCGAGGTTCGCATCATCGTCGATCCCAAGGAAGTCAACGACCGCGAAGCCGCGAAAATGGCCCGCGACATCGCGCTGGCCATCGAGCAAGCGATGACCTACCCCGGCGAGGTCAAAGTCACCGTGATGCGCGAGATCCGCGCCGTCGGAGTGGCCAAGTAGTTGATTGGTTGACTCGTCCAGTGGGAGCTGTCACTGACGCTTCTCACCTCCCGGCCATCGCTTGCGGATGAGCACGACCGGAAAATCCGAACATGTCCGCCACCGTCCGCGCATTCGTCGCCATCCGGGTCCCCCCGTCGCCTCCCCTTCGTGAGGTGATTGGGGAGTTGGCCGCTCTCGGCCGCCCAATCAAACCGGTCGCGTTGGAAAACCTCCACGTGACGGTCAAGTTCCTCGGCAACACCGACGTGAGTTGGATCGCCCCAATCGGGCCGCTTCTCGATGAAATCGCCTCATGCACGGCGGCGTTTAACGTCACTTTGCGCGGTCTCGGAGTCTTCCCCAAGCCGTCGCGGCCATCGGTGATCTGGACCGGGATGACGCCGCCGGAACCGGTTGTCAGCCTCGCCCACGCCGTCGAGCGGGCTCTTGTTGAATTCGGCTTCGCCCCGGAGCCGCGGGCTTTCCAAGCCCACGTGACCGTCGCGCGGGTCAAGCATCGTCCTCCCCCGGAGCTGTCCGCCCTGCTCGACCGTCACGCGGAGACGGAGTTCGCCACATTCCCGGTCGACCAAATCGTCCTGATGCAGTCGGAACTCTCTCCGGAGGGACCGCGCTATACGCCCCTCGTCACCGTGAAGTTGCATTGAAGAGGCGACCGTAAACCCCTTCGCCACTTGCTCCCCTGCCACTGTGCCACTCGGAACCCGGTCGACGTGACGCGGCGTGTGGCTGGAGCGATCTGACACCGACGGCGGGTGGCTGGGGCGATCTGAAATCGGCGATTGGTAAGCCGCGCGGAACTCTCGGGCCGTGGACAGTGAACGAACCGCGTCACGGCCCCAGAGTTCGGTCTGAGAACACCTTTCCGTCGCCTCAACAGCGCCCCAGCCACTCGGCACCGGGGTGACGCCGCCGGTGCGGTTGGGTATCTTGCACGTTCGAGTTGAGGCACCATCAGCGATCCGCCTTGTTGCGGGACGAGTTCTTTCTCAGGAGCAGATTCATGTCGCACGCCAAACCCAAACTGCACAACGCCATGTGGCCCGGTCTGGTCGGCAAGGAAGAGGGAACCGACAACCCTCCCATCTCCCTCGACCGCATGCTCGAACTGACCGCCGGTGCCGAGGTGCATGGGCAGAGATTCGACGGCATCGACTCCTTCCTGTTTCACCCGCACACCGATCCGGACGCGAGCGACGACGAACTCAAGGCGATCGCTGACAAGATCGCCGCGCATGGGTTCGCGGTCGGCTCGCTGGTCGCCCCCATTTGGCCCGGAACGGTTGGCGATGCCGCGATGGGGGACGACGAAGCCCGCAGCAAGTTCGTGCTGGCGGTCGAGAAGGCGTGCCGCATCGCGAAGATATTCAACGAACATGGCGTGCGGAAGTACGGCGTGATCCGTATTGACTCGGCGAGCGGCGTTGAGGATTGGGCCAAGGATCCCCAGGCGAATACAAAGCGAATCGCCGAGACATTCCAACAAGCCGCCCAGGTCGCCGCCGACCATGGGGAGCGCCTCGCCGCCGAGGGAGAAATCTGCTGGGGCGGGATGCATTCCTGGAAAGACATGCTCGACCTGCTCGAAGCCGTCGACATGCCGGAAACGGTGGGCTTCCAAGCCGACCTTGCTCACACGTATCTGTACCTGCTCGGCTACAACGCCCCGGAGCACGCCCTGCTCAAAGAGGGGTACACCGAGGACGAGTTCTGGGCGGCCTACAAGACGATGACCGACGCGCTGCGTCCCTGGACGATCGACTTCCACGTCGCCCAGAACGACGGCCAAGTGCACGGCACCGGCTCGCACGACAAGACCGGCAAGCACTGCCCCGCCGACGACCCCAACGGCAAGCTCGACATCGTCAAGTGCGCCGGCTACTGGCTCGAAGGTGCCGCCGACCGCGGCATCGAACACATCTGCTGGGACGGCTGCATGTTCCCCAACGACATGCTGGAGACGCCCGCAACGTGGGACACGATCCTGGATGTGATGATCCAAGTCCGGGAGGCCCACGGCTGGAGTTGATTTTGGGAACCGCCAAGACGCCAAGAGCGCCAAGGTTTGAAGATGCACGAACCCCCATTCGAACTTGATCGACTCGCCCACGATGTCATTGGTGCAGTCATTGAAGTGCATCGACATCTTGGTCCGGGATATCTGGAATCTGCGTACCAGTTGGCACTGGCAGTCGAACTTCGCTTGCGCGGAATTGACTATCATCAAGAATACCCGATTGACCTGTCATACAAAGGTGCCAATGTTGGTCAGTCGCGGCTCGACTTCCTGGTATTCAAGAACGCTCATCAACTCGTCGTCGAGTTGAAAGCGGCCGAATCGTTGAGCCCGATTCACCACGCACAGGTCATCAGTTATCTCAAAGCAACGAACATCCAACTTGGTCTCCTGATTAACTTCAACGTCCGACTGTTGAAAGACGGTATTGAGCGAGTGATACTCTCCTCCTGATCTTGGCGTCTTGGCGGTTCAGCCAGAAAGGACAATGCACCAATGACCAAACCCCTCAACCTCGGCATGATTGGCTACGGCTTTATGGGCCGGGCGCATACGAATGGCTACAAGCGGGTCGGTGACTTCTTCCCCGAGTTGCAATATCGCCCGGTCCTCAAGGCGGCCTGTGCGCGGAACAGGGAGAACATTCAGGCGTTTGCCGATCAGTGGGGCTACGAGTCGGTCGAGACCGACTGGAAGGCGCTCATTGCGCGGGACGACATCGACGCGGTCGACATCTGTGTCCCCAACAACTTGCACAGGGAGATTGCGATCGCGGCGGCTGAGGCAGGGAAGATGATTCTCTGCGAAAAGCCGATCGCCATGAATACGGCGGAGGGCGAGGAGATGTGCCGGGCGGTCGAGAAGGCGGGGGTGGCGAACACGGTGTGGTACAACTACCGCCGCGTGCCGGCGGTCACGCTGGCCAAACAGATCATCGACTCCGGCAAGCTCGGCAAAATCTTTCACTACCGGGCCAACTTCCTGCAGGACTGGACGATCAGCGAGGACCTGCCGCAGGGGGGAGCCGCGCTGTGGAGGCTCGACGTGGCCGCCGCCGGCTCCGGCGTCACCGGCGACCTGCTGGCCCACTGCATCGATACGGCCATCTGGCTCAACGGCCAGATCAGCGATGTGACCGCGATGACGGAGACGTTCATCAAGGAACGGGTGCATCAGGAAACCGGTCAGAAGCAGAAGGTGGGCATCGACGATGCGTGCAGTTTCCTGTGCCACTTCGAAAACGGCTCGCTCGGCTTGTTCGAATCGACCCGCTACGCCCGGGGCCACAAGGCGCTCAACACGTTTGAGATCAACGGCGAACATGCGTCGCTGCGGTGGGATCTGCAGGACCTGCATCGGCTGGAGATGTACGACCACGCCGACGAGGGCATCACCCGCGGCTGGAAGTCGATCCATGTGACCGATGGCGAGCATCCCTACATGGACAAGTGGTGGGTCCCCGGCCTGCAGATCGGCTATGAGCACTCCTTTGTGCATCACGTGGCCGACTTCCTAAAGAGCCTCGAAGCGGGCGAGCCGTGCCATCCCACGTTTCGCGACGCCCTCGATACCCAAATGGTCTGCGATGCGGTCCTCGCCAGCGCCGCCGACCATACGTGGCACACGGTCGAGTGAACACGCGCCGTTTCGCCACACAACTCGGCTCCGTTGAGCCACACATTTCAAATGTGTGGCGAAGCGGCTACAATCACTTCGGTCTCACGGGTCGCGGGTTGCCGCGGGCCGTGTTCTTTTTCTGTCTGTTGAAAACGGTCGGAGGTTTGATGATGGACCGGCAACCGATTACGCGCGAAGGGTACGAGAAGCTGGCCGCCGAAGTCAAACGGCTGGAGCAGGACGAGATGCCCAAGATCGCGGAAAAGATTGCCGAGGCCCGCGCCGAGGGCGACCTCAGCGAAAACGCCGAGTACCACGGGCAGCGGGAAGCCCAAGGCATGCTGCAGGCGAAGATCAACCAGATCAAAGGCAAACTGGCCGGTTGCCACATCGTCGATAAGGCCGACATGCCCAAAGGGGTCGTCACGTTCGGCTCGACGGTCACCATCAAAGACCTCGACCTCGACGAAGAGGAGACGTACGAATTCGTCGGGCCGGGCGAGGAGAACTACGACGGCCCAGTGATGAAAATCCTGACCAACAGCCCCATCGCCCAGGGGCTGATGGGCAAGAAACCGGGCAACCGGGTCGAGATCGAACTCCCCAAGGGGTCCATGAGCGTGGAAGTCGTCAAGATCGTCGACCACGGCGACTGAGCGGCGAAAGCCCGCGAACAATGCCCACAGAAAAAGCCCACGGTTGGCCACCCGTGGGCTTTTGTATTGGTGAGGGGCGAAACGCTCAATCGCGGCTCATGAACAACTGGAGCACGTACCAGAACAACGTCGCCAGCGAAGCAAACAAAGCCAGCGCGGCAGCGACATGCTGATCCGTGCGATAGTGATGCAGGACGTTGGAGGTGTCGTAGAGGATATACCCGGACATCAGAATGATCATCCCGCCGACAAACCAGAGGCCGAGACTGAAACCTGTGAACGCCCCGACGACGATCAATCCCAGCGCGGCAATGCTCGCGACCCAAAGGCCCGTGCGCAGGAAAGAAAAGTCGGCCCCGGTCAGCATCACGACCGCTGTCAATCCGCCAAAAATCAGTAGCGTCAGCGCTCCCGCCTGCATGATCAACTCCCCGCCGGGAGCCATTCGCTGGGCCACTATCAGGATCGGCACAAAAATCACCGCCTCGGCAACGGTGTAGAGAATCAACCCGCCGTACTGCACGGCCGGAGAGGCACCGCTGCGTGCCATCCAACTCGCAATCCAACTGACGACCAGAAAGCCTCCAAAGACCAACAGCCATTGGTTGTTTTGGATTACCCGAAGCATCACGCCATCGAGGACATGAGACGTCAGAAAGTAGCCTGTCAGGCACGCAAAGGACGCCACAGCAAGAAACAGGTGCACGTACGTGCGGCGGATGAAGGCGGCTCGGTCGCTGGCGATGGCGTCGATCGCGAACAGGTCACGTTCTTGGGAGGTCTCGTAATCGGGCGCAGAGCTCATCGATCAGTCTCCGTTCTTGGCGGTCGGTTGTTGGCGGTCGGTTGTTGGCGGTCGGATGGGTCTGTTGAAAGGTCGGGGACAGATCGGGCCGGAATTCGTGACGGCGGCCCCCCAACATGGCTGCCCAATTCTTACACCAAGACCCGGTCTTGTCGACCTGCGAATCACACCTTTCTCCGAGAATCCGTCGACGGGTGGCGAACGGTTTTCGAACAGCGACGGGCGGCGTCGGCATCCCGTCGCTAACGCTCGGTGGCTGTGGTTTTTCCCACCGCGCGGTCAAACACCCGGCGTCTCGAATCAGCAAGGACGCGAATCGCCCCATTTTGGCGGCTCATGTCCTCAGCGTTTCTCGACCGCATCAGACACCGGGTGTTTTCCCCGAAAAACTCACAAGCTCTCCGGGCTCTGATGGTCTCGCTCACCCCATCACCCCAGGGCGGTTCAAAGATTGAAGCTGGGGAACCTCGTCACCCGAAGCGTCAGCGAGGGACGAATCGCTCACTCACGCTCGCTTCCTCGCTGACGCTTCGGGTTACCATTGAGCTTGTCCCGGTCGATCTTCTCCAAAGTGAAACTTTGAATGGCCCTGCCCATCACCCAGTCACAACAGCTTCGGATGCCTGCGACGGGCGGCAGTCGGTTTGGTGATCGCGGGAAATCTCGTATGATCCACCGGACAAGCTACCCGGTCACATTCCTGTGAGGTGTCTGTATGTCTTCGTCAATCCTAACCCGCACTCTGATCGCCGTCGCCTTGGGAACGGGTGTCTCATCAGCGAACGCGGGGGACTGGACCGAGTTTCGGGGGCCGACCGGCCAGGGTCTCTCTGACGCGAGCGGCGTCCCGATTGCGTGGAGCGAGACGGAGAACATCGCCTGGACGCGCGCCGTCCCGGGCAGCGGATGGTCTTCGCCGGTCGTTACCGGCGACCGGGTCTTTCTGACAACGGCGGTTCCCTACGCGGAGGGTGAAGAAAAGGGCCACTCACTGCGGGTACTCTGCCTGGACGCCCGCACGGGAGCAACGGTGTGGGATGTCGAGGCGTTCGATCAGCCAGGGGGCGATTCGGTCGAAAAGCATCAGAAAAACGGGCACGCCAGTCCGACTCCGCTCCTCGAAGGCGGTCGCCTCTATGTGCACTTCGGGCCTCACGGGACGGCCTGCTTGCAGATCGACGACGGAGCAATCGTTTGGAAGAATCACGAAATCGAGTACGCCCCCAATCATGGCAACGGAGGCTCGCCGGCGATCGCCGATGACAAACTGGTCATCTGCTGCGATGGCCGGGACGTGCAGTTTGTCGTCGGATTGGATAAGCAATCCGGCCAAAACGTGTGGAGAACGGACCGTGACGTCGAGGTGGAGAAGGGGTTTTCGTTTTGCACGCCGTTGATCATCGAGGTGCAGGGACGCCGGCAGGCGGTCTGTCCCGGAAGCGGTGCTGTGTTTGCCTACGACCCGCAAACCGGCGAAGAAATCTGGAGGGTGCGCTATGGGGAAGGCTTCTCCGTCGTCCCCAGGCCGGTCGCCGGCGGAGGGCTGGTGTTCGTCTGCACCGGGTTCGGCGACGGGCGGCTGCTGGCGATCGACCCTGATGGCACGGGCGATCTGACGGATTCCCATGTGAAATGGTCGCTTCGCCGCGGGGCCCCGAAATCTCCGTCGCTGCTGTATGCAGGCGAGGCGTTGTATTTCGTCGACGACAAGG
The DNA here is from genome assembly GCA_029259845.1 of Planctomycetaceae bacterium. Lineage (GTDB taxonomy): Bacteria > Planctomycetota > Planctomycetia > Planctomycetales > Planctomycetaceae > JAHBXU01. The sequence continues at coordinate 64,848 of JAJDEI010000110.1, read as the reverse complement.
GCATTGCCAGTTGCGTCGATGGCCACACCGGCGAAGTGCACTGGCGGGAGCGTCTTGGCGGCAACTTCTCCGCATCGCCGCTGCTCGCTGCGGGCAACATCTATTTTCAGGACGAGAACGGCACCGCAACGGTCGTCCGTGCTTCGACCAAGTTTGAAGAACTCAGCCGCAATACGTTGGCCGCTGAGGAACGGACATTTGCATCCTATGCCGTTCACGGCCATGCGCTGCTTGTGCGGAGCGAGGGGCATCTCTATCGGATCGAGTCCCCTGCCGACCGCTGATGTTCGTCAGCAGCGGCTTGCCAAGAAAACCGGGGCCGCCGGCTGATGCCGACGGCCCCGATTCATAGTGGTCAGAAACTGCGGCAACAAACCGCCCGCTTTTCAGACGTCTCCGTCCGAGTCATCATCGAATTCGCCGAGATCGCCAGGACCGTGGTCATAGCAATCGGCACCATGCCAGAGTGGTACGCCGGCCGCGTAGCGAGCCGACAACATGCGAACCTTATCTTCCGAACCAGGCTTCGCTTCCGTGGGTTGGAGCGGGACGTCCAGGAGGTCCGTCACAGACGCCTCGTCGGCGCTATCCAAGCCGACAAAATCCGATTCCAATCCGATGGCTGTGTCGAGGTCGGGGTCTACCTCGAAAGAAAACTGCATTCCTTCCTCCATTTCCACTGTTGCTGCTGAAACGGTTGCTGCTGAAACGGCGACCGCTAAAACCATGACGTCAAATGAGATTTCTGACGTCTGCCCGCACAATGCCCGTCGAACTCCTCACCCCTCCGCGCGTGATAGCATCATGCCCCATACCGACTTAGAGCGAGTCGGCTGCGATTCCGTCAGCGATGGTTGCGCGGTCAATTCCGTCCAGGAAATGGCAGGAATGGTTCAGGTGGGTCGATTCGTTCGGACAAACCGATTTTTTGGGAGAAGAGGCGTTTTGTCAACGAAAAAATTTCGATTTCGCCCGGTCTCGCGAAAATTGCGGCCCTCAGAGTGCGTGAAGCCCCTTGCATCGTCAAGCTGGGGGGAAATCTTGAGCGCCCGTTTCTCAATGACGACGAATGCGGCGATTGGGGCAGAACGAGCAGATTGTTCCGTCCCCTTCTCCCTCTGGAGCATCAACCCGATGCCCCCTCCGTCAAGGCTTGAAACCTCGTTTGGCGGCCGCGCCACGCCGGCACGAAGGCGCCGCCCGAACGGCTGGAGCAAGCTCCACTGCTAACCCGGTCCGACCGGGATCAATGCGAACCGTCAGGAACGCCAACTAACCACGCACCACCAACGGTTCAAAAACCTGCCGTTCCGCTCCCCGATACCTTGATCGGGGACGGATCTCCTCCTCGCTCTCCGCCTGCTCGACCACGTGGGCACACCAACCAACCAGGCGGCTACACACGAACGTCGGCGCATGCAAATCGTGGGCGATCCCCAGTCCGTCGTACAGGCGAGCCGCGGGCCATTCGAGGGTCGGCGAGCGCCCGGTCGCCTCCCACACGGCTCGCTCGATTGCGTCGGCAACCTGTTCGTCCCGGTGGCATTCGGTTTCATCGGCCAAGTCGTCGCAATAGCGCTCCAACAAGGCAGCGCGGGGATCAACATCGGTCTCTCCCTCTCGTCCGAAGCCGGGCAACGGCAGCGATTCGCCGATGCGATACCTCACCCACCGCTGGGCGTCCTCGCTGTTTCGCACGGCGGCGAGCACATCGAGCACCGAGGAGTACCGATGCGCGAGATCCGGCCCTGCTAATGCGGCAACCGCTGCCGTGACGGCTGACATCGCATCGGCTCCGGCGGAAACGGCGAGCCGCGCGGCGAACGTCGACGGCGAAAACGCATCATCGGCCGTCAGGATCAGGGACGCTTCGAACACCCGCTCGGCCAGCGGCGTCGGCTCTCGCCCGGTGATCTGTGCCAACAGATGGCCCGCATACGTCCAGGCGGGGTTCGGTTCGATGGACGGCAGCCCGTCACGCAGCCGCCTCCACTCCCCCAGCAACAGCGGCACCTGGGCGAGCAAGCGGATCGCCTGGGACGCGCCCGCTTCCAGAATGGGATCGCCCAGTTGCGGATCACTGTTCCCCAACAGGCTCATGCCGGACCGCAACATCTCCAGCGGCCCGACATGCAGCGGCAACTCGCGGAGAAAACTGACGGCCACATCCGGCAGGCACGCATCTTCCCACAATAGACTGCGGAAATCGGCCAATTGCTCCTCGGTGGGCAACTCCTCCGTCAGCAGCAGATGGGCCACTTCCAGAAATCGGGCTTCCTCGGCGAGATCGCAAACCGGAAAGCCCCGATACAGAAACTCTCCTTCGACGCACGAGATGGTCGTCTCGCCGGCGATGACTCCTTCCAAACCGGGGTGAAACAGCTCCAATGCCATGGGCTCCATCCATGCAAAACGAACGACCCGCTCCGTCAGACAGCATGGTACCACTGCCGGAGGCCCGTCAACAGGGAACCGCCGTTGGGAGGTAGGGCCGTTCAAAGATGGAAGCTGGGCAACCTCGTCACCCGAAGCGTCAGCGAGGGACGAATCGCTCACTCACGTTCGCGTCCTCGCTGACGCTTCGGGTTCCCATTGAACTTGTCCCGGTCGGTCTTCTCCCAAGTGAAACTTTGAATGGCCCTGCGTTGGGAGTTGGGAGATGGGAGATGGGGACATCACTCGGTCCTGAGTCCTCCCGCTCTCCGCCCCCCGCTCCCCGGTCCCCGCCCCCTGGTCCCCGCCCCCGGCCGCACTAATAATGCGGCGGTCGTTCGTCGAGGGGATTGTCGGGCGGCTGCGGGATCTGGTCGACGGCCGACGTGAGCTTGGTCAACTGTCGATTGAGTTCGCTGATTTCCGTCTGTCGCGAAATCAACGCCTCGTTAAGCTTGTCGACGTCGTGCTGAAGATGCGACAACAGAGTTTCGATCGTGTCAAGACGCTCGTCCGTCGCCCGGTCGGCGCTCATGGTGCGGCCTCTGTTTCAGAAGGAGAAAGTGGCGTTTTTATGAAAGTCATCCCTACGACCCCGGGCGGTTGTCGCCGTCGAAGACCGGTCATCTTAGCAGCCGCGATTGCGGTGTTCATCGCTGCGCCGCTGACCATCGTAACCGCTGCGGGCGGTGTTGCTCCCGAGTTCGCGGCTCCCGAGTTCGCGGTGACGTTCAGCCGCGCGATCCGCGAACAACCGTTCTCCGGACGTGTGTACCTATTCTTCAGCCGGCAGACGCAAGAGCCTCGCCGGGGGCCGAATTGGTTTCACCCAGAGCCGTTCCTGTCGCTCGATGTGACAGACTGGCAGCCCGGCGAAGAGCTGCGGCTCTCCCCGCGAACCGACGGCGTGCTCACATTTCCTCGTGACTTCTCGGACATCCGCCTCCGGGGATATCACGTGCAGGCGGTCGCGCGGTTCAACCCGCACTCGCGACAGGTGGGCACCGGTCCGGGGAACGGATACAGTGACGTCGAGCGAGTCTCTGCGGACGATTCCCCGCTGTCGCTGACGATTGGCCGGATCATCCGCGACCAACCATTCGGGGAGACCGAGTGGACCAAACTGCTGCGCGTCCGGTCGGCGTTGCTGAGCGATTTCTACGGACGCGACGTGTTTCTGCAGGGAGCCGTCGTGCTGCCCGCCGGATATCGCGACCATCCGCAGCGCAAGTATCCGACGATCTTCACCGTCCCCGGCTTCGGCGGGACCCACCACCGGGCACGTCGGCAGAACCCCGTGCTCGAACAAAACGAACGGGGCGTCGAATTCTTTCGGATCATGCTCGATCCGAGTTGCCCGTTGGGCCATCATGTCTTTGCTGATTCTGCCAACAACGGCCCGGTCGGGGAGGCGCTGGTCACCGAGTTTCTTCGCGCTTTCGACCGGCAATTCCGCAGCATCCCAGAGGCCAGAGCCCGCTTTCTCACCGGCCATTCTTCCGGCGGATGGAGCACGCTTTGGTTGCAGGTGGCCTATCCGGATGTTTTCGGAGGCGTGTGGAGCACGGCTCCGGACCCGGTCGATTTTCGCGACTTCCAGCGGATCAATCTGTACCGCCCCGACGAGAACATGTACGTCGGCCCGCAAGGGGAGCGGCGGCCCATCGCGCAACACAACGGCCGACCGGTGCTGTCGTACGATGATTTCGCGTGGATGGAGCATGTGCTCGGTCCAGGCGGGCAGCTCCACAGTTTCGAAGCGGTCTTCAGTCCCCGCGGCCCGGACGGCACGCCGCTCCGCCTGTGGGACCGCGAGACCGGCATCATTGATACGGACGTCGCCCGAAGTTGGGAACCGTACGATCTCCGCCTGCAGCTCGAACGACGCTGGGACGGCCTCGCCTCGCGCCTGCAAGGCAAACTGCACGTCTTCATGGGGAGCGAGGACACCTTCCTGCTCGACGGAGCCACGCGGCTCCTGAAAGAATCGCTCAAAAACCTGCACAGCGACGCGGTCGTCGAGATTCACCCCGGCAAAGACCACAGCACGCTCATGACATCGCAGCTACGAGACCGCATTCGCCGCGAGATGACAGACGCGTTCCTGAAAAGTTTTCCGGAGTGGCCCATGCTCGGCGATCAGTCGGGACAATGAATTGCAATTGCATGTCTGAGATGATACACGCGAACTCACTTTTCTCTTGCCGTGTGAGTTGTCATTCCCTTCTTTTCCTCCTGCGTGAATCCTGACATGGTCTCCGTCTCTCCCGTTCTCCATGCGCTAGTGCCGACTGACAGTGCGGCTGCGGCGAGAATCAGCGCTCCCAATTACGACGAGTTTCAGGGCGACCGCGAAATCTTCGACCTGCTCCGCTCCCAGCCGGACAGTGTGCTGCGCGTCACGATGGCGCACTGCGATGTTACCAACTTCGACCAGCGGCTGGCCGACGGATCTCCGGAAGCGCTCGAGCTCGCGGCGGTCAACTTCAAGAATCTCGTTGCCTCGGCCAACACCCGCGCCGTCGAGAGCCTGCTGTGGGTCTACGAACTCGTCTCCCCAAAACGACCGGATGTGCGGCAGTTGGGACTGGGCGGCATGGCTCGGACGGACGAGATTCGGACCGAGCAAAACCCGGCTGGCGTGATCGTCCGCAATGAAGGCATCCGCCCGGAAAAGGCCGAAGGCCGTGCAAAGCTGATCCGGGCAACCAACGCCTACATCGGAACCGTCAACTGTGCCGTCCGCGACAGCAACGGACGACTGATCGCCGCGCTCGAATCGCGCGCCGATTCCGGCGACCCGGACTTCGCAACCGTCGACGAGGCAGGCAACACGCACCGCGTCTGGCTGGTGACCGAACCGGACGCTGCCGCCGAACTTCAGCAGACGCTGGCCGCGGAAGCAGCTGCCTATGTCGCCGATGGCAATCACCGCAGCGCGGCGGCTGCGGCCCTGCGAAACGACCATTTTCTGGCGGTGTTCTTCCCCACCGACCGCCTGCGGCTCGAACCGTACAACCGATTGGTCGACGACGTCGGCATGACGACCGAGGCGCTCCTGGCCCAATTGGACGAGTCCTTTGCCATCGCGCCACTCGGGGCGTTGCCGTCCTATCGCCCGGAGCACATTCACCAGATCGGAATTTACATGGACGGAGCATGGTACGAACTCTCGCCGCGTCCCGGTACGTTCGACCCGAACGACGCAGCCCAGTCGATTGACGCGGACATCGTGCAGCGGCAGTTGTTCGACACCATCCTGGGCATGGCCGATGCCCGCGACGCGAGGCTGAACTTCGTCGGCGGCAACAAAGACGCCGCCTACCTCAAACAGCGCGTAGACGCCGGAGAGTACGCCTTTGCGGTCTCTCTGGCCGCGGTCACGATGGACCAGTTTATCGCCGTCTGCGAGCAAAACCGCTTCATGCCGCCCAAATCCACGTGGTTCGACCCCAAGATCCGCAGCGGCCTCGTGACAGCGCTGCTGTGAGAACACGACCTTGGGCGACATCGCGGAGTTGAGATCTCAAATCTCGGACATCAACTCTCAACGACCACTTTGCCCATCTCCATCCTGCGCGTTGACGCGACCGAGGATCCTGCCTGATGACAGAGACCGTTGTCACCGATTGTGAAACCGTCAAGCGCCGCCTCGACACGGGCGATGCTTTCCTGCTCCTGGACTGCCGTGAGGCGGACGAGTACGAGACTGCGCGAATCGACGGCGCGCAGCTGCTGCCAATGAGCCGACTGCAGGAGCGTCTGGGAGAACTGGACGTCCACCGGGACCGGGACGTGATCGTCTACTGCCATCACGGCGTCCGAAGCCTGCGCGTCGCGCTCTGGTTGCGGGAGAACGGTTTCGACCGCGCCGTCAGCATGGCGGGCGGAATCGACGAGTGGTCGCAACAGATCGACGCGTCGGTCCCCCGCTACTGACACCGGCAGCCGGTTGCGCGCCAGCCGCGCAGGCTCACAGATCCTCGTCTTCCCGGCGGAGCGCCGACTGCATCGGCCCGTCAATACGATTGCGCATCGGCATCACCGCGACCGTCTCGTGTCGAAACCGTGCATGACAGAAGAGGCCCCGTGCAGGGAAGCACAGGGCACCTCTCATTGCCAGCGAATCCGACGCCCGATTTCCAAAAACCCGATCTCAGAGAATCAAATCACGATTCGGCGAGCGGCTCTTTCTTTTCGGTGATGACCGGGCACTGCGTCGCCATCTCGGCGTTGAGTTCGATGTAGCCCGCCCATTCTTCCGGCAGATTATCCTCGTGGAAGATGGCCTCGACGGGACATTCCGGGACGCAGGCTTCGCAGTCGATGCACTCATCCGGATGGATGTACAGGATCTGCTCCCCTTCGTAGAAGCATTCCACCGGGCAGACGACCACACAATCGGTGTACTTACATCCGAAACAGGGTTCGGCAACAACGTGCGTCATGATGACAGTTCCCTTGGCAGTCTGAAGGAGTCAGGCGGCTTCACTCATTTTGGTTGAACAAGGCACCCCGCCCGCTGAAGTGTCGGGGTACGGATAATCGAATCCTTCCCCATGAAATCGGCGATCGTCAGTTGCATCTTCAATCTGCTGCGGAAGATAAAACCAAGTCTCAACTTTTTCCAGTCAACACCCGGCAGAAGACAGCCGAATCCTCCCCTTCCGCGTCGCAACCACGAGTCAGCACGAAGGTTGCGACCCGCAACCGTCGGAATCTTAGGACCGGTCCGCGCACCTGTCAAGCAAGCGGTCCATCGTGCTCCGGCACTCCCCCAAAGGCCGTAACTCCCATCATATAAGAGGGTAACACCGGGCTGCTCCAGACACATCTTGCCCCACGTCAACCGCAGGTGTAAACTTGAAGGAGAGGTTGGGTGGCGACACTCACACCTTGATGCCCAGCGGCGGCTCGTCAGGCCGGAGACGCCGACCCGCTTACTGTTTCCTCCCACAGATTTAGAAGTTTACGACCGATTTCTGTATAGGGGAAATGCATCCGACCGTTACCGGAAGTGGAGTCACATGAAGTGACCGTGGAGCTCATTCGCCGTGGCACTCACTGATCTCGACCGAAACCTGCTCAAGCAATGCCTCAACCAAACGCCCGGGGCCTGGCAGGATTTCGTTGACCGCTTCATCGGTCTGTTCGTCCACGTCATCAATCACACCGCCCACGCCCGTTCCGTCGTCGTCGGACCGGCGGATGTTGACGACCTTTGCAGCGAAATCTTTCTCGCGCTGGTCAAGAACAACTTCGCAGTCCTCCGAAATTTTCGCGGCGAGAGTTCCCTGGCGACCTACCTGACCGTCGTGGCGAGGCGGGTCGTCGTCCACGAGATCGTTCGCCGCCGCCGTTCGGAAGCCTTGGGGCATGTCGACGCCCACCAGGCCAGCATCGACGCAGCCGGTACCGAAATGCAGCGGATCGAAGATGCGGAAGAGGCCGAACAGATGCTCCGCGGCCTGCCCCGCCGTGACGCCGCCGTCGTGCGGCTGTTTCACCTTGAGGGCAAGTCGTACGAGGAGATCAGCGGCGCGCTCCGCATCCCGGAGAACACGATCGGCCCGACCCTCAGCCGCGCTCGCGAACGCCTCCGCCGCATGCAGGTCAAAGCCGGCGTCTGACAGACGGCGCCTCGCCGACCGGTCAATTTCATCGTTTCGCCCGGACACGATCCTCGTGGGGAGCCTGTAACTCCCACTTCTCGTCGAAGAAGTCCGCGTCGACAATCTTGCCCGGCCAGCGTGAATCCGGCGGCGTCCGCAGGTCGACGACCGCCCAGTCCGGCAGTTTGGGCGTTTGCCGCGCGTTGTTGAGGTAATCGTACTCCCGGTAGGTGAAACTGCTGTTGAGGACGACGTACTTCTTCGGGTTGAGCGGGTTGGGAAAGATCAGAATCGGCGCGTGATGAGCCGCGTCGAACCGCCGCTCGCCGACGATGACTTCGCTTTCGGTCCACTGGATCGGCAGCCCCTGCATGACCCTCTCCATGACGCTGTTACTCACCGGATCGCCCCACAGGATCAGGTTGTGCCGCGCGATGTCCTCCTCGGTGATGTCCGCGTCCGCCTTGACCCGCGCGTCCCCCCGCATCTGCTGCCGCCAATGCGTGACGGCGTGCTCAAACTCGGCCTTCGTCCACTGCTCGACCGCCGGATGCCGACACTCCCCGCTCGGCGTCACGAACACAAACGAGTCCATGAACGCATCATCAATTGGCCCTTGCGACCCGTGCCGCTTGCGAAGCTCCCCCTCCCACGGCGGCGTGCCGACAGTCCATTCGGGAACCGTCATCGGCCCCTGCTCAGTTTGAATCTCGATCGACTTCTGGAACACGCGAAACGTCCACGAACGATCCGATCGAATCAGAGGCTCATCTCCCAAAAGGTCGAAGTCCGCAGCTTTCATCGCTTCGGTGCGCGGACCAAACCTGTCCCACATGACATCGGGTGTCTTCAAGAACCACTCCGGGAGTTCACCGGGACCGAAGTGCACTTCAAAGTCCGAGACTCCCTCCGCACGAACGAGGATCCTGTTCGGCGGTTCCATGCGTGCCGAGACGTATCCCGTTTTCCAATGCTCTTGGAGGGCGTTTACTTTGATCCAATGCATGCGGTCATACCGTAATGTCGAGGTCGCAACGTTCACTGCAAGCGGCACGTCGGTCGATCGATGGCCGGCCAGTTGGTCCATGCGAGCCTCGATTTCAGTCTTGGCATCCGGGTGAAGGCGATGAGTCGTTTCGGGTCCAATGATGTGCACCAACTCACGTCCGCGCGCGTTCATCGCGCGCATCACCTCTCTTTTTTCCTGATCGGTGTACTCTCCGTGGACAGGTCGCCCCACCAGCCACATCGCCTCCGGATCCTCCAAACCGATGGCGCCAAACGCCTCCGCCATCACGTCGGCTGCTTGTTTCTGGATGTCGAGTTCGCCGCTGTAGGCGATCGTGGGGCAGTGGGCGAGGTTGGTGACCCAGCCGGGGCAGTCGTACCATTGCCAGAGCGTCTGCTCCCACCAGGTCGGCGAGAGCTGCTCGCCTTGGAAAGAACGCAGGAATTGGGGCGTCTCGGAGAAACCGGCGCCGGGGTTGGCAGCGAACCAGCGGTCGGCGTAGTGCACGGCCATCTGCCAGCAACCCGCTCCCCCCATCGAGAAGCCGCGGATCGAGATGCGGTCCTCGTCGAGGCGGTACTGCGACTTCGCGTGCTCTAGCGCCTCCAGCACGTCGACCTCGCCGGCGAATTTGAAGGCATTCGAGTACCGCCCGAACGGATGCAGCACGATCGTGTCTTCCGGCTGGTACGGACCCGGATTCGTCATGCGGCTACGAATGAACTGCAACTCGACCGACCTCTCACCGCGGCCATGCAGCCAAACATCGCAACGATAGTGGCCCGGTGTCTGTGACGTGTAGCTGTCGGGGACCACGAGTCCGTACGGCTGCACGGTGCCGTCCAGCCGCGAGCGAAACCCACGCACGACGAGCCCCTTCTGCCGCGTCCAGGGAGCGTCCCCCGCCGCCAGTTGTTGAGCCCTCGCCGTCCCTTCGTCCAACAGGGCCTCGGCCCGTTTGATATCCGCCTCCGCAAACATCTCGTTGAACCGAACAGCCTGATCGACAGCACGGGCGAAGATCTCAACATCAGGGAGCAGTGATTGGGCGAGCGCGTCGTCACGGCTCCTGAGGTCGGCGATCTCCGCCTGCAGATGAGCAAGCTGATCCTCCAGCCGCGCGACGTCAGCCGCGGGAATCTCGATGCCCGGCGGCGGAATCTGGCGAACATTCGACGGGTCGTTGTCCCTCGCCCCGTCCGCCAGTCCGACGCCGGCCAAATAGAACCCTGAAGCAACCACAAGCAGGGCCCGAGGGAGGTGCCGGAGGTGAGGAACGAGTCTGCGCGGTGCCCCGTAACGGAGCAGCCCCTCCCCACTCAAGTCTGCAACATGTTTTCCATACTGATTTTGCGTCAACGTCTTCACAATTACGCCTCGTGGTGGATTTCTGAATTCATGACGATGGCCAAGCAGAAATCGATTGACGTACCCGACTACCTCGGCCTAGAATTGCACTACTGAGACTGAGTCTCAACTTCAAATCCCTGCCAAGAGCCTGCCCTGCCGAGGATCTGCCCAGTGCCCTGCTGCGACAGCATGACTGACAGAGTGACCTGCCACTGCTTGCAGGTCAAGGAATCCCAAGTTGCCGACTCTGTCGCCATCTATGGTGCCCAGAGTGTCAAGGACGTGATCCGCACATGCGGAGCGGGCGGCGGGTGCAACTCCTGCCACACGAAGATTCGCCAGATTATCGAATCACACGGAGCAACGGGCGCCTGCGAAGAGGAGATGCCCGCCGCACTTTGAGGCTTCGCGCTCCCGAACCAAACCGACACCGGCCCGGTCTCTGCTTGCTCAGAGGCCGGGCTGTTTTCATCCTCAGACCGAACCGACCTGTGGCGAGTGACCGCCCGCCTGATCGGAATCTTCACGGACCGTACCCATGTCGAGCGATCAGAACATTCTGGATGCCATCCTCGCTGACGAGCGTTATCGCGCGAACCTGGATTGGGGGACCGTCCGACCGGGGCATCCGGAGGGGACAATCCGAGCCCATATCGCAGAACTCGAACGGAGCCTCGATGCCCTCGCCGACAAGTTGACGGACGCCAATCGCCGGCGGCTGCGGCTTGCCATCCATACGCACGATACGTTCAAGCCGGACGCCGAGCCGGGGGTTCGAATTGCCGATCCGCGCAGTCACGCATCGATCGCAAGGCAGTTTCTCGCGGAGTTCTGCGGCGACGCGAATCTGCTCGAATCAGTTCAGTTCCACGATGAGCCGTACGCACTCTGGCGGCAACACCGCGATCGCGGTGCGGTGAACCAGGAGCGATTCGATGCCCTGCTCCGCCGCATTCAGGATTGGGACCTGTTTCTGGCGTTTCAGATCATCGACGGATGCACTGCGGGAAAAGGCCGGGAGCCGCTGGAGTGGTTCTTTGCAGAGATCGACGGGCGCGTGACGTCGCGATTTGTTGTGAAAAAAGATGCCTGAGAAAGAATCCCACGGGCCGCAGCCCGTGGGGTTGAGAGGAAATCACGATCAACCGCCGGCCGGTTCGCCCATTTGGGACTGGAGGTAGAGTTCGAGGCCAATGGTGTCGATGAGTTCGAGTTGCTCCTCGAGCCAGTCGAGGCTCTCTTCTGACTCGCGGATGATCTTTTCGATGATTTCGCGAGTGGCAGCGTCCTTTTCTTCGATGCAGATTTGAGCGGCGTCGTTGTAGGTCTTGCTCGCCTGCGTTTCGACTTCAAGATCGAACTGCAACTGCTCCTTAACGTTGGTCCCGGCACGGATCACGTCGTAGCGGGCGATTTCGGGGACCCCTTCCAGAAAGATCGTGCGGTCGATCAGCAACTGGGCGTGCTGCATCTCTTCGATCGACTCTTCATAATGGTGCTTGGCCAGCTTGTGGAAGCCCCAGTTGGCACACATCCGCGACTGGATGAAGTATTGATTGATCGCCGTCAGTTCGATCGTCAGGCCGGCGTTCATGGCGTCGATGACTTTTTGGCTGCCTTGCATGGTTCGGTCGAGGGTTGAATGTCGAGGGTCTAGGGACGACGATCGGCCCGTGGTGACCGAATTGTAGGAGTTGTGGTGACGACGGCCAGTCGCGCGTGGGGCAAACGGCGAAGTTTTTTGGCGATTGAAACCTCGTCTCGCAAAGCGACTGAGTCTCAGCAGAAACAGGACCAATGAGCAACAACGATGAATGACGACAACGGACGGTGGGAGACAGCCAACATCGCCGGAAAGCAGGCGGACGTGTTCACGCCCCCGGGGGACAAACCCATTGAGCGGGCCGTGCTGTTTCTGCACGGGCACAGTTGCCAGACGCTCAGGGACGATCCGGTGTTTACGACGGAGCTCGCGCGGCATCGGCTGCCGGCGGTCTGTCCGCATGGGCAGCGGTCCTGGTGGCTCGACTTCGTGTGCCCCGAATTCGATACAACCATGACGCCCATGTCGTTTCTGCGGGAGCAGGCCGTTCCCTGGATGGGTGAACGGTTTGCCATCGCGCCGCCGCACATCGGACTGCTGGGCGTCAGCATGGGGGGGCAAGGGGCGCTGCAATTGGCGTATCGCTTTCCGCGAGAGTTTCCGGCGGTGGCGGCGATTTCACCCGCGGTTGATTTCCACACGATGTGGGGACAGGGGTTTCCGCTGGATGCGTTGTTCGCCGATACCGAAGCGGCCCGCCAACAGACGGCAACGCTGCACATTCATCCGCTCAACTGGCCGCGGGACCAGATGTTCGTCTGCGATCCGACCGACAGCGTGTGGTACGACGGTGCTGAGCGACTGGCGAGCAAGCTGTCCTCGATGGGCATCCCCTTTGAGTCCGACCTGGAGACCATCGCGGGCGGACACACTTGGGACTACTTCCGATCGATGGCGGGCCGCTGCCTGGCGTTCCTGGCGGAGAGGCTCGGCTCCGCCAGCGAGTCGCCCCCGGAAGGCGAACGTTGTTGAATGCGGCGCCCCGTTGTTCAAAGCCCCGTCATTCGGCCGTTACGTGCTGCACGGCCCCTTCGCGGGTCGGAAAATGCGGCCAGAGCCGGGTGAGATTCATCTCCGAGAGCACGGACAGCATGCCCTCGGATGCGTTACAGATGACCGCACGCCCCTTGGCAGCGCGGCACATCGCCATCACCGAGTTGACCATGATGGAATCCATCACGTCCGCCTGATGGATGTCGACAACCAGATGCGGCAGCTTGCTGCGCGTCTTAAGCAACTGCGTGACAATATTCGATTCCAGCTGAAGCTCCTGGTATCCGGACGAACGAACCCCCCCCTGCGGTTCAACGATCACAACGGGACTGGAAATGGTGACCGGAAAAACCTTGTTGTTGCGCGTCAGAAACTCGGGCGACGGGAGCGCGTCTTCCGCAACGAGAATCTCCGGAGGAATGACAATCTCATCCGTGTCCGAGGGAGACTTCGCGCCATGCTCCCCCGCACCTTGGTCCCCCGCGGGAATTGCGACGAGATCCGACTCGTACATGGCCCTCATGAGATACTGGCCGATGCTCAGTTCGTCGCCGGAGGCCAGGTGAGCGCAGCGTCGCGGCTGGCCGTTCACCCGCAGGCCGCCGCGCCCCAGCAGGTCGATGGCCCACAACCCGTGCGGCGTGAGCAGCAGACTGCAATGGACCCGTGAAATCCTCTCGTCCGCACAGGTGATCCGACAGCGCTCGTCGCGCCCCACAAGTGTAAGGACCCGATTGATGGGCCAGGTCATGCCTTTGAACTGCCGGTTCATCAACTCCAGATGAACCAGAGGCAGCGCCCCGAACGGCGTTGAGTCGTTCTCACGAGTCTTGCAATCCAACGGAGACGGCCAGTCGCCGCTCTCTGGCTCCCAGCCGTCGTCCGGAATCTGCAAGGTGTACGGCCCGATCGTCACCTGATGGCGGGGACTCATCCAGACGGACGTCTCCGGGCCCGTCCAGGTAATCGGATTGGGGCTCAACAAGTCGACACAGACGATGCGACCGCCAAAAGCCTGCAAATAAGCGTGCCGAAACGAGACCAGGCGGTCAGCGAGCGTGACATCGCACCCACTGCCGCGACCGATGATCCCGAACGGTCCGTCGATGGAGACGATCTCAGGCTGCGCATGCGAGCCGCTGGTCACGGCGACGCGGATCGGCCGAGACACGCCCAAAGCGTCGCGAAGCCTGGTGATCGCAGGTTTGGACATTGTGGGACGAAGACAGCGTGAGGCGAGTACAGCTTGTGGCGAATCCAGTGCCCACACGGGTAACGGGACTGTCACACCGGAGCCTGCGCAGAGCATGCCCTGCGATTTTGAGGCTCCTCGCGATGACAGTTCAGCGGCAGGCGTGACAACTGTCCATTATGGATGGACGTAACCCAAAGGTCAATAAAAACTTACCACCGACGATGCAACATGGCCCTCTTTGTCAGCGGCAGAGTCTGCCCGGCGGCACCAAAGGCTGACCCGCCAGCCGCATCGGACAGGTCCCCAATTGGCAGTCAACACGCGGCTCCAGAACCATTCCAAGTCACGGAGCAACCAGGTTTTCCTTCCCACCAGCAAGCCTCCCAAGCCGATGGCATTGTCGCCGCACCGACGGCAGCGGGAGCGCTTGCAAGCGGGGGGAGAATCATCATACTGCGAGGTTGAATCGACTGACCTTACACCCGCGGGCAAACCGCACAGGAGAGATATCCGATGGCAAGCGTCACCCTCAAAGGCAATCCCGTTACTCTGGCCGGCAACAGCTTGAACGCAGGCGACAAGGCCCCCGAATTCTCCCTGCAAAACGGCGAATTGGGGGACGTGACGCTGGCGGATTCAGCAGGAAAAACGCGGATCATCGCCACGGTTCCGTCGCTCGACACGCCGGTCTGCCACGAAGAGACCAAGCGGTTCAATGAAGCAGCCGCCGAACTGGAAGGCGTCGAAATCCTGGTTGTCAGCACCGATCTCCCGTTTGGCCAGAACCGCTGGTGCGGAGCCGAAGGGGTCGACAAGGTCCAGTGCGTGAGTGACCATCGGACGGCCCAGTTCGGACAAGCCTACGGCGTGCTCATCGACGGCGGTCCGCTGGACCGCTGCCTATGCCGCGCGATCTTCGTCGTCGGCCCGGACGATACTCTCAAGCACGTCGAATACGTCAGCGAAATCGCCGAGCACCCCAACTACGACGCCGCCCTCGCCGCGGCGAAGAGCTGACGCTGAAAGGTAACGCAGGAGGCACCTCTTTCATGGGGAGGAGGTCGGTGCCAAGCGTCGTCAGAACAGTCGGACTTGCCCGACCGAAGTGACATCGCCCGGCGGCGCGAGGCCGAGGTGCAGGTAGGCCGCTTCGGTGACGATGCGGCCACGCGGGGTCCGCTGAATCAGCCCGCTGCGCAGCAGGAACGGTTCGACGTCGTCCTCCAGCGTGTCGGGCGGGACGCTCATGCTGTGGGCGATCGCCCGCAGGCCGGCCGGCCGGCCGGAGAACACGCGGATCACGGTCTCCAGATAACGGCGGTCCTGGCGTTCGAGCCCCAAATCGTCGATTTCCAGTGTAACGAGAGCGTTCTCAGCAATCTGCGTGGTGATCTCGCCATCGGGATGGTCGAGTGTCGCAAAGTCGCGGGTACGGCGGAGCAGATTGTTGGCCTTGCGGGGCGTCCCCTGAGCGCGGCGGGCAATCTCTTCGGCCGCTTCGGCGGTGATGGTGGTCCGCAGTTTCACGGCGTTGCGGCGGACGATGTCGACCAGATCGGCCGTCTCATAGAAATCGAGATGCTCCCGATACACGAAGCGGTCCCGCATGGGCGCGGTCAGCATGCCGGAACGCGTGGTCGCCCCAATGACCGTGAACGGTTTGAGCTGCATGTTGATCGTCCGGGCGTTGAGCCCGTCACCCAACGCGATATCAACGCGAAAATCTTCCATCGCCGGATACAAAAACTCCTCGACCGCCGCCGGCAGACGGTGGACTTCGTCAATAAACAGCACCGACCGTTCCGTCGCGTTGGTGAGGTACGGCAGCAAGTCTTTGGGAGCCTGCATCGCCGGGCCGGCACAAACCTGGATGTCGACACCCAACTCGCGAGGGATCACCGTGGCGAGCGTCGTCTTGCCGATTCCGGGCGGGCCGTCCAGCAGCAGATGGCCGAGCGTGTCGCCCCGTTTCCGCGTGGCATCCAGCATCACCCGGACCCGCTCGACAACCTTCGTCTGCCCAATGACCTGATCGAGCGACGTGGGCCGCAGGGCCTCGTCAAACTCGCGGTCATCGGGGTTAAACGAAGGGACGTCCCTGTCTGGGATCTCGCCTGAGGTCTCATCGGGAACGAAGGCCGCGTCGGAAACGGAGGCCGCGTCGGGAACAGGCGCAGAATCCCCGGCGTCGTCGCCCTGGGCGGATCCTGGGGCCGATGTTTGGCGCGTGCGCTGGACGACTCGTTCACGAACCATGGGTCATCCTTGCGTACAAAAAGTCGGTGTCTGGCAACCGGTTGCGGATTCGTTGTGCGAATCCCCAAGCCGCGGATTCAAACGTGTGAAGCGCTGGAGTTGAAACCGTGCGAGATGTCATGTCTCGGCCATGACCGATTCCATGATTTCCTCGGGGATATTGAAGTTGGCGGTGACGTTCTGCACGTCGTCGTTGTCTTCGAGCGCGTCGAGGAGTTTCAGCAGGCGGCGGGCATCAACTTCGTCGAGGTCGACCGAATTCGAAGGGATGTGGGCCAATTCGGCAACTTCGGTCTCGATCCCCTTCGATTCGAGAGCCTCGGCAACCTGCTGGAAAGACTCCAGCGGCGTGACGATTTCGAACTCCTCGCCTTCCAACCGCACATCTTCGGCCCCTGCCTCAACGGCCAGTTCGAACAGCGTCTCCTCATCGGCCTGCTCCGCCGGGACGGAGAACCGGCCCTTCCGCTCAAACAGATACGAAACACAGCCGGTACTGCCGAGGTTTCCGCCGTAAACTTCAAACGTTTTGCGGACTTCGCCTGCCGTGCGGTTACGATTTTCGGTCAGGGCTTCGCACAAAACGGCGACGCCCCCGGGGCCGTAACCTTCATACGTCAGGTCCTGATAGTCGTCGCCATCGGAATCGCCGCTCCCTTTTTGGACAGCGCGTTCGATGTTGTCCTTCGGCATGCTGTTCTTTTTGGCTTTGTCGATGGCATACCGCAGCGCGAGGTTCATATCCGGATCGCCGCCGCCGTTGCGTGCCGCCACAATGATCGCCCGGCTGAGTTTGCCGAACAACTTGCCCCGCTTGGCGTCGATCCGCCCCTTCTTGTGAGCGATGTTCGCCCAGTGTGAGTGTCCGGCCATGTGTGTTGAGTGTTGAGTGTTGTGTGTTGTGTGTTGTGTGTTGTGTGTTGTGTGTTGTGTGTTGTGTGTTGTGTGTTGTGTGTACCTCGTTCCCAAACTCCGTTTGGGGACGCCTTTCGCGAAGCTCCGTTTCGCGAAACGTCAACGGCATCGGTGGGGGTCAGGCACGAGTTGCAGAAGACACCCCGTGTCTCACTCGGTGAGTCATGCTGTCAACAGAGTTTCAGCCCATGTTCATCAAGGACGGTTGTTTCTGATTCGCGACACCGGGTGTCTGGCACCTCCTCATGGCCCGCACCGGGCGTCAGTTGCCGGGATCGCCTGCAGCGGCCTCGGCGGGGAGCTTGGCTTTGATGCGACTGAGAATCTTCTCGTCCGGGTGCGGCTTTTCCTGTTCGAGTTCAAGAGCCTTCCGCCAGGCATCGAGTGCCTTTTCCGGCCGGCTGAGTTTGTCGTAGGTGTCGCCCAGATGGTCCCAGATCGTGCTGTCCTGCCCCCGTTCGAGCTCG
Organism: Planctomycetaceae bacterium; assembly: GCA_029259845.1. GTDB lineage: Bacteria > Planctomycetota > Planctomycetia > Planctomycetales > Planctomycetaceae > JAHBXU01. The sequence continues at coordinate 47,015 of JAJDEI010000110.1, read as the reverse complement.
ACCGCCTTCTCAAAATGCTCGCGGGCCTTCTCGAATTCGCCAAGTTGAAACAGGACCCAGCCCATGCTGTCAATGTAAGCGGGATTGTCCGGCTCTGTCGCCAGGGCCTTTGCGATCATCCCTCGGGCTTGTTCGAGGTTCTTGCCCTCGTCTGCCCAGAGGTAGCCCAAGTCGTTGTTCACCTGCGGATGGTCGGGCTCTTGCTCCAGCACGACGAGCAAAACCTCTTCGCCCTTTTCGAAATTCCCCTGTTGAACATAAACCGCTGAGAGACTGAACCGGCTGTCCCGCACGGCCTTCGCCGCCCCCGGTGCATCGCTGTCCTTGTAGGCATCGATGACTTCCTCAAACTTGGCGGTCGCATCGTCCCAGCGGTGGGCATGGTAGGGAATCCACGCCTCCTGAAAATGCAACAGCGGGTTATCCGGCAGCGTCTTTCGGGCTTCGGCAATTGCCTCCAGCGCAGCGTCCGTTTGGCCGTCCATCTCCAGCGTATGCGATTGCAGCCACAGGATTTCAATGCGGACGCCCGCCGCTTGCAGCCGCGGCGAGGTGTGCTCGAGCATTTGCTGAAAGACTTCGGACGCCTCCTTGTAGCGGTCGGCGGTGGTGAGCGCCAGGCCCAACTCCTTGAACAATTGCGGCGGCGGATCGTTCTGCATGTCGATCGCCAACTGATAAAACTCCTTGGCCGCGTCGATCCGCTCCGCTTCGGCCGACAGCTTCCCCAACAGATACGACTGCACAAACTCCAGCTTCGGCTCATCCTCGGCCAGCAGTTCGTGGCCGTAGGCGATGAGCCCGTCCATCGCCTGTTCATCTTCGGCGATTTCCGTCTCCAGTTCCCGATACCGATCGATGACCGCCCGGGTATCGGAGTCCATCCGCGCCACCACTTCCGGGTCGTCCGCCTGCGTCAGAAACCGCTCCAGAAGTTGAAACGCTTTCGTGAAGGTCTCCAGGAGCGGTTTGGCCTTGTGCTGCCGCCGGTACACGCTTGCCAGGCCGACGAGGCCGCGCGGATCGTGCGAGCGGCCGATCGTTTCCGTGAGCAGTGACTCCGCTTCGTCCAAGTGGCCCTGCTGCTCGTACTGCTCGGCGAGGAAATAGCTGAGGGTCTTATTCCGCGCATCCCGGTCGTGCAGTTCCTCGAGCCGGCCGAGCAACTCGTCCGAGCGTTCGAGATCCTTCAGCAAGTCCGCAAGAAGCTGATACGCCTCGCGGCCTTTCGATTGCAACTGGGCATCAAAGTATTTCTGGAGTTCTTCGAGAGCCTTGTCGGCCCGGCCAGTCTCTTTGTAAACGGTCGCCAGATTGAAGCTGTGAATCGCCGGGACCGCCTTGCTGAACTCACTCGCCTTGTCGAACGCCTTGACGGCGAGGTCCGCCAGCTTGGCGTCCAGGAATACTTTCCCCATCTCCTCGTAGGTCTTGCCGGCATCCCCCAACAGCAGGTCCCGCTCTTCGTCGCTAAGCGGGGAATCCGGATCCTCCAAAGCCGACATCACTTTCCGGTAATGCTCGACTGCCTGGTCCGTCTTGAGAACCAACCGGTTGAACAGGCCCAATTCCCGATGCAGAACCAGCTCATCAACCGGACGCATGTCTTCGGGGGGAGATTTCCGGACCTCCTCCAGCAGATCAATCGCCCGTTGCGTCTCCGACGTCCGGATCAGCAATCCCGCCAACCCGCGTGCCAGTGCCACTCCTTCCCGGCTCTGGTGTGCGGCGAGAATCGCGTATTTGGTCGCCTCGTCCCGGTTGCCTTGGGCAAAACTGATCGTGACGAGTGACTGATACGGCTTGAGCTCCCCCGGAGCAACCGCGATTGCATTGCGGTAGGCGGTCATCGCCCCGGCATAATCATCCCGTCCCTCGCGGAGCTGGCCGGTCAGAAACCACGTGACCGCCTTCTGTCGAGCCCGTTCCTCTTCGGTAACCGGATTCTTCGGCACGAATGGTTCGAGCGGTTCCTCGGCGACTTGCCCCAAACCAATCGATCGCGGCAGCTCGATGGCAGCCGGCGGCTCGGGTGGTGCGGCAGCATCGCCAGCCCGTGAGATGGCCGGGAAGATTCCCGCTCCGGTCACCATGACACAAACCGTCAATCGAATCGCGGCCATCGATCCATTCCCCTCAGAGACCAGGTGCGCAGCCAACTTCGGCCACCATCCCTATTGTAGCGGGCGATAGAGCCGGCACCAACACGGGCCTCGACCGGTCCGGGTCGCCCAAAAACCTGCGCCACGGCGATGACAACCGAGCCGATCCACCGCTGATCCGTTCTCCAACCCGCCAGCAACGCGGCACCGCCGCCCGCAATCGCCTCACTTTTTCCGAGCCTTGCGACGTGTGGTCTTCTTTTTGGCAGCGCGCTTGGGGCGCGAGACCTTCTTGGTGACCGATTTCTTGGCGGCGGCCTTCTTGGTTTTTTTCGCCCGGCCTTGGCTCGTTCGGGCGCCCTTGGGAGCGGAGGCGGGCTTTTTCCTCTTGCGGGTTGTGCTTGCCGCGCGTTTGCGCGGATGGCTGAGCACTTCCTGCAAACGCTGCGGGGCATCGCTCGGGTCCACCGTCCCGTCCGTCAGCATTGATTTGGTGATCTTAAATGATGATTTGAAATCCGGATCGGTCGCCAATTGGCGAAGCAAATGGCAGAGCAGCGGCACATCCGCTTTGCGGACGGAGGATTTCATTTCTTCAGCCGCTTGATCGGGCGGAGTGTCCGGCGCGACCAACCCCAACCACGCGACGACGCGGCAGAGAGTCTCGTCCAATGGGACGACGTGAGGCCCGAGTGAATGTTGCAGGGTGAAGAGTTGAACGAACGGAGTGAGGCCCTTGATCTTCGCCAACTGTTTCTCGGCTGCGTCCACCGTCTTGCGGCGCAGCGGCTCGAAATCGAAGACGTAGTATTCCTCGAAAACGTACTGCAGGATGTCCCGCGCCCGAAATGCCCGCCATGCGGCGTCATCGAGACTCGACAGGGACCGCTCGACTTCGCTGATGGAGCTGACGCGAATCTCATTCAAATCGTGAAAGGACGAAAGCAGGTTCTGGTAAGCCGCCTCCGCAGCCTCATACCGCGCGTCCTCCAGACAGCATGCGAACAACATCGTCTCCAGCACGTTCCGTTCGTCCTTGGGAACGCTGCCGCCATACTTCTTCTTGAGCATGGCCACCACCTTGCGAAGAAGGTCTTGACGATCGGACGCTTTGAATTTCGTGTTGGCCATTTTGCTGAATTACTGTCAGGAGCGATCCGGGTTGCGATTCGGGTTGCGATTCAGGGAGATTCGTCGTGCGGACGCGCTTCGTCAACTTTCTTCGGCCCGCTCCGGGATCACCGGGGGCGGGCCGGATTCGTCGGGCATTTCGATTTCGGAAGAGCCACAAAGTCGCGCGGCCCCATCACCTTCCCCCGACGAAGAATCGGACACCGACGAAGAATCGAGCCCCGTGGAAGAACCGGACACCGGGACCGCCACCTCACCCCGTTCGCCTGCCGCTTGGGCTTCGGCCTCCCGTTCCTCGGCCAGCTGCCGCAGAATGCGCGACGCCTCGACGGATTTCTTGACACCCTCGTCGAGCTCAAAGCTGAGGATCGGCGTGAACCGAAGATTCACGCGGTCGCCGACTTTCCCTTGCAGGAAGCCGCGGGCTGCGTCGAGACCGCCCATCGTCAGCCGCTGCTGACTTTCGTCCCCCATCACCGAAACGTGAACCTTGGCGGTCCTCAAGTCGTTCGGCACTTCGACGCTCAGAACGGTCACATGCTGGATTCGCGGATCGCGCAGCTCAAACAAAATCGTCGAACTGACGACCTCGCGTATCGCTTCAGCGACTTTGGCGGTGCGGCGATTCCCCATGCTGTGTGCTGTCGAATGCTCCTGGCTTTCAGTAGCGCTCCCTCGTCGGCAGCGCCCCTGTATCCGCAGCACGCCCTCGGTTGCCCGACCGTTTCCCCAAACGCGGCTTCGCTGATCTGGGAACTCCCGATGCAGCGCGAACCGAACGGCGGTTGCGAAAGAATGCTGTCAGCCTTCCAGTTTTCGCTTCACTTCATCAATCCGGAACGCCTCCAGCAGGTCACCATGCTTGAGGTCATTGAATCCGTCCAGACGAATTCCGCATTCAAACCCCTCACGGACTTCGCGGACGTCGTCCTTTTCCCGCTTCAACGAGGCGATCGGATAATCGTTGAGGATCTTCTGATCGCGAATCACGTGCACCCGGTTGTTCCGTCCGATCGTCCCGCTCAGGACGCGGCAGCCGGCGATCGTCCCGAAGCGGCTGATATGGAACGTCTGCAGCACCAGGGCCCGACCGGTCGCCACTTCCACTCGCTCCGGACGGAGGAGTCCTTCCAGCGCCTGTCGGATGTGATCGGTCACCTCGTAAATAATGTTGTACCGGCGAATCTCCACGCCCTCGCGCTCAGCGAGGGACGTGGCGCGGTCTTCCGCAATGACGTGAAATGCGATGATGATCGCCCCGGAGGAACTGGCAAGATAAACGTCGCTCTCGTTTACGCCTCCCACACCCTCGTGCAGGATTTTGACGCGGACTTCGTCGTGATCAAATTTGTCCAGTTCGCTGCGAATCGCCTCCAGCGACCCGGGAGAATCGGCCTTGATGAGCAGCGGCAAGTCGCGGACTCCGCCTTCTGCTCCGCCGCCGGCAAGAATGTCTTCCAGCGTCCGCGGGCCTCCGCCCCGGCCGGCGAGTGCCGCGTCACGCCCTCGCATTTTCCGCGTCTCGGCCGCTTCGCGGGCCTCGTCAAGATCGGACATCACATAGAAGTGGCTTCCCGTTCCGGGGACTTCATTCAGTCCGGCAATGCGAACCGGCATCGATGGCGGGGCGAACTCGACCTCCTGGTCCCGATCGTTGTAGATCGCCCGGACGCGGCCGTACGCCTCGCCGCACAGCACCACGTCGCCGACATGCAACGTGCCGTCTCTCACAATCAGCCATGCCAACGGGCCGCGCCCTTCGTCCCGGAATGCTTCCAGACAAACGCCGACCGCAGGCGTATCGACCGGGCCGCTCAGCTCGTGCAACTCCGCAGTCACGAGAATTGTTTCAAGCAGATCGTCGATTCCCTGACCCTCGAGTGCCGAGACCCGCACGACTTCGATATCTCCCCCCCATTCCGAAGGAAGGACATCGTGTTGCGACAACTCGGTGAGCACTTTCTGTTCGTTAATGTCCGGCAGGTCGCATTTATTCATGGCGACAATCAGCGGGGCCCCGGACGCCTTCGCATGACTGATGCATTCAGCGGTCTGCGGCATCACCCCGTCGTCGGCGGCGACCACCAAAACGATAATATCGGTGACGTTCGCACCACGGGCCCGCATTTCCCCGAACGCCTCATGGCCCGGCGTATCGACAAACGTGATTGGCTTGCCATTATGCTCGATCTGATAGGACGAGATGTGCTGCGTGATCCCTCCCGCCTCACCTCCGGCCACATTGGCCGAGCGAATCGTATCCAGCAGCGTCGTCTTCCCGTGGTCGACGTGCCCCAGAATTGTGACAATCGGCGGGCGTTCGGCGACGGTGGCACCTTCGGGAACCTCCTGGTCTTCGATCCGCGAGACGAGCGCGTCTTCGATGTCGGCTTCCCGCTGAATCTCGATGTCGACACCCAGTTCCAGGCCGACTTCCAGAACTGACTCTTCATCCAGTTCGCTGTTGATCGTGACCATCTTGCCGTTGCGGATGAGCACGCCCTGAATGTCCCGCGCCGGACGGCCCAGCTCTTCGGACAGCGTGCGGACACTCACAGGAAGTCCGACCACCGCCGATGTCTTGAGATCCACGGGACCGGTGCTGCGCTGGCGCCGGCCAGTCCGGCGGGAAATTCGCTGCGACTCGCCCCCTTCTTCGTCGGAGCGACGGCCCCGGTTGCGTTTAACGCGCCGTTGCTGACGAACGTCACCCAGCCCCAGCCGCCCGGGACGGGGGCCGACACGCCGTGCGGTTCCCGGCGACTCGTCCTCACGTTTTCGCGTCTCTGCATTCTTGCGAATAATGCTGGCCAGCGGGCTGTTCTGCTTGAGCGCGTCGGCCGTCAGCGGCAGGTCGGGCTTCTGAGCCGCAGGCTCCGACTTGCCCTTCGCGGGGGTCGGCGGCTTGAAATTCGGCAGGGGAGCGATGTTCGGGAGCGACGACTTCTTCGCCGCCTTGCGCGCCGACCGCCCTCCATTGTCGGAGATCGACGCCCGCGGCTTCATCTCGCGAATCACACTGCTCCCCGTCCCGACCGGAGAGACATAGTCGGCCTTCGAGATCGGCTTGGCGACCCCAACGCCCTGCCCGGTCACCGGCTCCTTGGCACGGCCAGCTTCTTTGAGATCCTCGCCGGTCGCATCGCTGACGCTGTCTTCCACTGCCGGTTCCACAACCTTGGCAGCCGGCTCAAGCACGGTTTCGCCACCGTCCTCGGCACTCGTTTCGTCCTCGCCAGTCTCGGGGGCAACTTCCACGACCGGAGGTTCGGCCACGGCGACCTCCGCCGCCTCCCCTTCCTCTTCACCACCCTTACCGCGACGCATGGCGCGACCGAGGGGACCGAGCGTCTGAATCTGCCGAATCCTGCCACCCGCCTGGGGCGTCGGGGGACGAATGGGAACATCAGGCGCAGGCGCGGGCGCAGACGCCGGTGCGGACGCAGCCGCCCCCTGCCCCTTGAGATGGCCCAGGACAACGTCGCGTTCCTCTGGCGTGATACTGGCCAACGCCGAGTTCTTCACCGGGATGCCAGCATCATTGCAATGCTGGATCAGCACCTTGCTGTCCATTCCCAGGTCCTTCGCTAATGCGAAGATGCGAACCTTCAAAAGTCACTCCCCTGCTCTCGCAGTGCAAATACTGAAACCGTTTTCCGTTCGATGACGCCCGACCCGAAAGCCGACGTACTGCAACACCAAGACACCCCGCCACAGCCACACGAGACACTATCCCTCCCGAGCGGCATCAGCCTCCCCGGAGCCAGCCGGATCGGCGGCTGCCCCATTCCCAGCCTCAGCCACGCTGGCTGCCTCGGCCGGAATGGCGTCCACGTCGCCGACAGCTTCACCGGCGACGAGTGGCTCAACTGCCACTTCGCCATCTCCCTCAACCGCAGTGTCTCCTGATTCTTCCACACCTCCCGACTCGTCGCCGGAACTCACCTCCTCCGCGCCAACATCCTCCGCGCCAACATCTGCCCCGTCCGGTTCCTCGACAGCCCCGGCAGCCTCCACATCGTCACCAGTCAGATCGTCACCAGTCAGATCCCCTGCCGCCAACCCGTTGTCACCGGTCGCTTCTTCATCACCAGCTGCAACTTCTTCACCAGCCGCGACTTCTTCACCAGATGCGACTTCATCACCAGCCGTGACTTCTTCACCAGCCGCGACTTCTTCACCCGCTGCGACTTCTTCACCGGCCCCTTCCCCGTCGCCGGCATCCTCCCCAACCGCAGCCGCCTCCTCACCTTCAGACGCTGCGCCCGCGTCGGCGGCGGCTTCCTCAGCTTCACCCGGCGCCGGCTCGGCCGGCTCTATCGCCACTCCTGCCTGAGCGGCCAGTTCGGCGGCTTCCCGTTCCGCCCGGCGGGCGGCCATCTCCAAGGAACGCCGCTCCCGCGCCTGCTTCTCTTCGCGTTCCCCTTCCCGGTCGGCAACCTCGACAATTTCGTCACATTGCTCCTGAGTGAGTCCGCTCAACTCCAGCAACTGGTCCGGCTCGATCACCGAAAGGTCCTCGAAGCTAAAGAACCCCTGCGACACCAATGCCTCGGCCAACTCTTCGGCCACGTGCGGCACCTGCGAAAACGCGGCGACGGAGCGATCGAGCTGTTCGTCCAGCTCCTCACGGGTCATCACCTCAATGTCCCAGCCGACAAGCTTGGACGCCAAACGCACGTTCTGGCCCTTTTTCCCAATCGCCAACGAGAGCTGGTCGTCCCGGACGAGCACAATCACCCGCCCCAGCATCGGGCAGAGAATCACATCATCCACCACAGCCGGCTGCATGGCATTCGGAATGAGCACCTGCAGCGAGTCGTTCCAGCGGACGATGTCGATCCGCTCACCCGCCAACTCATCGACGATATTCTTGATCCGCGACCCACGCACACCGACACAGGCACCGACCGCATCGATGCTGTTATCGAAGCAGGAAACGGCGACCTTCGACCGGTATCCCGCCTCCCGCGCCAGGGAACGCACCTCGATTATCCGCTCGCTGACCTCAGGAATCTCAACCTCAAACAGCCGCCGAACCAACGCGGGGTGCGACCGGGAAAGAATAATCTTCACCCGGCTCCCCTGCTTGCGGACATCGCTGACAGTACAACGAACCCGTTCCCCCACACGGTGCGACTCTCCCGGAATCTGCTCGCTGCGCGGCAACAGCGCTTCCACCTTCCCAAGGTTAACAGTCGCGATCCCGTGATCGAGCCGCGTGACCGTGCCGTTAATCAAATGGGACCGCAGTTGGTCATACTCTTCATACAAGGAGTCGCGTTCCGCTTCGCGAATTTTCTGGATCATCACCTGCTTCGCCGTTTGCGCGGCGATGCGCCCCAGCTCGTCAGGCGGAATCTCCTCCCCATTCAGCGTGGCATGGACCTCGCCAGCCTCCCGGTCAATCGAGACCTCAATATCCTCTTCCTCGCCAAAGTACTTGCGCGCAGCCGAAAGGATCGCCTGTTCGATGCCCTCGAAGACGATCTCCGGCTCGATGTTCTTGTCCCGATGGATCGCATCCACGATTCGGAGGACTTCGACACCGTTCATACTGACGACGCCTCTTCTTTCATCCGATGCCCGCTCACCGCAAGCACCGCTGTTCCGACCGTCCCAACGACAAGACCGCCCCGACAATAAAAAAAGCGGGCACAAGTCCCACTTCACACACCCGCCACATCAGGCCGGATTGCACGATCCGACACGGCAGTGCGGGAACGAAACTCGCACCGTCCGGACTGATGGACACCGACCACTTTGTTCGCCGTCGCTCACATAAGGATCATTCCTTCTGAGTTCGCCGCCCGCCGGCTACTTTGCAATCGCACCAAGAACCCCGTCGAGGCCGAATTCCGCCTCTCCGCTTCCTCTACAGCACGACTGCTCCGGCAAGACAGCCCCGCAGAGGCCGTCCACCAAATCCATTAGGTTCACCAAGACCCTCCACTCACTCTCCCCTCAAGGCATTGCGTGCCTGATAACAAGAGCAACGGAAGTCGAGGCAACTTCTAGCGTAACGATAGAAACCTCGCTTCGGACTGTCAAGCAGGGGATCGAGACCTTCCCCTGGAATTCCGCGAATCCGACACCCCCATCCATTTTCGAGTCCCGCCAACCCCCAGAGAAAACCCCCTCAACTCTCAACAACACTCGTTTGACCGTCTCCGCACGGATTGCTATCTGGAACATTATGTTTGAAACGTCGTTGACAGCCTCTGCCGCGGTGATGGGACTACTCGCTGCGGGAGCCGCGTGGGGACTCACGCGGCGCGCCTTTCGCGAGATCGAAGAGCCGCTCGGCAATGCGGCGTGGGTCGCGGCCATATCAGCCGGATTACTCGCCGCCGCACTCACAGGAGCCATGCTGGGATTCGGCTGCCAGACAACGCCCGATGTCGTGCCGACCCCCTTCTGGCGGGACGGGCGGGCCCTGTTTCACGTGGCTCTCATCGTACTCCTGGTCGCCGCGACAGCGACCGACCTCAAAGCCTACTACATCACCGATTCAGTCACCCTGCCCGGCATGCTGTTGGGTGTTGTGGGAGCAACCGTCGCCGGCGACCTGCAAATCGTGCATGTCTGGGTCGACTGGAACCAGGAAATCCCCCAACTGGCCGGCCCTTACCGTCCCGAATGGCTCTCCGTCCATCCGCACCTCCACGGATTCGCCTGGAGCATGGCGGGTCTGTTGGTCGGCGGCGGTTTGACCTGGACCGTGCGGGCGGTCTCCGGATGGCTGCTCGGACAGGAGGCACTCGGTTTTGGGGATGTCACACTGATGGCAATGATCGGCAGCTTCCTCGGTTGGCAACCGACAGTCGTCGTCTTTCTGCTCGCCCCCCTCTGCGCCCTCAGCGTCGGGCTCACCGTCAGCATTATGGGACACAAAAGTTACATCCCCTACGGGCCCTACCTGAGCCTCTCCGCCCTGATAGTGTTATTCACGTGGCGGTGGGTTTGGATGCTCGAATTCGGGCTGCACGAAGGGGCCCTCGCGACTGACCGCACGGCGACGTTCGCCCTCCGCCGCCTGTTCGGCGACTGGCTCAGCCTGGCCGTGATCGCAGCAGCCACCGTTTTCGGACTGGTCCTGCTGCTCGGCCTCAGTCGCCTCTACCGGCTCATCCCGGTCGACCGCTCCCGGCGGACCATCGACAAGTAGCGGTCCAATCGCCATGGAGCTTGCTTCGCGCTGGGGATGCTCTTGACGGCGGCACGGCGATTTTCCGTCCACTTGGCGACTTGGCGAATCCAAGAGAACGCGACCCCAAACGTGATACACCTGTTCACAACCCCCCAATTGACGGCATCCAGGGCGATGCGGTACACTTCATCCAGAAAGTTACCAGCGATCAACTCAAGAAGTGAACGACCGTAACGCCTTCTGCCCGGTTCAAGGATGTGAACGCCGGTGACAGATGCGTTTGCTGTAAACACAAAGGAGCGGAGGATTTGACGACTATTAGCGAAGGAACGACCTGCACTCAGACGGAATCAGAACCGACAACAACCGAGCTTGGCGCGGCGGAGGACACGCCCGAATACAGCGACTTTGCGAGCATGGGGCTCAGCGAAGAGATGCTGCGGGCGATTACGGGCATGGGGTTTGAAACCCCGACGCCGATTCAAGCCGCCTTTGTTCCACACGCGCTCACGGGTCGCGACTGCATCGGACAGGCTCAAACAGGCACCGGCAAAACGGCCGCCTTTGTGATCCCGATTCTCGAACGAATCGACCACAGCAGCCAGGACCTGCAGGCGATCGTGCTCACGCCCACGCGGGAATTGAGCGAACAAGTCGCCGCGGAGACCGCCCGATTGGCGGTCGAGCACCATTGCGATCCGGCGTGTCTGGTTGGCGGGCGTCCGCTGGGGCGTCAGGTCGACCATTTGAACCGGCGGCCTGCCATTGCCGTCGGCACCCCCGGCCGCGTGATTGACCTCATCAACCGGCGTGTACTTGATCTCAGCAAGGTTCGCGTCGCGGTCCTTGATGAAGCAGACCGCATGCTGGACATCGGCTTTCGCCCGGACATCGAACGCATTCTGCGGCATTGCCCGCAACAGCGTCAAACGTTGTTGCTCTCGGCGACCATGCCGGGTCCCGTCGAACGACTCGCGCATCGCTTCATGCAGGATCCGCTGCGGATCGACCTCTCGCAGGCCAGTGTGGTCACGGATTTGGTGCAGCAGTTCTATTGTACCGTCGACGCCAATCGGAAGTTCGGGCTGCTCGTCCGTTTGCTGCAACGGGAACGTCCGCAGCAGGCGATCGTATTCCGGCGCACCAAGCGGGGTGCGGACAAGTTGCACCACATGCTCTCAAAGCGGCTGCCCGGGACGGCTGTGATTCATGGCGACCTCCAGCAGCGGCAACGCGACCGCGTGATGAAAGACTTTCGCGCTGAGCGAGCACGATTGCTGATCGCAACCGACGTCGTCGGTCGCGGCATCGATGTCAGCACGATCTCCCACATCATCAACTACGATGTCCCTGAGTATTGCGACGACTACGTGCACCGCGTGGGTCGCACCGGACGCATCTCCTCGGAGCAGCGGGGCCGCGCCTTCACGTTCGCAACGAAAGAGGAAGGCAAGCAGCTCACCGCCATCGAGATGCGGATCAACCTGCTGTTGGAAGAGTACACGATCGACGGCTTCGAGGCTTACCGCCCCGGCCCGGTCCGCCAGCACGTCGATGACATCACACGGCCGGCGGCACCGGAGTTTACGTACTCCTGAGCGGTTAGCCGAGGTCGCGCTGGCAACAGCCGCCCGAGACAAAGTGTCAAACCACAAGGGACAACGTCCAAACAAGCTTCAAAGGGCAAGATTCCAAGTCTTGGGATTTGCCACTTGAAGCTTGTTTGAGATTTGGCACTTGAGGTTTGATCCCGCCGCTGCCCCTTGTCGGTTCGCGGTTCACCCCCATCGCTAACGCTCCGGGCTCTGATTTGCGGTTCACCCCGACCCGTCGCTAACGCTCGGGGCTCTGAGGCGGCTTGGGGGGGCGTTTGCGGGGCCGGCGTTTGCGACGGGATTTGGCATCGCCCGGGCCGGATGAGGCGGACTTGCGTTGCCGTTTTCGCAGCGGCTTATCGAGATCGGCCAGTTCGCGGGACAGGGCTTTGCGGCTGAGCCGGGTCTGCGGGAGTTCGATCTCTGCCGTCGGACCGGGGCGCCCTCCGCCGGAGTCGAGCTCGACCCGGTCGACTTCCGCCCCCAGGCTCTGCAACCACTCCGGCACGTCGACGCCGGATCCCCAAGTGCTCTGCACGTATTCGTTGATCTCCGCCTCCAGCTTGGCAAATGTCGGCGAATCCTCAACGCCGCTGCGTGCATCTCTCATTGACTGATCGACCAGCGCCACCATGCGGTTCACGGCGAGCGGCCGGACGAAGCGGTCGTTGAGGTGATCGGCGATGGCCGGCATCCGCATCCCGTGTTGCTGTGCCAGGCGGCGGTACTCGTCGACGTACTCCTCCGCCTGTTCCGAGGCGTGCTCCGCACAAAGCTGCTCCCAGATCAAAGCTGCTTCCGCCTGCCCTTCACGGGCCATCACTTCGTGGGCAATGTTGAGCGGGATCAGATTCCACGCATCCCGGTCGTACTGCGCTTCCAGCCGCAAAAAATCGAGCAGGCAGTGGAACTTCTCGCCATAGTCCGACTGCGTGGTTGTCGTGTTGTACTCCACGAAGCGGTCGAACTTGTCGACCACAACGGAGTAGATGAATTCGAGGTACCAGACGGCATCCTCCCGGTCGATGCCCCCTTGGTCGATGTCTTGCAGAAGCTGGATGGGGTGCAACGGATCCTGCTCTTCCTCGAGGAACTCGAGGTAATGGCCGACGCCCGTTCGCAGGATTGTGCGGACACTGCCCAGCGTGAGTTGGCTCGCATGGAACAAGTCGGCTCCGTAGGTGCGAATGAACTCTTCGATCGAATCCCAGTCGACGCCCCGTTGGGGTCCGTCGGCATCGACCGCTGAAAGCCGCATCGTTTCGCTGTGCCGCACCCAAAGGTCCTGGAAGGGCTCCAGGGTGACCTGAACCAATTCGACCAACGTCTCTTCGCGGCTCGTGGGCGATTCCTCCTCCGGCCACGACGCCGCCGACGCTACCACGGTCTCCAGCGTACGGCGGAGCGCAACCTGAAACGCCCGGTCGAATTCGGTGATCGCCGGGCCATTGGGACGGGACGTCCGCTCCATCGCAAACACTGCCCGCAACAGATGGAAGGTGCCGCGCAGCAGCCCCAGCCGCGGCATCGATGCCAGCAGAAAGCGGATGGTCGTTTGCAGTAACTGCACGGAGAGCACCGTCTGCGGCGAACCGGAGTGCTCCAACGGCACGTACAGCAGTTGCTGCTTCTGCTTGAGCCGCGTGACCCACTCGGGCAGCAACCGCAAGACCTCGTCCGCCTCCCCCTTCGCGACGTGTCCCAGGAGCGCAACAATTTGCTGTTCGTGGGGGTCCTCCCGTCGGAGCGAGTCATCATCCGCAAGGCAACTGTACAACAGCCGCTCCGCGTGACGGCAACCAATCATCGTGACGATCAGTTGATGCATCACATACAGCTTGACCTGCCATTGGATGTCGAATTCCAGATTCGCGTCCAGATCCCCCGAGGGAGTGGCGATGTCGTGAACCCACACGCCTTTCGTGAGATCGAGCAACTCTCGCTGCCAGCGCCGAAGCGTTCGTATCCAGTCTCTGACAGAGCTGCGAACGTGACCCGCCTCGTCCGATTCCAAGTTCTGGCCGTCGGCTGTCAGAGAGATTGCGGCCATTTGCCACAATTGGGCCACCGCATTCAGAAACTTGATGCGCGGCTCCAGAGTGCGGTTAATCAATTCGAATTCGGTATTTTGGAGGCCCAAACCCTCATCGAGCGTGTCGCCCCAGTTTCCGTCGTCCGCACTGTCCCGAAACGTGACCTGTTCATAAGCCGCGCCGAACAGATCGTCCTCGTCGCCGGTCCCTTCGTCGGACCAGTCTTTCCCGGCAGGTTCTTCCCCGTCGGCCCGTGCGCCATCGTTGGCGCGCGCGATGCCGACTGCGGTCTCCAGACTGAAAACCGTCCAAAAGTCGCCCGCATTCGCTTCGAGAAAGTCGAACATCCTCCTCAGCGTTGACGACGATGACGCCGCCCCTTCACCCTTTTGCTGCCCTTCACTCGTTTCTTGAGAGTGCAACTTCATCCAGCGGATCAGCATGGCGAAGATCGAATCGCGCGGCGACTCGAAACCAACCTCGTCCACCTGGCTCAGCCACTGCATCAGCAATCCCATCGCCGCGACAGAGTCCCCCTTGGCGAGCAACGCCTCCACGACCTGAGAATAGGCTTGCGCGGAATGAAACCGCTCGACGTGCTGCTTCCAGAAACCGATGTCGCCGGCAGATTCTCCCGCGTTTCGCCACTCCGTCAGCGCCGTCGAGACATTGGACGCCGACTCCCAGCTTTCGTGGCCGGACACGTCCGGCAGGTCCTCGATCACGTCGCTGCCGAACCGGTCCCACCACTCGGCCACTTCCAGAAACCGCCGCGAAATCTCCTCTCGCAATTCCCTCCGCCCCTGCGCAGCCGCCTCCTGGAGGCACCGCGCATGGGCCGCAAACAGATCGTCCATCAACAGCATCAGCGTTTCCACCCGTCCGTCGGGAATCGCGTCTTCCCGCGAGGTGAACAGCGGAAATTGCCCTTGAAAACCGAGGATGTTCCAAGGGTCGACCAGTGCTCCGCAGGCGATTCCCCGGTGCAGCAGGTCTTCCACATTGGCGACGGAGTCGACCGCCGCCTCAACATCACCCCGGTCGAGACCGCGACCGGCCGCCCCGAGCCCGCACTGCATTTCACACTCGAAACGGGCCGACGCCGAAGGGATCACATGGGCCTGCCGACGGCTCGCGTCACCGTACCCCATGCGTGCAAACAGATAGGCCAGTTCGCGGTGCTGGATCTGCCGCGCCCCGTACCCGGCAACGGTCATGTTCAGGTATTGCCGGATATGGCCGAACGGTTGTTGCGTCCGCTCGGCCTCACCTTCCAAACGTGCGCGGCGTTCCCCGGACAAACCCTGCATGAGCCGACCGTAAAACTCGTCCCGCCGCCGGGCAATGATTGGCAGCAGCGACGTCAGCGAGACGGTCGAATCGTGCGTGTCCGGTCCGGCCCCGCTGACGGATGAGGCCATCAGGATCGTACCGGACAGGGCGGCTGCCGCGTCGAACAACCGCTCTTCTCGCGGGACCCCCGCTTGCTCCTGTTCCACCCAGCGGATCAGAGCGTCCACAATAATCTGCCGCAGCACGAACCGCGTGTAATTCCCTTTGACGCTAATCTGGTGCGGGTCCCATTCACCGAACAGATAGTTCGTGCGCTTGTTGACGGGGTGCGTCTGATCGAAGGCCCGCACGTCGATCGCCAGTTCCTCCATCTCGTCCCGATGAAAATGGGCCGCGTGCAGCAGGTCCTCGGGCGAATCGCCCAGAAAACGGAGCGTGGTCGCGATGAGCTCGTGATGGTCCCCGGAGGAAACGCCAGCACCCCGAATGAAGACCGGCACGCAGCGGAACCGCTCGTGGTCGTAGATCTCCATCCGCCGGTCGTTGTCCAGCACCGCGACGGGCCGGTAACCGACGAAATCGTTGAGCTGCCCGACCGCCCCCTTCAGAATCCGTCCCCGCTCATCCCACGGCTCCCCCTGGCTGAGCACGGCCTCAAACATTCGCCCCAACAGGTAGGGCGCCTCGAATTCCTCCGGAGCCAGGTGAAACAGCAGGTCGGCGTGATGGGCCCGGTAAGCCGCCAGACAGCCGCCCAGTGTGAGATCGATGACCGCCTCCGCCTGCGTGCAGTCCGCGAACGCCGCCGACGATCCCCGCAGCTTTTCCAGTTCGCCCAACAGCGTTCGCTGCATGCGCGCCGGCCGATCGACAACGCCGACGCCCACACACAGGCGGTCGATGTTTCGCTGAAAGGCCACGTCCGGCTTGCCGGTCGAAAAGTTCAGGTGCCCCAGTACGTCCCGCGCAGCAGCGGCGACGTCCTCAGCCGGGGAAGACGATTTGGGTGGCGGAGATTGCCCCATGAAGGTTCCCGCAGAGACACGGACAACGGCGACGCCGTCGCGTTCACGACGAGGATTCGCCCGTGCTCCGGATTCAATGGCACTGGAAACGTGGTCAAACCCCAATTGTCGTTCAGACACATGGGTCGAGTAAAGCCCGCCGCGCCGATTCGCCCTCGCGGGGTGCAACCGATCAATGGTGGGGGTGGCCGGGGCGATCTGAAATCGATGACTGGCGAGCCGCGCGGACCTCTGGGGCTATGGACAGTGAACGAACCGCGCGACCGCTCCAGAGGTTGGTTTGCGGATTCATTTTCGTCGCCACAACAGCGCCCCAGCCACCCTGATACGAGCGAGCACCACCATCGAACGGATGCACCCCGCCGTCGCGTGGGTTCGGGAGCGGATTCGGTTGTGGTCCGTTGATTCCCGGGAATCGATCGTAGAGGAGGCTGATCGCCGTTTGAAAAATCAGTCCCCGCCACACCGTGACCCCGTCACCCCCGCCAGGGCCATTCAAAGTTTCACTTGGGAGAAGACCGGCCGGGACAAGCTCAATGGTCACCCGAAGCGTCAGCGAGGAAGCGAACGTGAGTGAGCGATTCGTCCCTCGCTGGCGCTTCGGGTGACGAGGTTGCCCAGCTTCCATCTTTGAACGGCCCTGCGTCACCCCCAACGCCCCCCCTGTCACCGCGGCGCACCGGTGATATAATGCGGTTTTGCATCCGTGTCGGAAGTCGTGGAGCGTGTTGATGGCGGACGAAATGCTGAAAATCCTCGTGATCGGGGCCCATCCGGATGACTGCGACATCTCAAGCGGCGCGTCGGCCGCGCTGTGGCGCCAACAGGGGCACAACGTTCGTTTCGTCAGCGTGACCAACGGCGAGTCGGGACATCACCAACTGTCCGGCGAAACGCTCATCCGCCGCCGCCGCGAAGAAGCCCAAGCCGCCGGGGAAACGTTGGGCATCCGCTATGACGTTCTGGGCAACCGCGACGGTTACCTGCAGCCGACACTCGAAGCCCGTTTCGAGATCATCGCCCTGATCCGCAACTTCGACCCGGACCTGATTCTCACCCACCGGCCCAACGACTATCACCCCGACCACCGCTACACCTCACAATTGGTGTGCGATGCCGCATACATGGTGATGGTGCCGGCGATCGTCCCGGAAGTTCCCGCCCTCCGGCACAACCCGGTGATCGCCTACCTGCCGGACACGTTCGAGCGGCCCTATCCGCTCTCGCCGACAGTTGTCGTCGACGTCGAGCCGGTCCTCGACGAAGTGGTCACCATGCTCGGCTGCCATGTATCACAGGTCTACGAATGGCTGCCCTACGTGATGGGAATGGCAGACAGCGTTCCCGAGGCTCCCAACGCCCGCCGTGCGTGGCTCAAGCAGTTTTACCTCGACCGCATCGCCCCCCTCGCCGACCGTCACCGCGACCTCATCATCGCCACCTACGGAGAGGAGCGCGGCTCCCAAATCCGTTACATTGAAGCCTTCGAGCCGTGCGAATACGGTGCTCCCCTCGACGAAGCCGCCAAGAATCGCCTGTTCCCATTCGTTCCCTGAAGTCATGTTTCCCCAAACGAATGATCCCCCAAGCCCATGGGCCGCGCCCCGTGGGCGAACACCAAGACACCCCCGCTCCCTCTCAAGCCACGAGCCTCCCCACCATGAAAACCGTCAACCACAAGTCTGTCGTCTTCCTGTTGATGACTCTCTGTGCCGCGTCCACGGCCGTGTTCGCAGCAACCGCCGACGATCCCGGTCGACTGCTCGTCTCCGTTGACGAGCTGCAGGCCCAATTGGGCGACTCCGGTCTCCGCATCGTGGACGCACGTCCGCGTGCCGCCTATGACGCCGGGCATCTTCCCGGAGCGGTCCACGTCGACGTCGGCGACTGGAAATCGCTCGGCCTCTCCGAAGGAGGGCTGCACGACAAAGCCGCCTGGAGCCAGCGGGTCGGCGCCCTGGGCATCACCCAAGACACCCCGGTCGTGATCTACGGCGGCCACCCCACCAGCGCGACCCGCGTCTGGTGGACGCTCAAATACCTTGGTGTTAAACAGGTCGCCATCCTCGACGGCGGCTGGGATGCCTGGACGAAAGCCAAAGCCCCCATCACTCAGGACCCGCCGAACGTCAGCCCCACCGAGTTCACTCCCGACTTCCAGACAAACCGGCTCGCCGAGATGGACGATCTCCAATCGGTGCTGAAGAAAAAGACGGCGACGGTCATCGACACCCGCTCTACCTCCGAGTACGCCGGCACGCGCGGCCCGGGCCGCCGCAAGGGACATATCCCGGGAGCCGTCCACCAGGAATGGTCTGAGTTTGTCGCCGCCGACGGACGTTTCAAACCGGTCGCCGAAATGAAATCACTGCTCGCCCAGCGCGGCCTCACTCCGGACCAAACTCTCATCACCCACTGCCAAACCGGCGGCCGCGCCTCGCTCAACGCATTCGCGATGGAACTCGCCGGCTACGGCCCCGTCAAAAACTACTACTGCGGCTGGAGCCAGTGGAGCACCACCAAAGACACCCCGATTACACAATCCTCCAAGCCCTGATCGACCCGCACCCAACGCTTGCGGTTTCGCATGTCCTGCGCCACCAAGATGCGCCAGCCTCACCGCCCGTACCACGCGCACAGCTTGGCGATGTCCCCCAGTTGGGCCAGGTTCTTCACGCGGCGGCGGAAACCCCAGGTGCCGAAGGCCGGGGAGTAACCGTGATTGTGGTCGGCGATGGTGATCGCGTTGACGATGTCGGCAGTCTCCAGTGACGTCCGTCCGTCGCTCGCCGCCAGCCAACGGGCAATCCACAGCACCACCGGGTACATCAGCGTGAGGCTGTACACCCCTTCCACCAGCGGCACGCCATAGAACGCGCGGCCGCAAAAGTGCATCCCCTGCACTTTCACGCGAAAGTAACGAGTCAGCATTTCGTCGGCATCGGCGGGAAGCGGGCCGAACGGCCGTTCCAGATCCCCAAAGGCGATTTCACGAAAGCATTCCTGAACCGCCGGCACCGAGCCGCGGCCGCGGGTCAGCGCGAGCGCCATTCGCAACAGCCGCAATCGTCCGCCCAACGAACGATCCGAGGCGTACGTGTCCTTGCGGGCGTACTGACCGGCCATCAAACGAAACTGCGATCGGCCAATCCGTGACGGCGGGGCAATCTCGCCGATCGGCGTGTCCGCTCTGAACGCCTCAGAGGATGCGGTCGCGATGATCTCCAGAAACTCGCCCAGCCGCGCGCCGTCCAGCTTGTCGAACTTCGACTGCTCGATCAGCCCGGCCCAGGACAACGTCCGCAGCAGCCGGATCAATACCGGCACATCGTCGGCAGCGAATAACCCATCCAGCACCTCCACGAACCGCAGCAGGTCCGGCCAGCCGAGACGGCAGCCGGGTGTGATCTCCGGCGGCTGCGCCTCGCGAACGTTCGCCGGCACGACCTGATTGGCGTACTCGCGAATCTCCTTGCGCTGCTCGGTGACGGACCGCCCCCGGTTCTCCACCACCGACGGGCAACTGAACCGCAGGCTGACGGCGACCTTGCTCCCCGCCGGATGAAACGCATAGGGATAAATGCGGCAAGCGATCGGCTTCTCCGGCTCGCCGTACTTCGCGTGGACGCGGCACAGCCCCTCACCGTCGAGAAACACGCACGAACCGTCCGGCTGATGGGCCAGCCGGTACCACGCCTTGCCCAGCCATCCCCCCTCCTTGACGAACAACGGCTGTCCCTCCGGAATTCCGTCCGCCGCCGTCCACTCCTGCCGTTCGATGCGTGCTTTGTCCTCCGCCGTCACAAAGATCCCGTGCTGCTTGCAACACTCGCTGCACGAATGACAGCTCCAGTTCTGGATCGTCGGCAGTTCAAGCGAGAAGTGAGACATGCAAGTTGAAGGTTGAGGGTCAAACGTTGAAAGTTGAGAGAGGAGAGTTGAGTGAGAAGTGTTGAGTGGCAAGTGGACAGTGCCCAAGCCCACGGGTCAGACCCCGTAGGCACCGCGTGCGCAATGAATGCCGAGCTACACGTTGACTCGCTCCGCCCAGGTGCCCCAATCTGTTCTGCGCGACGCAACCTGCTGATGCCACAAGCTGGACCGCGATGCGCGTTGCCAATTTTTCTCAAAGTCTTTCTGACCAATCACTTCGTATCCTCGCGCTCCCTTTTGCTTACGGCTAAACCTGCCAATGAACATCATTCCAAACTCATCGCACCAGTGGGAACGATCGTACCTCAGTACTTGACCGGTTTCGTATACGTTTATCTGGCGAACAACGTGTTGGTCATCAACTTCGAGATAGACGGTGAATGCTCCCCATTCGTCACCAGCGAACGGCCGCCCGTAATCCTGAAGATGCCCACGTAGATACCTCAACATTCACCTCGTTGGAGTCGGTGAACGAAGAACGATTGAATCTTGTCTTTCAACTTTCAACCTTCCACATTTGACCTTCACGCTAATGCCCAACGAACCGCGCGTACAACCCCCGCGCCTCGGCCAGATCCTCCGTCCCGGTGATAATCGCGCGGCCGTCGCGGAACAGAGTGATCTCGCGGTCCGGGTCCTTGATGCGCAAACGCAGGAGGAACGGATTCTGTGTCACCTCGCCGGCGTCCGCCAGCCGCGCGGCCAGATCGGACAGCGACAGCTCGCCCGGCTCGCTCGGTGAGAGTTGCACGGCGTTGCGTCCGCACAGCACGGTGGTCCTGGATCCCCGTTCGCCGCGGAGCCAGTCCCGCCGCCCGCCCACACAGGCCGGACAGTTCGTCTTTGCCGCCAGCCCCTCGGTCTTCAGACGTCGCAGGCTGCCGTCCCAGACGTCGAGAATCGTCAGCACCGGCTCGATGAGTTCGCGCTGCCCCGAGAGCAGCTTGAGTGCCTCGACCACCTGCAGCGATGCGACGACGTTGACCGCCGGACCGATCACCCCCGCCGTGTCGCAAGTGTCGGTCGTCCCCGGTTCGGGGATCTCGTCGATCAAGCACCGCAGACAGGCGGTCTCGCCCGGCACGATGGCCATCACCTGCCCATGACTGCCCACGCATCCGCCGTTGATCCACGGCACGTTCGTCTCCAGCGACACGTCGTTGATGAGGAACCGCACCTCGAAGTTGTCCGTCCCATCCAAGATGACGTCCACGCCGTCAGCCAATTCCAAGATATTCGTGTGACTCACGTCGGCAACCACCGGCTCGATGGTGATGGTGCTGTTGACCCGACGCAGCTTCTCTGCCGCCGCGACCGCTTTGGGGAAATGCGATTCAACGTCCTGTTCGTCGTACAGCACTTGCCGCTGCAGGTTGGTGATGTCCACGAAATCCCGGTCGACGATCCGCACCAACCCGACCCCCGCCCGCACCAACTGATCGGCAATCACCGACCCCAGCGCGCCGCACCCCACCACCAGCACCCGGCCCGCGCAAATCTTCCGCTGCCCGTTTTCACCAATGCCCTCGAAAAGCACCTGTTTCCGATATCGCTGCGGGATCTCGCTCATTGTCTGTCCGGGTCGGTCGGTGAAAACTCATCTCGTCCCGTCGCAGTATACGCCCCCACGCGCCCAATGCCCACGGGCCGCGCCCCGTGGGGCAACGTCCTCAACAACTCCCTGCCGCGTGCCACTGCCGTGCCGGCAGTGCGAGAAACCAATCCGCTCGCGAATCTCGGCACGGCTGACACCGCCGTTGCACACGTTTTTCAGGATTGTCCAACTTCCTAACACGACTGCGCAGGATCGAGGTGACAAAAAACCGCCAAGGCGCCAAACCAGCCAAGAAATGCAGAGATCGATTTGTGTCTGCCACAGACTTCGCAAGTCGACACGAGCATTCCGGCGAACTCTTCCCGATGTTTACTGACCAGAGAACGGCTCCGGAGTCCGTCGAAACTATCAAAGACTTGGCTTAACGTCTTGGCGGTTCAACGCTGCCCTGTCGTACCAAAAAATCGGCGCTCTCCCCTTGCAGCGCCCCGGCTACCAGAGTCACACTTCGCCCCCGCGCAACTCGTGCCGAATTGAGTGAGGCACGTCTCCCTCCTGTCTTGCAAGGATGCCTGCATGTCTGTCGCCAAACCAAACGGTACGAAAGTGGTCCTCCCGCGTACCGGGGCCGATGAGTTTTGGCAAACGGTCCACGAACACTACGCCGGCGACGATCCCCGCATCTGGAAGTACCTCGCCATGCTGGCGCTCCGCGAAAACGCCGGATGGCCCCTCGAACGGATCGGCAACGTGTTCGGCCATCCCAAGGGCCACGTCACCCGCTGCCTGCGACGCATCAAGGACGAACTCCGCGTGCGATTCCGGATCTCGCCCGAGTTCCTGGATTACCCCGATGAGGTCGTGGAAGACGCAAACGCCAAGTGACAACTTTCAAACAAACCTCAACTCTCAAGTGACAAGTCCTTGTTTGAGACTTGGAGGTTGAGTCTTGTTTGAGATTCGAGATTTTAGATTCTAGGTTTGGGATTTGAGATTTGGGATTTGAGATTTGAAATCGCTTCTTCACGCCGGGTCGCTGGGGCGCTGTTGAGGCCGCGAACACATCTTCTCAGATCGAACACTGGGGCCGTGACGCGGTCCGTTCACCGTTTACAGCCCCAGTGTTCCGAGCGGGTGACCCGTCATCGATTTCGGATCGCCCCAGCCACCCCCACCATCGAGCAGATGCCCCCATGCAACTCCAACGGCTCCCGGTTACCGACCTCGTCCCCGCTCCCTACAATCCGCGCGTCACCCTCAAGCCGGGCGATGCAGCGTTTGAAAAGCTGAAGCGGTCACTGGACGAGTTCGATCTGGTGCAGCCGATTGTGTGGAACCGGCGCACAGGCCATGTCGTGGGGGGGCATCAGCGGCTGGAGGTGCTCAAACAGCAGGGGCACGCGGCTGTCGACTGTGTCGTCGTCGACCTGACGCTTGAGCGGGAAAAGGCATTGAACATCACGCTCAATAATGCCTCCGTCGCCAGCGACTGGGACCCGGACAAGCTGTTGTCCGTCCTCGACGACCTGCACGACCTGCCGGACTTCGACGCGACGCTCACGGGGTTTGACGAACAACAACTCGCGGACCTGGTCCTCGCGCCGGCCCCTCCCGGACCGGGCGGCTGGGCACCGCCGGGCGATGCAGAGGCCGACGACACGGTTCGCGTCACCCTGGAAATCCCTCCCGACCGCTGGGACGCCACGCGGCGGCGGCTCGACAACCTGCTCGCCGAGGAACCAACTGTGTCATTGCACATCGGGAAGTGTCGATAGGTTGACCCGGACTGCAAAACGGACCGTTTGCCGGGAATCGAGGACTGAGGAGGTTCGTGAACCGGGAATGCGACCGAGGGCGGCTCTGTTTGGGGTCAAGCGGCACAAACGCGGGCTATGCTTGGGGAACAAGCCCCGGATCGGGGTCCCTCTCCGCCATGCTGCCGTCGAACGGGCAATGTCCATGCGATCCGCATTCTCGTTAGAATCGCTCACACTGGACTCCCTCCTCGATGCGTGCCAGTCGCATCGGAGCCGCGCCGTTGTCGCTTCTCTGGCGCTGGCGACAGTCGTTGCCGTGCTGGACTACTGGACCGGGGACCGGTTCCCCCTCATGGTCTGCTATCTGCCCTGTGTGATCGTGATCTGCTGGGTCTCCTCTCTCTCTGTCGCGGTTTCTTTCGCGATGGCGTGCTGCACTGGTTGGCTGATCGACGATCTTCTCCATCTCGGCAACGAGACGCTCACGACCGCCGAAGTCTGGACGGCGGTGACCCATCTGTTGTTTTTCCTGGTGATCATCGGCATGCTCGTGCGGCTCAGAGCCGCGCAGGAACGGGAACAGCGATTTGCCCGTGTCGACGGCCTGACGGAGCTGATCAACAGCCGGGCCTTTCGAGAGATCGCAGAGCGCGAGGTCGAGCGTGCCCGTCGCAGCGGTCTGCCGCTGGCGGTGGCTTATATCGACTGTGACAATTTCAAGGAGGTCAACGATACTTACGGCCATCGCGAGGGGGATCGCCTGCTCAAGGCGATCGGCCAATCGATGCAGGAACACGTGCGCGTCACCGACACACCGGCCCGCATGGGGGGCGACGAATTCGCCATTCTGCTGCCGGCTGCGACACGCCAGGACGCGGAAGCCGTCATGCAACGGGTTCGGGAACGGTTGTCCGTCGTGATGAAACAGCACGAATGGCCGGTCACATTCAGCATCGGGGTCGTCGTCTACGAAACCGTTCCGGAATCGGTCGACGAGCTGATTCATGGCTCGGACCTGCTGATGTACGAAGTCAAACGGCAGCAGAAGGATGCCGTTGCGTACAAGCTGTGTGTCTAGCAGCCTGTCAGAGCTGACGCCTGGAGTTGGAGTTCAGCCTTTAGGCTGCCCGTTGAAAAACGTGTGCCACGGCTGTGTCAGCCGTGCAGATGTCTGAAAACTTACCGGTTTCTCGCACTGCCGAGACGGCAGTGGCACGCGGAATTGAGTTTTTCAATGGGCGGTTAGGCTGCCGAAGCAAGCGAAAGCTTGAACTCCAACTCCCGATCAAAGCGAGACAACGCACTCGCAGCCCGACATAGCCGCGTGGAGTGGTTTTGCGGGTTGGGGCCGGGGGAGTCGGAGCCGCGCGGCGGGCCTTGCGCGATTGGTCGCAGCCGATGGGCCGGGACGGCCGATTCTAGCGATATCGCCTGTCGTCACGACGCCTCTGTTGACAGGACTCTCTCGGCGAAAGGACTCCCGCGATGCCCGCTTCCGGACTGATGTCGCTTGCGGAATGGAAGAAAGGAACCTCGCTCACGCTTCGCAAACGGGGACCCCGCTTGCGTGCGGTCGATTCTGCGTTAAACAACTATCAGAACGATCCAAGCTCGCCGAACCTGCTGATCCTGATGCACGCGATCGAGCACTATCGTTCGACGCGTGAAGGGGGGTGGGAAAACTATCGCCGCAACAAAGGGCACATCTTTGAAGTGCTGATGAGCCAGCTTTTCAATCTGGCATCCGGCGACGACACCGTGCAGGCGATGGCGGCTTTGCCCTTCTTCGGAATCGAATCCTGGGCGGTCGAGGGTGTCGGCGGACAGGATTTGGCGGATGCCATTCGGGTGGAACGCAAGAACCGCCTGACCCAACTGCTGCACGGCCGCACGCTCCGCTGCCGCTGGGGGGCGGTCGCTTGGCAGCAAACCAAGATTCTCGGGCGGGGCGGCGTTCAAATGAACTACGAGCTTTCGCGCGGCGGCGACGGCAGCAACAGCGGTTCGGTCATCGACGCGATCTCCGACAGCGCCGGGGCCGTGGGAACGGAGTTCCTCTCCATCGTGCCGGTCCCCAAGCCGGATCTGGCCGAATTAGTTCCGGTCTTCGGCCTCATCTACGACGGCCTCAAGACCGCCTGGGAGTGGAAACAATACGCCGACCTGGTCGTCGACAAGGGCCGGTTCCCGGGGTTTCTCCGCGCCTGTTCCGGCGAAGCGCCGGACATCCGGGCAGCGGTCGTGGCGGTGCAATCCTACCTGGAGAAACGGCTGGGTTCCCAGCGGTCGCTGGCCGCCGTTCAAACCGCCTCCTTCGCGGGCAAGATCGCCACCTTCTTCGCGGATGGCGGAGTCGCCTCCCATGCCTCGATCACCGGTGTAAAAACGGCGCTCAAAGCGTTCCTGACGCTGCAATTCGCCTACGACGAATTCAAAGAGATGAAGGCGGCCCAAAAGCTGTTGAGCGCGCCGGACGCCCGCATCTTCGAGGCCTGTCCCCTGCTCGGCTGTTACATGGTCACGTCGTGTGACCATTCCGACCTATTAAACATGTTCGACGGACGCCGCGAACTGTCGAAGTACTGGCAGTACGAAGCGATGTATTACATTCGCGAGATCAACAAACTCCGCGACATCGCCCGCACCTACATGAAGGAATCGAACGTCGAACTGGTCGGCCCGGAATCGGCGCACAACACCGTCACGAACAAGCTGCGCTGGCTCGGAAAACAGACGGCCGTCTCGCTGGGCGCGGTCAGTTACAAGAAAGAACTGGCCTCCGGGCGGGCCCTCTCCAGCGACGCCGCGTGAGATCCCGGCGGTCGGTCGGCGAGTAGTGGGGGCGCCTCCCCCACGTCCCTCCCTCCACCGTCGCGATGACCCGTCGCTAACGCTCGGGGCTCTGAGAGACGATCCCATCGCCGCTTCCCGGGCCGTTCGTATCCGAATCAGAGCCCGGAGCGTTCGTTTTGAAATCGCGCTGTCGTGCCACACGGTCACCCGAAGCGTAAGCGAGGCAATTCCTTACAAGCATTTCGGAGCGTCCTCGCTAACGCTTCGGGTTACGATGGCGTACGCCTTTTTCAGTGAAACTCGAACACATGTAACGGAAACTCACAACTTCAAAAAACCTAGCGACGGGTCGAGCCTGCCTCCCACCCCGATGACGAGACACTGGGTGTCTGTCACCGGTCTCAGCAGAGAGAGAACTCCGCATCCGTTGCGTCGTGCCCATCGTCCGTCCGGCCCAGCCAACTGACGTGCCCCAGGCGGCCTTGTTGTCCGAGGATCGTGGGGGGGACGTCTTCCCGACTCAGGACGAGTTGCAGGCGGCAGAACAGTTCGCCCCGCGTGAACTCCTCGACCATCGCCGCCAATGGGGCGAATTCTTCTCCCGCCGGCAGGAAGCCCTCAAACCGGGACAGCGGCAACGGTCCCAGCCGGAGGTGGATTTGGCATTGGCGGTCCCGCACTCGCGACCCGGCGATGGTGGCGACTCCGAGGGCCGACGTCTCACCCTCCTGTCCAAGGGCCGTCTGCGCGGCGGTTTCCAAACGCAACCATCCGAGGGCGAAGGGCGTCACCGTCGCGCCCACGTTGAACTCGTGAACGATGATCGCTTCCAGTGCCTCTGCCGAACGAGTCGCCGCTGCGTAGCGTCCGGTGAAGCAGAGCCGCGAGCTGTCGCCGAATGCGTCCCGGTCCGCCACAGCCGCGTGCCGGCCGAACAGCGCCCCCAGGTAAAGCGAGAAGTGATCGGACTCGGGACGGTCCGCCTGAACCGACGCGCGGGCCTGTCCGTAGGCCCGATAGAACAGCGAGATCAGCCGGTGCTGCAGCATCTCGATGAAGTGCAGCGGCGCGGCGTCTTTGTCGTGCAACAGGGCCGCACGAATTTGCTCGGTCACGCTGAGCGGGAGCGGGCCGTTCGGCCCCAACAGGCCGAGCCCACGCGAATGCAGGCGGAGACGGTCCGGCTCGCTTGCCGTCAGCTCGGTGGTGAAGCCGGCAGCCGCCGGCTCGCCCGCCGATGTCTCCGTGGTGAAGTCGGTCGCTGCAAATCCAAGGGCCGGATCGAAGCCGATGCGGACCGCCTCATCGTGCGGACCGGCGGCCTCTCCCAACGGAGGCAGGTCCCGGTAGGCCGCGTCGACCAACCGCAACGCCTGAAAGAATTCGTACTGCTGGGCCCGCTCACGCAAGTCGGTCAGAGCGTCGGGTGCCGTCCGGTCCGCGATGGCCATTGATGAATCTCACCTCGCTGTGTGTGCAGCGTCGTTTGGGTGAAGGAGTTGATCGTGACGTACTCGGCGAGAAATCGTTCGAGCACCGAAGCGAACAGAAACGCGCGGCCCCCGGCGAAGCAGTCTTCGTCGCAACGGATTTCAATCTGCAGTCCGCGGCCATACACCAATGGTCCGGAAAGCGGCAGACGTCCGACGAGCGGATGGGAACGGATCGACTTGATCCCGTCGATTTCCCGGCGTGCGGCCCGATCGTCCGGATCCGAGTACAGGCTGAGAAGCTCCGTCAGCGCGGCAGGCCGCGCGGCGCCATTTCCCGCGGCATGGCCGTCGGAACCGGAATTGGCACCGGTGTCGGCGTCGAGCAAACTCAGGTAATTCAGCGACAGATGGCTGAGGAACTTCCACGCCCCGGTCCGACCGCCAAACACGAGCGGCGGGCGCGGCGAGGTGGGTCCGGCGATGGCGGTGATCCGTTTCACCGGCAGTGCCACATCGACGCCGAACTCGGCTCCCGTGCTCAAACGGGCCGCCAATCGGCGATTGGTGCAGTAAGTGCTGACCGCAATCTGCCGCAGATTCTCGTTCACCGGACCGCCCCCCGGATCGGTCAGCGTGAGGAACACCTCCGTGCCGAGATCAGAATCGTCATCCGCCAACGTCTCGCGGCGAGGTTGCGGCGACGTCGGCACGCGGGGACGCCGTTCCTGGCTGTACAGTCCAAAGACACCCGCCTCAGGGGCGGGCGGTTTGACGCCGTGCGCCGGGATGAAAGGCAGCTTGTCCCCCTGCGTCCCCACGTACCCGGTGACGTTACAGATCCGCCAGACTTCAAAGTCCGTCGGGCGACTGCGGTCCGGCAGCACGTGAAACTCCCGCTTGGCGGACCCGACCTGCACCCGGTCGGCGCGTTTGCGAAAGAGGTTCACCGCTGGCGTGCAGAACAGCTCGAAGTCGCGCGGCGTGAGCCGCCGGTCGAAGAACGAATCTTCGTTCTCGCAGAGCAACAGGATGGTGAACCGATCCGTTGCCAGTTCGTGCAAACCGGCCCGGAGTCCACGAATCTCGAACGCACGGAACTTGTCGGGCAGCAGAAAGTATTCGGCCAGCAGGCGGTGACCGCGAGAGACACGCGGGTCGTCCGGAAACAGCGATTCGGAGTCGGCAAATCCGCACGGCGAGAGTTGGGCCGTCGGTACCGGGTTGATCGTCTGCCCGTCCCGGTCATCGCGCAGGAGAACACGCGTCTGCCCCGCCAGCAGCAGCTCGTACAGGCGGCTCGCTTTTCCGGCGTCGCCGTTCAATTGAATGGGCAGCCGGTCGAGTTGCAAAGCGTCGGTGCGGAGACCGGCGGTCACCCGGCACTGCAGCTCCACGCAGCAACCGGCCGCACCGATGCCGGGAATCTGACTCGCCGCAGGCGACTGCTGAGGACGGTACGCGGCGTCGAGCAGTTGCAGGGGCCACAACTGAACCTCTCGCGTCGTGCGAAACTCGCAGGGTGTCCGCGCACCGGCGACTGCCGCCCGCAGGCTCGTCCCGCGGGGAACGGGAATTCCCTCCGCCAGCGAACCCTGATCGTCATCCGGCTCGAAGCGGGCGATCATGGCGGCGGGTGTCGGAGCGGTGAGATGCGGTGCGACGAGATCGGCCAGTCCGTCGACGAACGTGGGGAACTCGGCGTCGATTTTCAGGTGGACGCGGGCCGACAGAAAGGCGACGCCTTCGAGTAGCCGCTCGACATGCGGGTCGGAGCAGTCGCTGCCGGCCAGTCCCAGCCGCCCGCCCACCTTGGGATACCGCAGGGCGAACTCCCGCCCCATCTCTCGGAGATATTGCAGTTCCCGGTTGTAGTAGTCGAGCAGCAGCGGTGTCATCAGGCGGCTGCCTCCGGAAGGAATTCCAGAAACCCGCTCTCGAGGTTCGCCGTCGCGCGGGCAAAAAACGGGACCGGCCGGGGGAAGCCGCGCAGGTTGCCTTCCAACCGCAGTGTGAGCGCATCGAGCGGTGTGCGATCGGGGTCGACGGTCGCCGTCACTTGAAAAGTGGCGGGGTCGAAACGCCCGTCGAAGCGAAGAATAGTCGCGCGGATTTCGCCGGCCAGTTCGTCGGCCGAATCTCGGGAGAGCACTCGCCCGGTAAGCGGGGAGACGCCATAGTTCAGCACCGACCGTCCGACGTCACGGTGCTTGTCCAGTTCGGCGTTGGACCAACGTCGCACCGTTCCCAGCAGATCCTGCAGGTCGGCAAGCACGGCTTGATGATAGGCTTCGGGCGTCTCGATGCGCCGAGAATCCTGGCCGATCCGACCAAGGAGCCCCGCAGGGGCAACATCTCTGGCATCGCCAATGGCCATCGGTACCGCATCCGTGCGTATGGTCGTCGTAAGCGTTCACAGGTTGGGGTCAGGCACCTTTTTCGGCCATCGCCCATGCGGAATCGGATACCGTTTCCAACCGAAAAAGGTGCCTGACCCCGGATCTTCGGTGACGTCGTCGCGCGCGATCCCTCGCGCGCGTCTTTTCACCGCGTTTCCCTGTGTCTTTCTATCGGCCGTTCTTCGATCCGACCTGCGTTGAAACTCGCGGCGAACCGGAAAACCGACAGGAACCCTGAAAGAAATCTTCCAGGGCTCCCGGTCGGATTCATCATCATCGCGACAGAAATTATCGTCGCAACAGAAATCAGGGCCGCGACGAAGGTCAGGCGGCCAATTCGGCGCTCTTGGTCAGGTCCCAGCCCTTCTGCTGGCTCTGGTTCACACCTTCGTCGTTGTATTCGACGGAGATTTTGGTGAAGTTGATCGTCACGGTTTCGTTGGCCGTCTCGCCGCCGCCGGACGAAATGTTGTAGGCCGTAATGATCGGCTCATGCAGAATGATCTGCATGTAGGACTTGTGGGAATTCGTGTCGGAGCGAATCAGGTCGATCGTCGCCTTGCCGAGACTTTCTCCGGAAATCGACTGTGAGAACAGGTCGGCCGAAGCGATGTCGACCATCCGTGACAGATTGATTTCCGAGAAATGGGCAACGCTGGTCGTGCGGTCGGCACCGGCCGATTTGAACTGCACGCTCCGGTTCACACCGAACGAAATCGTATCGACGTCGATCCAATCTTTATGATTGTCGAGGATGCACGACCCCTTGATCTGGGTGTCGAAGTTGAGGGCAATCATCGGGAACCTCCTGCACCGGCTGAGAAGGATGATTCAAGATCAGCGCGGCCCCCCGGAGCCGGTGGTCTCCGAGGGGCGCGTCGAATGCTTACTTGCCGCTGGGCAGCTTCGAGACCAACCGCAGCGAGACGGTCAGGCCTTCCAACTGGTAGTGAGGACGCAGGAAGATTTTGGCCGAGTAGTAGCCCGGGTTCCCTTCGACCTCTTCGACCACGACTTCCGCCGCCGCCAGGGGGTGCTTCGCCTTGTCGACTTCCGTCGCCGTGGCGGGGTTCCGTTCCACATAGCGGCTGATCCAACGGTTCAACCACGCTTCCATGTCCGTCCGCTCTTTGAACGAGCCGATCTTGTCCCGCACGATGCACTTCAGGTAGTGCGCGAAACGGCAGGTGGCGAACAGGTACGGCAGCCGGGCAGACAGATTGGCGTTCGCCGTGGCATCCGGATCGTCGTACGTAAACGGCTTCTGCAACGACTGGGCACCGATGAAGGCCGCCAGATTGGAGTTCTTCCGGAAGACGAGCGGCATGAAACCGTTCTTGGCGAGTTCCGCTTCCCGGCGGTCGCTGATGGCGATCTCGGTCGGACACTTCATGTCGACCCCGCCGTCGTCGGTCGGGAAAGTGTGCACCGGCAGTCCCTCGACCGCCCCGCCCGATTCGACGCCGCGAATCCGCGAACACCAGCCGTACAGCTTGAACGCCCGGTTGACGTTCACGCCCATCGCGTACGAGGCGTTGGACCAGGTAAACTTCGAATGATCCGCACCGGCGGTGTCCTCTTCGAAGTCGAACTCGTCCACCGGGTTCTCCCGCGGTCCGTAAGGCAAACGGGACAGCACCCGCGGCAACGTCAGGCCGACGTACCGGGAATCTTCGCTTTCCCGCAGCGACCGCCAGGAGGCGAACTCTGGGGTGCCGAAGATCTTGGTCAGATCGCGCGGGTTCGCCAGTTCCTGCCACGACCCCATCTGCATCAGCGACGGCGCCGCTGCCGTGATGATGGGCGTATGACAGGCGGCTGCGATCTGCGAAAGCTCGCCGAGCAACTCGACATCCGGGGCCGAGTGATCGAACTCGTAGTCACCGATCAGGCAACCATAAGGTTCGCCGCCAAACTGGCCGTACTCTTCTTCGTACAGCTTCTTGAAGACCGGGCTCTGGTCCCAGGCGGTCCCTTTGAATTTCTTCAGGGTCTTGCCCAGTTCCTGCTTCGAGACGTTGAACGCCCGAATCTTGAGCAGCTCGTCGGTCTCGGTGTTGTTGACGAGATGATGCAGTCCGCGCCACGTGCCTTCCAGCTTCTGGAAGTCCGGGTGATGGATCACCTCGTTGATCTGCTCGGTGAGCCGGCTGTCGATCTCGGCGATCAGCGATTCGATCGTGTTGATCGCATCGCTGCTGATGATCGCGTCGGCGTCTTCCAGCACGCGGGCGGCCAACACGCCGACGGCGTCCTCCACCGCTGCCAGAGTATGCTCTGACTGCGGACGGAATTCCTGCTCCAG
The DNA here is from genome assembly GCA_029259845.1 of Planctomycetaceae bacterium. Taxonomy (GTDB): domain Bacteria; phylum Planctomycetota; class Planctomycetia; order Planctomycetales; family Planctomycetaceae; genus JAHBXU01. The sequence continues at coordinate 14,514 of JAJDEI010000110.1, read as the reverse complement.
CAGGCCGGACAATTCTTCACGGGCGATCGGTTCTGCGACAAGGGTTTCAGCCATGGGTCACGCCTCCTTTCCGGCGGAGTCGGAGGCAGCCGTGGTGGCCTCGTCCGCAAGCGTCTTGAGAAGATCCTCGCTTTCGAGAATCCGGTTCATCAACGATTCGGCGCCCGCTTTGCCGTCCAGATAGGTCAGCAGACCGGACAGTTTCTGGCGGGCTTCGAGCAGTCGGTTCAGCGGTTCGACCTTCTCCGCCACGGCGGCGGGCGAGAAGTCGTCCATGCTTTCGAAGGTCATGTCGACGGCCAGATTGCCTTCGCCGGTCAGCGTGTTGGGAACGGTTAAGGCCACGCGCGGCTGCGCTGCCTTGAGACGATCGTCGAAGTTGTCGACGTCGATCTCCAGGAACTTGCGATCGCCAATCGGGTCCAGCTCCTCAGCCGGGTTCCCCGAAAGGTCGGCCATCACGCCCATCACGAACGGGAGCTCGACCACCTTCTCCGCGCCATACAGCTCGACGTCGTATTCGATCTGTACGCGAGGAGGCCTGTTTCGACCAATGAATTTCTGACTGCTGTCGCCCAAGGAACACCTCGCTTTCGTAGGGCCGGGATGCCGGCCGCGTTAATGAGAAGCTGCAAGACTCGATGGAGGATGCCGGAGTCTGAAAACCACGAAGACCGCCGGGGCATGTCCAGTGTTGAGTGTCCAGAGCCCAGTGAGCCACGTTCTGCGACCTCACTGGACACTCAACTCTGGACACTGGACTTTGCGACGGATCGTTCGATACGCCCCTCGCTCTGACATCCGCATACCTGCGCGTCTTGAATGCCTCTCAATTCAGTTTTCGTCGCCGGCGTCGAGGCATCCTGCCCACCGCGACACGTCAGCAAGGCCGTCCGGGGCCAAATTACGTACGATGTCCAGAAAGTCCATATCGACCAACCGCCGCGCCTTCTGTAGAAGCAAAGGGACCGGGCTGGAAGGTTCGTTGTGCTCGTAGTACACGCACAGCGCATCCAGAATGGTGACGACGTCGCCTCGGCTGCCGACGTGGAGCCGGTCGAACGAGGCGGATGAAGACGTCGCCGCTGCGGACACGCCCATCGCGGATGCAGCCGACGGGGACAACGTCCCCGGGGAGGTTTTCGGTTTCATCGGCGCAGCCTCGGGTGTCAGTTCGTCGATGACGTCACGGATTTCTTTCAACAGCGTGGCCATCGGTTCCAGCGTCGGAGCCGTGCCGGTTTGTGATTCGAAGACCTCAACGATCTGCTCCAGCATCCGCTCCGAGCGAACCACGTCCGCCCGCGTCGCTTCCAACGCACCGCGATCAGCAGCCGCGAAGATCGCCTGCAGGTCAGACGACGTCAGTCGTTTCCTCGGACTCTCCGCGGTCCGCTCCCCACGGGCGATCTGCAACTCCCGGAGCGTGCACGTGCCCAGCCCGGCCGCGGAGGCGAGGGGAGCTTGCGTCAGCCCCGTAAGCGCACGGTCACGAAGTTCCAGCAGGATGTTCGATCGTTCGACCGCCTCGTCGCCGTCGTCCGGGTCCAGCGCCGGATGCAGCGTGTCCCATTCGTTCGTCAGCCAGCACGCCAGCAACTCCAGCCCGTCCGCCAGCCCGGCGAGTCCGCGCGTCCGTGTCAGCCCCAGTGTCAAATAGACGCCGACTCGCAGGTCATGGGTGTGGGCGGCCAGTTCCAGGGCGTGCTCGAGGAGCGACTCCCACGCCGGTCCCTGAGCCTCGAATATCGCCGCCCCGTACTGCTGCTCGGCACGCCCCTGGGCCAGTCGCTCCATCTCCCCATAGCGGTCCGTGTACGCCAGATCGTCTCCGCTGGGGCAATGCGGATCGATGGCGTCGGCCAGCGAATGGAGGTCAGGGAGCGAAGTCAGCATCAATCGAGTCCAGAGCGTCCCCGCGCGGCGAACCATCCCCGCAGCCGGTCATCTCAACAGGTCTTGAGGAGCATCGGCAGATCGCCCCCGCCGGCAACATCATCAAGCGAGCAGGTGGCCGACCCCGCACGACCGCATCCGCCGTCACATCACCCACGACCGGCCCAGAGCGGTTCACGCAGGTGGCCCAGCCGATTCGGCGGGATGCCGCAGGCACAAGATGTTCCACACTCGGCTGACAAACCATTTGAAACATCCGGTCGCTGAGTGTGAGGCATCCGGTGCGACCCAGCCGTGCCGGCCGGGCCCCCACTCTTGTCAGCGTCAAAGGCATGCTGACGGACGGCGGGTGCCGGGACAAAAAATCCGTGCCCATCGGCGGACCATCCGTGGTCTCCCCCCTGCGGCCACCCAATCACCACGGATTTCCCATCGCGGCCTATGGCCGCAAGCAAGCGTGAGAGACCGCGGATGATGCGGATTCGCGCGGATCATCAATGGGACCGAGCTGTCACCGTTCACAGGTCGGACAACGCTTCTCGAAAAGACCGCGGGACCGGCGTCAAGCAACTTTGTCGGCAGGAAACGGTGAGCGACACAAAGCCGGCCATGGCCGAAAAAGGTGCCGGCCCTCTCCACGAGAGATTTCATTCGCCGCAGTCCCGTGACCGCCAATTCAGGAAAGCTGGGATCCGCCGGCCGGCCTTGTTTCCGTCCCTTCCACTTCTTCCGTGGTTCTCCGCCGACGTCAGATACTTGCGCACGAAGCAAGACTTTGTAGCCTTTTTCGTACGGAGACTGTCGAACCCCCCTCTCCCATTGCTCGTGGGCCGCCCCGTATCGGCCAGTGCACTATTCGTCAGAATCAGTGTTCCTTCCTTCTCGTAATCGGGTTGCAACTGCCCCGCGCCGGGCGTTTGCAAGCGGAAGCCTGGGGACGAGGAAAGCGATGGGTGATCTCCCGCAACCTTTTCAGGCCATCAAAAAAGGCAGTGTATTGGTGGTCGTGTCGTGCGGTACCAATAATGGCCCGACGACAACAGTGGCCGGATGTTCCTCCGGCAGCCGGTTCGGGCGGACGGCCAACGCTGCTGTTCAAGGAGACCTCAGCAGGAGCCCGCACGTTGCCGTGTTTGGGTTCTTGAGAACTCCACGAGAACATCACAAGCAGTTCCACAATTCCACCAGACACCCCAACAGGAACTAACAATGGCACGGACATTCACCACGCTGGCGGCGACGTGTGCACTCGCCTGCCTGACAATCGCGACTGTTTCTGCGGAACCGGGCGATGAGCGTCCCGACGGTCCGCCGCGCGGACGTCCTCAATCCGACCGTCCCGATGGGGAACGCGGCCGCGGAGGCTTCGGTCGCAGGGGGGGCGGCCCTCCGCACATCCCGCTGCTGGAGGCCCTTGATGCCGATGAGGACGGCGAAATCTCCGCCGCAGAGATCGAGAGCGCGGCCGCTTCCTTGAAGTCGCTGGACAAAAACGAAGACGGCAAGCTGACCCGCGAAGAAATCCGTCCGCAGTCCGCTGGCCGCGGTGGGCCACAGAGCCGTCACGGACGGGGCGGCCCTCCGCACGAGGGACGGCGGGGCGGTCGTTCCGAACGGCCCGGTCCCGGGGGCGGTGGCCGTTCCGGTCCCCCGGAAGGCCACGGGCCCGGGGTCCTGATCGACCGGGTCATGACGTTGGACGAAAACGACGACGAGCAACTCTCCAAAGAAGAGTTTCTGAAACTGTTCACCAAAGCGGACCGGGACGAAGACGGTTTCGTCACCCCCGATGAAATCGAACAGATGCTGCGCGAACATCATCGCAAGCATGGTGGCCCACGAGGACCACACGGCAAGGAGCCGCAGGGTAAGGGACCGCAGGGAGATCGAGGACCGCGCGACGGTGGCGACTCTGAGAACGATCGTCCGGACCGTCCCGAGTAACCCTCGAGTTGGAACGGAACACGACTGACAATGGCTGCATCTCCCTGAAGCGTCGGGCCGGCAAGAGTGGACTCTTGTCGGCTCGATGTGCGTTGGGGGATTTGTTCCAGCGCCCGCCGCTTCACCGCGGGAGGCCAAACGGGCAACCGCACTCGCGCGGGATCGCTGAACCTGTTGGGGCAAACGATGATACACGCACGGGCTTCCCAACCGCTCGCGAATGCGGTGCTGGGCTTCGTCATGCGACAGTCATCGACGAAACGTGATGCGACTGTCGCGAACAGATGGCGTATCACCGACAATCGACAGGTTGTGGACAGGTTGTCTCGCGGCGGTGATCTTCGGGAGACGAACCCGTCCACAAATTCAAGGGCTTTTTTCGACTTCCTCGACACCGGGAATTTAATCACCCGTTTACGTTTGACTCCAGGGCAGCCGGCGGTAGGATCGGCGTTACTGAGTTGAGTCATGGCCATTCGAGTGGCCGGTTGCTGATGCGAGCAACGTTTTCTTGGGATTCAAACCCGCGATTTTTCTGTGCTCAGCGTGCGCTCGCATCGCCCGCCGGTCTGCTCCTGCGCCGCTTCCCATCATCGCACTACCCACTGTCCATCCTGCGTGGACTGGCAACGGAGTGCTAACCCGTCGCTGTCGGCGAAGTCACGACGACTTCTGCAGCGTTCGGGGTGCGCGCCGGGGGTCGCAAGAGGCAGACCGCGACTATGGAATCCAATCAGGAACTGGTCTCGCGAATTCAACAGACGTTGATCGCGACACTAGGAGAACGGAGATATGCAAACTGGTTTCAGAAGTCCGCACGTCTCGAAGTTCGCGGCGACGAACTGATTGTCTACGCCGGCAGTCCTTATCTGCAAAACTGGCTGCAACGACAGTTCGCTGACGTGCTGCGCGATGCCGCCCGGGACATCATCGGACCTGGTTCGCGCGTGCGGCTCGATGTCGGACCGCTTGCGGCAGGTGCCGAAGAGTCGCCGGCAGCAGAGCCGAATCCGCGGAGCAAGGCCTCGCAACACGATCAGCCCCGCAGCGGAGACGATCGCAACAACGGGCGCGGCGCTGTGCCACGGACGGCCGCGTCGCGCCGACGTTTTGCCGGCCTCGCAGACTTCATCCCCGGTCGCAAGAACGAACTCGCCTTCACCGCTGCCCGCCAGGTTGCGGAAAACCCCGGCGGTCCGCTCAATCCCCTGTGCCTGTACGGCGGCGTCGGCTGCGGCAAAACGCATCTGCTCGAGGGCATTTACCGGCAGGTCCGCCGGCAGTATCCGGCTCTGCACGTCCTGTTTCTCACCGCAGAAAACTTCGCCAATTATTTCACGCAAGCGCTGCGCGAACGCAGCCTGCCGAGCTTCCACCAGAAGTTTCGCAACGTCGACGTGCTGCTTGTCGATGATGTTGACTTCCTGAACGGAAAAAGCGGCATTGAAGAGGAGTTCCTGCACACGCTCAAGAGTCTGGAGACACACGACCGGCAAACCGTGCTCACCGCCGACCGTCACCCCCGGCTGTTGGACAAGCTCAGCGACGAACTCGTCACGCGGATGCTTTCCGGCATGGCGTGCCGGCTCGAATCGTCCGACGTCGAAACGCGACTGGAAATTGTGCGGCAACGGGTCCGGCAGCATCCCTTTCCCGTCGCCGACGAAGCGCTCAGCTTCATCGCCCGCCGCTTTACCAACAACGTGCGGGAATTGGAAGGGGCCGTCAATTGCCTGCAGACATACCACACGATGACCAAACGCCGCGTCTCTGTTCAGGCAGCGCGTGAGGTGCTCGCGCGGCTCGAACGGGATTGCATCCGCATCGTCAGGCTTTGCGACGTGGAACAAGCCGTCTGCCGGCTGTTTCATGTCACCGCCGACGAACTCAAGTCCGCCAAACGCTCCCGCTCGGTGAGCCAGCCGCGGATGCTGGCCATGTATCTGGCCCGCCGGTTGACCGCCTGCGCCTACAGCGAGATCGGCCAGTTTTTCGGTAATCGCAATCACAGCACGGTGATGGCGGCCGAGAAAAAAGTGCGGCGGCTTATCGACGAAAACGGCGAAATCCGCGTCTGCGCCGAGCAATGGCCCCTCCAGGAAGTCGTCGACTCCCTCGAGTCCCAACTCAAAACCGGTTCATAACAATCACCGGTTCCGATCTCCGCTTGCGGTTTCGCCCGTCCCCCCGGTCCAAAACGAAACAGCCCCCGGTTGCCCATCGCGCACTGAATGCGCAAACTGCATCGGCGCTGAGATTCGGCACTGAGAAAACTCTGGGAGCAGTTTCGTGATGCAAGTCAGACGTTCGTTCATCAATCTCGCTCGCACGACCTCGTCGCTGAACCGGCGACGGCACCTCATCAGGATCGTCTGTCTGTTCGGCGGTTCGTTGAGTGCCGCGTTGGGCGGTGCCGGCTTGTGTGACGGGGCCGACCACAACTCGCGGCCCAACATTCTGTTCGCCTTCGCCGACGACTGGGGCCGCTATGCGAGTGCCTACGCCCAGTTGCAACCGGGCGGGCCGAGCGACCTCGTCGCGACGCCCCACTTCGATCGCGTGGCCGCCGAGGGCTTGTTGTTCACCCGGGCGTATGTGAATGCGCCCTCCTGTACGCCCTGCCGCAGTTCGCTGTTGTCCGGGCAATACTTCTGGCGGACCGGGCGGGGAGCCATCCTGCAGGGGGCCGTCTGGGACGCATCGATTCCCTCCTATCCGCTGCTGCTCAAAGAGGCCGGCTATCACATCGGCCATACCGCCAAAGTCTGGAGCCCCGGCAGACCGGCCAATGCGCCGTACGGCGGGAAAGCAACGGCCTACAACCGGCGCGGCCGCAAGTTCAATCGATTCTCGCAATTCGTCAGCGAGAGCAAAGACATCGCCGCCGCCAAACAGACGTTGTTCGACGAAGTCCGCGGTAACTTCAACGACTTCCTCGCCGACCGAGCCGACGGACAGCCGTTCTGTTACTGGTTCGGTCCGACCAACTGTCACCGCACCTGGACGGTCGGCTCCGGGAAGAAACTGTGGGGCATCGGCCCGGACGGCCTGAAAGGCAAGCTCCCCCCCTTCCTGCCGGACGTGCCGACCGTTCGTGAGGACTTCGCCGACTACTTGGGCGAGGTGCAGGCGTTCGATGCCGCACTGGGCGTGCTGCTGGAACGTCTGGAACAGCTCGGCGAGTTGGACAACACACTGATCGTCGTCTCCGGCGATCACGGCATCCCCGGCTTCCCGCGCGGCAAGTGCAACCTGTACGACTTCGGCGTCGCCGTCCCGCTCGCCGTCCGTTGGGGGGACAAGGTGCCTGGCGGCCGCGTCGTCGACGACTTCGTCTGTCTCCCCGACCTCGCACCGACGTTCCTGGAAGCCGGCGGCGAGCCGATCCCCGACGTGATGACCGGCCGCAGTCTGATGAACGTGCTCACGTCAACCGGCGAGGGACAGGTCGACCCCTCGCGAGACTCCGTGGTCACCGGCCGCGAACGCCATGTCGCCGCCGCCCGCCACGATTCTCTTCCCTATCCGCAGCGCTCCCTGCGGACGGATCGTTACCTCTACATCCGCAACTTCAAGCCAAACCGCTGGCCGATGGGCATCGGCCCCGGCTACGGCCAACCGGACGGCCCCATGCCGGCGTATGAGAAACTCGAACGCAACACCTTCGCCGCGTTCGCCGATCTCGACGCCAGTCCCACCAAAGCCTGGGTCATCACCCACGGAGGCGATCCCGGCATGCAGACGTTCATGGACATCACCGTCGGCCAGCGACCATTCGAGGAACTGTACGACCTGCAAACCGACCCCCACTGCCTGACCAACCTCGCCACCACTTCGGCCCACGCTGCAACTCGCAAACACCTCGCCGACCGCCTCCTGAAAGTCCTCACCACAACCAACGACCCCCGCGTCACCGGTAACGGCACCACCTTCGACCGGCCACCGTTCTCAGATTTCGTCAAGAAACGACGGTAACCCGTAGCCGTAGGCTGTGCCCACCAGGAGAAATACAATAAGCCCTTCCCACCTTCACGAATCAACGACGCGACAGGCAAGCCCGCGCCACCTGGCTATCCGTTTGGCTCGTACGGTCCCAGAAACTTCGGCTCGTTGAAGTGGATCATGTGGCCCGGATTTTCGGCAATCCAAACCTCGGTCTCCCACGCGATATCGCCCGCATATTTGCGGAAATCGTCGCGCGACAAGAATGCTGTAACATACACTCGACTGAGCGGCGAATTCGCGAGCAGTGATTCGAGCTCGGCGTGTCTCTTCTCGCTCACCGGGCCGTGAGAGGTCACCGCTTCGATCAGAAACAGCCAGCCAGCGTCCTCTTGGTGTAAGACGATGTCGGGCAGCTTGTCATGCAGTCCGATCGGAACGCCGACAGAGGCCAATCGTTGCTTCTCAAACACGATGTGTTTCGACGCGGTGTCACCGACATAAAGAACTGTCGCACCGGGAGCAAACAGTGGCCCCATTGTCCCGATGACAGCGGATTGAAGCTCGTTGTGATCCCCGGGTGAGAGTTGAAATTTCCTCCCGTCGGGAAGTATCAGTGGAACTTCCACAGACTGCCGTGTTCTGCGGTAAGAGTCCCGAAGAGACCCCACCCGACGAAGGAAAACTTCACATGTCACGGCAAACTCCTTCGTTCCGAACGTGACGATGACGCCACGGGCTGCGTCAGATAGACCGTAACAGGTGTTCCCGCTGTTCGTCGGACGTGTTGGATCGTCAGGATTGCGGTCGGCGATACGAGCCTGTTCAAACTGGTGCAGTGTCTGGCGACGGATTGTTTCGCGGGAGTTTGGCTTGTAGTCCTTGCCGTATTCCGTCCGCATGAATTCCATGATGTCGACCGTGCGGAGCAGTGGCTGGGTTGCGGCGCTCCAGCGATTTTTCTCGCCGAGGCCGGCCAGAGCAAGCAGCGTCAGCGCCGACCGTTCATTCTGTTGCGCCTTCGGCAGACCGAGTTCCCGAAGGCAGACGATCGCTTCCTCGACTTTATTCAACGGATGTATCCCTTAAGATAGTCACATACGGTTCGGCTCAAACCTAAACGACGCATGACAACCTGCTCTGCTTCCGGACAATAAGCACGACAACTGAGTAATTCGGTTCCGATCTCGGCGACGTCTGAAAGACTTGGGAACTTCATCGTGCGAACTTCCGTTGCGTTGACCTGAGTGTTCCCACTGAAACTACGAAAGTATCGGTCCATGAAGGCTGAATTGAGCAGAGCGGCCACTCCAATCGCTTCCACACGCGCAAGCTCTCGCGTGGCGTGCGTGATGTAGTTGAGATGGTTTTCTATCGCCAAGGACTCGTCGTCGAACTGATCCGCCCGCAGGACTCCGGCGGAGAGCCGTCTCCGCTCCTCCTTCGCGGTGAATCGCTTCGCGAGCACGTAGTCCGCTGTCGGCACCAAGTGCTTACGAGATTGATCGCATCGAACAAACGAGGATGGCCACTTTTTCTTGTCTCGCGGCCACGCGACGAGACCTTCACGGATGTGATGGGACGTCAACAGCGGCACAGTTCTGCTGCTGGGGGCTTGCGCGTGGAACTCCCGTGTGCGGAACATGACCACCGGACCTGTCGAAATTCGCAGTCCTGTGTCGGCGAATCGGTTCGGCCAATTCTCAGCGACTTCAACAATTTCTGCGTCCTCCGGTGCTTCGGGGATGCTGATCAGCGCGTCGCCGCACGAGGTGTCGATGATCCGTTCAATCGGCAGACGCTGCCGTTCGACACTTTCCAAGTCACGGCCGAAGCTTCGTGTGACGAGGACGGACAATCGCCCATTGTCACACGATGAACGACGTCGAAAATGAGTGATAATGTTCTCTTGCAGCACTTTCGCTTCGCGGAATGTCTCGGTTCGCGAGCCAAACGCATGAATTTGAAGAAGGTCGGCACGCCCAACCAGCCACTCACGAAAGTTGCGAAAGTAGAGCCCATTGCAGAAACTTCGCGGAGTGATCGCGACCAACTCGCCACCAGGAACGAGACGGTCGATGGCGGCTGCCATAAAGAGTGTGTAAATGTTAGGCTGCGACGGGCCGATTTTCTGAGCCAGCATTGCAAGTTCGGATTCCGCCGGTAGTTTGAAATACGGCGGATTCATAATCGCAAGATCGTATCGGCGGCCATCATCGCCCGTCTCAAAGAGTGATGGTTTCCGCGCCGCCGTGTCCGAAACGAAGTCTTCGACGCGAACTCTCGTTTGCAGGACTTTTCCGGAACTTAGTAGCCGCGACTTGCAAGCGTCGACGGTTTCCAGAAGCCTGCCAATGACCAACGGGTCTGTCTCAAATAAGTCCGCGTCCACATGGTGGGCACCATCGCTCTCAGCGAGGCGATCGCAGAGCGCAGCCGTCAGCATTCCCACACCAGCCCCTGCGTCAAGAACGCGGATGGAATCAGGAATTCGCTCAAAGAGCCCGGCCATGAATCGAGCAACCGGTGCCGGAGTGAAAAACTGGCCGCGATCCTTCCGGTCCGTGTCGCTTGTTCGCTTGATGTGACAAGCTGCAGCGCAATCCGCAGTTTCCAACATGGACGCCGAAACGCGTTCTTCGGCAATCAACGGAAACTGGAACTGCTGTTCTTCTGGCTGTGCGGTCATCGCGTTAGTTTAGACGTGTTTCGCGGATGCCGATACTCTACACCCACTCACCAGCGGAAGCCGCCCGACGCGCTCGGCAGCGTAATCGTCCAAGGTTCCGGACCGGTGGTGCGTTCGCTCAGCGTGAGGCAGGCGGCACCCAGGGCGCATCCGCGGTCGTCGTGGTGCACGCCGTCGCGGTGGTGGTCGATGCGGAGGCGGCCGTTCTCGGATTGCCGCAGCAGCAGGCTGGCCAGTTCGGTCTCCAGGTCGTCGCGGGGGCCGGTGGTGGCTGGGCCGATGTGGGAAGCATCGGTGGGGGGACATCTCCCGCTCGCCGCATCGGGGGGGTTATACCCCCCGCTCGCCGTGGGGCCGAGCACGTCGCCGCAGCCGGGGTACCACGCCACTCGCCGGTGGACAATCAGTTGGCGGAGCAGGATCGCCAGCCGATGGGTGCCGCGGCCGGCGGCGAAGTCGAACCGCTCCACCGGGTACCGCTGTGCGATCTTTTGAATCGTGCCGACCAGTTGGTGTTCGTCGATCACGAACGTCACGTCGGGGAAACCGTCGGCGGTCTGTTCGATCCAGTCTTCGACCCACTCGACCGGTGTCGGATGGTACCAGGAATCGGGCGGTGTTTGGCTACTGACGGTCGACGAAAGCGCGATTGAGCGACGCATCGCGGGTCACACCATGTGCGTGTACGACGTCGACTTCGACCCTGGCGGCGACACGTTGCTCTCCGTTGGCAGAGACTGGACGCTGCGGCTGTACAAGGCTGTGAATCTCCCTAAGTAGGGTGAAACTATGAGGAGCCGAGGCCCGAATCACCGTTCGCGTCAGGCGGGAGCCTGACCTACACGACGATACGGCTTGCGAGCGACCGGTCATTGGGGGCGGAGCCAGCGGGGGGCGATTTGGTCCGCTTCGTCGGCGGTGGCCAGCCAGTGCAGCAGGCGGTCTTTCATTTCGGTTTCGATGTCGGCGTAGTCCGGCTCGCCGGCCAGATTGTGCATCTCGTGCGGGTCCCGCTTCAGGTCGTATAGTTCGGCGAAGCCCTCTGGGTAGTAGTTGTATTTCCAGCGGCGGGTGCGGACCATCTTTGCGTCCGGGTGGCGGATGCCTTTGATGCCGCGGCCTTTCTGGAACTCGAAGTCCAGACGGCCCCCGGTGATGACCTCCGGGATGACGTTCTCGCAGAACACCGCTTCGCGTGGCTCGTAGGGACGGTCCGCCTTGGCGATCAACGGGACCAGACTTTGCCCCTGGCTCTCATACGGCTCCGGGAGCCCGGCCAATTCGAACAGCGTGGGCAACACGTCGACCGACTCGGCCAGCTGGTCGTACCGGTCCGGTTTGATTGTTCCCGGATAGCGAATGATGAACGGCACTCGAATCGACGCCTCGAAAAAACAGTTCTTGCCCGTCAGGCCGTGTTCGAGCAGTTGGTCGCCGTGGTCCGATGAAAACACAACGATCGTGTTCTCTGCGACACCCGCCTCCTGCAATACCTCAAGGATTCGGCCGACTTCGCGGTCGATATGTGTGATCGCTCCGTAATAGCTGCGGTACATCCATTGCAGCCGCGCGCGGTCCATGTCGTACACCGGCTTCCCGCGCAGGATGAGCAGCCGCAACGGTGGCGGCAACCGGGTGATGTCCGCCAGCGACATCGCCTGCGGCAACTCAAAGCTGACATCGTCATACAAAGCGTCGAACGGCTGCGGCACCTCGAAGGGAGCGTGCGGCTTCCAGAACGAGCTGAACAGAAAGAACGGCTTTCCGGCAGCGGCAAGCTCGCGAATGTGATGCCGCGTTCTCAGACCGACCCACGATGTTTCGGTATGTTGTTCATCGATCGCTTGCCGAAACGGGTTCTTGCCCGGCGGGATATCCTTGGCGACTGCCCGATAACCGACGTCCGCCTGCGGGTCATGCCGCTGCCTCCATGCGACGTAAGCAGAAAAGCGGTCGAGCGGGCCGACCGCGTCGTGCAGTTCCACGGTGTCGAAGCCGGTCCGTTTGGCCTCGCGGGCATCCGGCGGATAGTAATGCAGCTTGCCGACTGCGGCGGTCGTGTATCCGGCATCGCGCAGCCGCGCCTGCACGAGCACCTCGCGATGGTCGAGAGGCGTGTAATTGACGCGGTTCTTGTGCGAATGCGGATATCGCCCGGTGAAAAAGCTGGCCCGCGACGGGACACACACCGGCGCCTGCACGAAGAAGTGCGTGAAGTTGGCCCCCTCCGACGCCAGCCGGTCCAGGTGTGGCGTCTGAATCAGCCGGTTGCCGTTCGCCCCCAGCGCGTCCCAGCGGTGCTGATCCGTCATGATAAACAGAATGTTGGGACGCAGCGGCTCTGCCTCCGCAGCATCGCCCTTCGCACCATCACACCGTGCCGCAAATTGAATCCAACCAGCGGCGATCAGACAGAAACACGTAAGCCGGAGCGGTTGCAGAAACACGTTTCCCTTCCCCATCAGACACCCGGTGTCTCAATCCAGAAACCGACGTTCAATCCGTCATTCGGAAAGCGAGACCACGATCGACGCACGGGATGATTCGAGACACCGGGTGTCTTTGCGAATGCTCCGAGAGATCCGCAACCGGAGGGTGGCTGGGGCGATCTGACGCTTTGACCGTCTCCAACCGACGATCTTTGGGGCCGTGTTCGGTCCAGAGTCATCGGCCACAGCCCCAGACGTTGAACGCGTGTGAGACTCGCGCGACGCCAATCGCGCCCCAGCCACCCCCGAGAGCGGGAACAAATGTTGCAAGCGTTCTGAACGACGTGGTCGAACTCAGACATCGGTCGGCAGCCCGCAGGCGAGCAGCACGGTCCGTTGGACGGCGTAGTCGTGTTCGTAGGAGAAGTCCGCGTCCTTTTCGCCCCGGACAATACGGGCCAAGTCGGCTACGTCGGCAACATACCGTCGGTACTTGGGGAACGACACGTCCTGGTACCCTTTCTTGAACCGGCCGCGCGGCTGTGAGAAGGCGACTTTGGCCTGCGGGTTGTCGAGCGGTTGGATGTGAAACGTCCCTTCGCTGCCGCACAGCGCGAGGTGCCGCCGCGCGAAACCCTCCACCTCGACGATACTCGTCCGCACGGTCGCCGTCCCGTGCGGATACTCGAACACCGCGAGCATGTTGTCCTGAATTCCGTCGTCGACCGCCGACGAATGCCGCGGGAAGGCGTGCACCTTGTCTGGTTCGCCCATCGCTCCGACCACCAGGTCAATGATGTGACACCCCAGATCGAGCATCGTTCCGCCGATACGATGGATGAGCTCGCCACGCCGTTCGTCCGGGATGCGCTTACTCATCACCGTATGAATTTCAAACGGCTCGCCAAGCCAACCCTTCTGCTGACAGTCCCGCATGAGCACAACCGCCGGGTTGTAGCGATACATGTAACCCATTTGCACCGTGAGATGCCGGCGTGCCGCCTCGTCGAGGATGCGCTTCCATTGCGGCAAAGAGACGCCCGCCGGCTTGTCGACATGGATGTGTTTGCCGGCGGCGATACATTGCTCCGCGACGTCCAGCACGCCCTCAATTCCGACTTCCACCCCCACGATCTGCAGCCCCGGCAGCGCGAGCAACTCGTCGACCGTCATCCAGTTGAGGCCGTCGTAGGTGGCGTCCTTTTGGGCGCGGGCTCGGAGAGCGTCGTCCGGTTCGGCGACTCCGATGACGTCGTAGTCTTTCGACTCCCGGTAGACCCGCATCTTGCTGGCGTGCGGATGACCGACACCGATTTGTGCGTACTTGACTTTCGGCATGGCGGCAACGTGTCCTGACCGTTGAAGACGGGGATGCTGACGGCGGAGCCATCGCTCCGAACGTCTGCTGCCATCATGCGGTGGCCGCCGCCAAAACTCAATGGACGGGCAGGATCGCCCTCTGAACGGGTGCCGGAGCGGATTGTTGCACGCTGGGGTCAGGCACGAATGGCACTTAATTCATTGTAAGTCGTTACGCGGCTTTTCGTTTGTAGTTCTGTCGTGGTTGCTGGAGGAGTTTGTATGGTTTGGGCCGGCGCTTTCGCCGGCGTGGTT
>JAJDEI010000109.1 GCA_029259845.1 Planctomycetaceae bacterium | reverse complement strand
GCTGCTGCTGAAGTCGTCGATCTGCCAACTGCCGGGCGTGGGGGTCAGGTCCTGATGCGCGGCGTAGGACTGGTTGAAGGAGGAGGAAGTGACCGACCAGATGTTGATGCTGGGGCTGATGATGTGCATTTCGCCCGACTGCGAGGAGCTGCTGCCGCCGGTGACGGTGATGAACGACAGATTGCTGTCGATGGTGTTGTCGGCCGTGTTGGAGCCGTCATAGGTGATGGTGGTTCGGACCTGGCCGGCCCCGCCCAAGGAGCTGGTGATGAGCATCTCCATGCTGAAGCTGCTGTTGGACAGGTTTTCGCGGGTGCTGTTGTTGACGACGACCTGTCGGTCGACGGTCAATCCGAAACGCGTCCGGCAGAGCCGGACCTACCTGGCTGCGGTCATCCAAACATTCTCTTCGACCGTTGTTTTTCCAGTTTCTTGCAGGCAGACTCTGTCAATGCCAGATTTGATGTGGCAAAGAGGTGCTGCATTTCTCGCAAATGTTGCGTGAGGAAGACGACATTAGCGCCAGTCGACAGTGCCTCATCCCCCGTCCTGCCCGTTAGTAATTCCCTGACAATCCCCAAAGAGTGCCACGAGTCCCGAGGCTTCTTGCTTGCCGCCCGAACGTCCAAGAAAAGAAGGTCTCGCTCTAGCCAGACTCTTAACTCGATAGCGCCATTTGTTAGTGTGACGCTTCCGGTACCACCAAACGTCGGAATATATTCAGAATCGACGATGCGACAATCGTGTTCCTCGTACAGGAACGCACCATCGTTTGCTAGAAATTCTAAGATTCGCCTCATGTTTGTCATTCCCCTGGCACGAGTGACCACTGATTGACCCATCGGTATCCTCGCGTTTTCGTCAGATACTCGATTTCTTTCTGGAGCCATGAACCCTCTTTGATCATGTGCTTGGGAATCGACAAGAATACCTTGTCGCGGGTGTCTGCAATCTTGTCCAAGAAGTGCCGATTGGCAGCCCACCGTTCGGCGTCGTTCAAATCGTCCCAAGCCTTTCCGATATCAAAATAGCTTGCACCCTTGACCTTTGCCTTGCTGGTGTATCTGACATCAATTGGGTTGAAAGGTCCAAGAACCGTCTTGCCATTCTGCTTGATGTACCTCTCGGCCAATTCTCGAACTGTGTCCGAAAGGATTCCGATCGGCGCGACCTTCTTCTTCCGCAGGCGAACTCCGATGGGGTTGGTCGAATTCAGGCGACCTTTATCGAGCTCAATGCGGTCGGCGATCTTTTGGAGGGCTTTGGTGATCTTGGTGACGAGTTGCGGGTCGTCGATCAGTTCGGCCAGGCCTTGGGCCAGTTTGCTCGATTTGAGCACTTTGGCTCCCGCCCCCGCGCCGACCGCCAGCACTGCGCCTTCGGCCACATTGTAGACCACATAGCCGAAGACTTTGCCCAGAATCTCCGCCTGCTCCTCCGGCGTCTTCGACGCCCAGTCATTGTAGAGTTCGGGGATGGCTTCCACCACTTGCCGGGCGATGCCGACCGCCTGCAGCAATTCCGGGGAGACCTTGCCCTCCAGCCCGTCGGTGTCGCCATTGAGCAGCTTGAGGAACGACTCGCGGTCGGACAGGGCCAGACGGAGCAGGTCCGTCTTGATCCGTTCCAGCGTGCGAACCGCCTTGACACCGCCTTGAATCCCGCGGCCCACCCCCTGGAGCGTGCCCAAGGGGTCCATCACCCGGTCCCAGAGCCAGCCAGCCCCGTCCACAATTTGGCCGGGGAGTGACCGAACCGTGTCGACCGCGTCATCCAGCCCCTTGCCAAACCCCTCCTGGAAACCCCTGATAAAGGCATCGAGTTCGGTCAAACCGTATTTGAAGCCGGCTTGGGCTCTTTGTTTGCGTTCGTAGCCGGCCTGGCTATAGGGGTTGGCGTCGTCGAAGTTGCGGATGCCGTCGCCGTCGATGTCCGGGTCTTCGCTGTTGGGGATGCCGTCGCCGTCCAGGTCCGGATCCTGGAAATCCGGGATGCCGTCGCCGTCGGTGTCGCGGGGGGCGACGACCTTGTCAGCGGTGACCGGGGCCGGGTCGCCGCCGGGGGAGACGCCGGGCCGCTGGCCGGATTGGAAATCGGCGGTGGCGTTGTTCCAGTAACGTAGGGTGCGTGGCCGTTGATCGAAGTGGTGCGTTCGGCTGGTGTGGAGCGTCGAATGGCGGTCCGCGCTGACCACGCGATCCCAACGCACCGTCATTCAGCGCCCACGCACCCTACCTGGCTGTTGTTGACGACGGTTCACGTTCGACGCTCAATCCGAGTCGCGTCCGGCAGAGCCGGACCTACCCGGCTTTCCGCGTCGCCGAAGCGTTCTTCCTGAAGCGCCTTCAAGGCGTCGATGTATTCCTGCTGAACTGCGGGGTTGCCGAGCAATAAGGCGGGAGCAAAGGCTGCCTCCGCTGTTTCCGCGGCACCGACCACAGCCAGAACCGTCAGCAGACCCTTCATGCCCTTGCGGAGTTTCCTGAACTTGGCGGCCTTGTTTGGTGGCGTACGTCAGGCTCTGCCTGACGCCATGGCGCAGAAGAACGAACGCTGTTTGATCGCACGAGCGGGGCATTGGATCATCAGGCAGAGCCTGACCTACCCGGCTACAGCCATTCGGAGACAAGTGGAACACCCCAATTCCTCCGCATGAGGCCTGCTGCCCACTTCGTGGAAGCATCGTTCGACACGTCCTTAAGAATGTGGTGGAGCAATTCGTCCAGTTCCTGATCGCAGAGTGGTACGCAGTTCCATCCGAGAAACACAAGAAGATGCGACGCTAGTTCGATTGACACTCTCAATGTAAGGATGAGAAGAATCTCATCCTCGTCGAATTCACCGGGAACGGATACGATTCGTCGAAGCTTCTCTACCGTTGCGGTCAGGCGGCGGGAAACATGTTCGCAAGATAATGTTGAACTTTCCTCAGTGATAGTTCTTTCCCATTGATCTCTATCTCGTTGTGAGACCCTCTGATTGGCCAGCACATTGAGAATCTCACCCAAATGAACGAATGCACTTTCCTCTGCTCCCGCTTCGCGCATTGCAACGAAGTTGCAGTAGCTGTGTTCAACTGACTTTGCCCATCGATGTTTCATCTAAAACCCATTGGGAAGCGTGATGCCTTTGTTCTTGAGATACTGAAGCGTGACCTCCAAGTGCGTGAAAATCGTTTTGCCGTTCAGGCTTCGTGACGTGAAGAGGAACGTGTCGGGTCCCAGGCGAGTCACATGGGCGACCTTCATCTGGCCGCCGTGTCGAACCTTAAACGCCTGGCCGGTTCGGACATTTTCAACTGCGTGATTGTAATACGCATTCGGTCGAAGGTCACTGTGCCTGCGAGCATGGTCTTTGAGGTTTGGGAAGTCGGGACCATCTTTGACTCTGCGGACTCTGACCTTCCGACCAATTCCAATTAGAGGGAACGCTACGAGTCCGGCGTTTGTGTATTCCCCTTCAGCAGTGTAGTGCCCGGCAAGGAGAATCGCTCCCCCAGGTAAGACCTCGACCGCCCCGGTGATATACGCTTCTGAGAGAGCGGCGGCCAATCCTGCGCCGGTGCGGAGTCCGGCTTGGTAGCTTTCCAGGACGAGATCAAAGTCCTCCTCGTCGTAGTTGGGGTTGAGCAGCTCTTCCATCAGAGCCTTCCGCATGCCGTAGGAATCGGCCCCCAGCGATTCGACCAGTCGTTCATACAGGTGCTCGGCCTTCTCGACCGCGTTGAGCGACTCATCCAATTGAATCCGAACATTGGGGGAACCCCAGCGATCGACGTCGATGTCTGAGTAACCGGTCAGTCCCCACCAATCGTAGATGTCTTCAACCGTGATGCGGTTGCCGGCCCTGCGGAACGCATTGAGCAACTTTTGCCCCTTTTCACCATAGATCAGCCATGTAGGGTGCGTGGGCGTCGAATGACGGTGCGTTCGGATCGCGCGATTCGCGGGGATCGTCGTTCAACGCTCCACACCCACCGAACGCACCAACTTGATCGACGGCCACGCACCCTACGAGACTCGGTCTGATACCGGCAACGTGCCGTCATCCGAGCAGTTTCTTCAGGTGGGCGAGGTCTTGTTTGGTCTGTTCGAGGCACTCCTCGGTGTTGAGTAATCGGAAGCTGCGGCCGTCTTTGTATTCGCTGTGGAGCGTGTAGATTTCGCCGCGGTCGAGCGTCCGGAGGGCGGCGATGAAATCGCCCAGCGGGGCCATGCCTTCGGCGAGGGGGACCTTGACCGGACGCCAGCGGCGCTGGCCGGTCTTGTCGGGATCGACCTCGCGCCACTGGAAGTTCTTCATCGACACGAGCCGGATCCAAGGGGCGAGCAGGTCCAGTCCCTGCCGCCAGCCGCCCAGCCCGCCTTCGATCGTCATGTGCATCGGATCGACGTATGCACCGATTTCGTCCGGGGACATGTCGCGGATCAGTTCGTAGAGCATCGTGCCGTGCGAGGGGAGCGTGTTGCCGGAGTGAATGTGCACGCACGACAGCACGCCGTGCTTCTTCGCCATTGCGGCGACAACTTCAAGCCGCCGGCGGACGTCGTCGAGCTGTTGGCGGAGCGTCCCGAACTGGCCGTAATGGTAGTAGCCGAGTTTGATCCGCCGGATGTCCTGTTCGGCCGCGGCGGCGATCAGTCGCTCGGAAACCGCGTCCGCGTCGGTGATGCCGGTCGTGAGCATGGGAATGGTGACGCCGTGGTCGCGCGCCGCCTGCGCTGCTTCGGGCAACCGTCGGGGTGCCTCTTCGGGAGCGATATGCCCACCGGGACGCACGGTGAGGTCGAGTCCGTCGAGACCGATCTCCCGGAACAGGCGACACACCTCGGGGATCGGCAAGTCCTGAAAGCTCTCGGTAAACGCGCAGATCGTCGGATGGGAGTCGCCTGTGTTCGCCGGCTCGGCTGACGAGGCTGGGGACGCCGCCAACAGAGCCGCGCCGATGAAGGCGCCATCACGGAAATCGGCGAGAAAGCGGCGGCGGGCGATGGCGGGGTCGCTAGGAGCGTTCATGAACATCCGACGAATGAGCGGACCGGGAATGGGTTTCGGCGGGGTCGTTGCGGTCTGCACGCCATCATACCCGGCTTCGATGACGCGACGCCACATCCGCTGCCATTGTGTTTCCTGCTTGCTCCGGCATAATCGAATGAGTGGCCCGTGCGGCGTCACCTCTACGCACGGCTCACGACCAACACGCTGATTCCTCTCCCCATCAACGGTGCATCATGCGACTGCGACTCGGGATCGTCCTCTCTCTGAGTTTTCTGTGCGTTACGTCCTTGGCGACGGCGGGCGACTGGCCGATGTGGCGGCACGATGCGGCCCGTTCGGGATCGACTCCCGACAAACTCGCGACGGACCTGCATCTCCAGTGGACCCGCGAGCTTCCTGCGCCGCAGCCGGCATGGCCCGCGTCGCAGTTCAAGCTGCAGTTTGATGCGGCCTATCAGCCGGTCGTGGCGGACGGACGGATGTTCGTGGGGTCAACGGCGAACGACACGGTGACCGCCTACGCCACACAAAGCGGCGACGAACTCTGGCGTTTCTACACCGACGGGCCGGTTCGCTTCGCCCCGGTCGTCTGGAACGACCGGGCCTACGCCGTCAGTGACGACGGCCGCTTGTATTGCCTGAATGCCACGTCGGGCGAGTTGGTCTGGAAGTATAACGGGGCCCCGCAACGTCGGCCCATCATTGGCAACGGACGGCTGATCTCGACATGGCCGGCCCGCGGCGGGGTCGTGGTGGACGACGGCGTGGCGTACTTTGCGTCGGGACTCTGGCCCTCGATGGGCGTGTTCGTGCATGCAGTCGATGCGACGTCCGGCGAACGGATCTGGATCAACGGCAACACAAGCAGTCTGTTTGTGACGCATCCCCACGGAGCCGATTCCTTTGGCTCGATTTCCCCGCAGGGCGCGCTCGCCGTGAGCGGGGACAATCTGATTGTCCCCGGCGGTCGTACGTTGCCGGGTGTTTTTGACCGGCTGACGGGAACGCTCAAGCACTTCACTTTCGGAGGCAAAGGCAGCGGCGGACATCAAGTGTTCGTTGCGGGGCCATCGCATATTGTCGGCAACCAAATCATGCGGACCGACGATGGTGCCGAAATGGGACGCATCTTCGGATCGCTTGTCGCCGACGGTCAGATCATCGGCACCGAAGCGGGAGGCGATGCGATCGTTGTGACATCGGTCGCCGGGCAGTACCAGGACGTCGAAGTTAAGGATCGCCGCGGCAACAAGAGCGTGCGTGCCGTCTTCACTCCGAAAAGCACGAAAAGGGTCACGCCCTCCGTACCGGGCAAAGTGTTCCTCAGCGCGGGTCCGTTGCTTTACGCCGCGAACAAAGGACAGGTGGTGGCGTACGACTTGCCCCGCGCACTTAACAAGGACGGGACCGTCGAGCCGGTGTGGTCGGCCACGGTTTCCGGAAACGTCGCCGCCATGCTCGCGGCGAATGACAGGCTGTTTGTGGTCACGGACGACGCACGCATTCATTGTTTTGGCGCGGAGCCGGCCAGTCCTGTCCTGCATCCGCTGCAACCTGCTGCGCTGACGGCTTCGGCAGACGGCGCACGCATCGATCAGGTGCAGGAACTGCTCACCCTCGCACCCCTGTCGGGCGGCTATGCGGTTTCGCTGGATGCCAGTGACCCGGAGCTGCTGATGGAACTGGTGCGACAATCGGACTTTCGCGTCGTCGCCGTCGACACCCAAGGCGACCGTCTCGATGCGCTGCGGCAGTCGGCGGACGCAGTGGGCGTTTACGGACCGCGAATCTCCGCCCACAATGGCGACGCGGTGAGTTTCCACTTTCCTCCGTATGTGGCCGACCTCGTTCTGCGAGAAAGCGAGGGTCCCCTCTCCGCTTCCGAATTGAAGGCGGTCTTCACCACGCTGCGGCCCTACGGCGGCGCGGCGTGCCTGCGGAGCACCAAAGGTCAGCACGAGGCAATTGCCTCCGCTGTCAATCAGGCCGGTCTCGAAAATGCAGAATTACAGCGTGTCGGCGAGTGGACCGTGCTGCGGCGGGTCGGAGCGTTGCCCGGCTCGGCCGATTGGACGCACCATTACGGCGATGCGTCTAATAGCGTCGTTTCCCGTGAAGAGCGGGTGAAGGCACCGCTGGGCGTACTGTGGTTTGGCGGACCGTCGAACGACAAGGTGCTGCCGCGGCATGGGCACGGTCCGTCTCCGGAGATTGCCGGCGGACGGCTGTTCATCGAAGGTCCGGACATGCTGCGGTGCGTGGATGTCTATACGGGGCGCGTCTGGTGGGAGCGCGACCTGCCGGGCCTTGGGGCGTATTACAACATCACGTCCCATCATCCGGGTGCTGGGGAAATCGGGAGCAACTACGTCTCCCTGGCGGACCATGTGTACGTGATCTATGGAACCGACCTGCTGGAACTTGAAGCACGCACGGGGAAGACGACGCGGCAGTTCGCCTTCCCGGGTGATGGACGAGCCGGCGAGACTCGGCCGAATTGGGGTGGACTGGCCGTTTCCGGGGATGTGCTCGTGGCGACGGCGGCCCCCTCGAAAATCAGGGGCATGGAAAGCTCCAAGGAAGCGAACGTGCCGCCCGGATCGAAGGCCCTCGTCAAACCGCATGCCGAATGGCGTCTGTTGAAAGGGGAAGACCCGGCCGCCGACTGGACGAGTTCCGACTTCGACGACAGCCAATGGGCCGCCGGAGAAGCGGGCTTCGGGTTCGCTGACGGCGATGACCGAACCGTCCTCGACGACATGCGCGGCAAGTACCAGCGGGCCTACATCCGGGCGACATTCGACGGCCGCGCGGCGGCGGATGCCGACAAGCTCACCTTGATGATTAATTTCGATGATGCGTTCATCGCCTATCTCAACGGGAAAGAGGTGCTGCGGAGAAATGTCGGCGAAGGCAACGGGGCGGCGGCGGCGCAGATCGGCTCTCACGAAGCCGAGGGATACGAGCCGCTCGAGATTAAGGATTTTCGCAAACTGTTGAAACGCGGCAACAACGTGCTGGCCATCGAAGGGCACAATGCCGGTGTGACAAGCAGCGATTTCAGCCTCGATCCGTACCTCATTGCCACACTGCCGCAGGATGGGAGCAAGGTTGCGGGAATTGCCGAACAGATCGAACCGACTCGCTACTCGTCCTCCAGTCGTGAATTGGTCGTGTTCGACCGCCACACGGGGAGCGTGTTATGGAACCGTCCGGCCGAGTTCGGCTTTCGGCATAACGCGGTCTGCCTCTCCGGCGACACGGTATTTGCCATCGACGGCATGAGCCCGCAGGCGCTCGCCTTGCTACGGCGGCGCGGCGTGACGATCTCGTCCGAACCGAAGCTGCTGGCGCTCGACCTGCGAAGCGGGAACGTGAAATGGTCGACGGAGGAGAATGTGTTCGGAACGTTCCTGAACTACTCCGCCGAACACGACGTGCTCGTGCAGGGAGGCAGTGCGTTTCGGGATCGGGCGAAAGACGAGGTGACCCAGGGGTTGATTGCTTATCGCGGCCACGACGGCGAGGTGCTCTGGCAGCGGCCTGAATTGCAGTACGGGGGCCCGTGTCTGCTTTGGAAAGACCGGCTCATCACCAATGGCAACGGCGGGTTTGAGCTTGACCTGCTGACCGGCGAAACGACCGGTTGGGATTACAAACGGATGTACGGCTGCAACACGGCCATTGGATGCCAGTCACTGCTCACGTTCCGCTCCGGCGCGGCCGGCTTCTACGATCTGGAGAACGACAGCGGTACGGGCAACTTCGGCGGCTTCAAGTCCAGTTGCACGAGCAATCTTGTCCCGGCCGACGGCGTGCTCAACGCACCCGATTACACACGAACCTGCCTCTGTGCCTATCAGTTGCAGACGTCGCTGGCGTTCGTCCACATGGAGGAAGCCGACTCGTGGACGTTCAATCCGGCCGAATCAATGCGATTGCCGTTGAAGTCGGTCGGGCTGAATCTCGGTGCCCCGGGGGACCGCCGCGATGCCGACGGGATTCTGTGGCTGGATTATCCCGTCATCGGCGGCCCATCGCCTGAGTTAACCGTGAGCACCGAGCCTGCTGAGCCGGACTGGTTCCTGCGTCACTCCTCCCTCATCGCTGCCGAGTCCGCGACGTGGATCGCTGCCTCCGGTGCGAAAGACCTCCGTTCGCTGAAGTGGAACGTGACGGGCCTGGCAACGCCTGGCACCTACCGGGTGCGATTGGTGTTCGCGAAACCGGCGGAGGGCACATCGGGCGGGGGCCACTTGGCCGTCACGCTGCAGGGTGAGGTTTCCGTCGACATTAATGATTCCGATGACGCAGACGGCGGAGTGATCGTCAAAGATATTCCCGGTGTCGTTGTCGGCGATACGCTGCACGTCACCTTAACGCCGGCAGCCGGCGGCTCGGACGGAGGGCCCAAGCTCTGCGGGGTCGCGTTGATTGCGGAATAGCCCAGCGAAGGGAAGGTGGTCCGGTCGGCACGGCCGGGTGCCGCAGGCACAGGATGTCTCACACTCGGCTGACGACCCGTGCTTGAACGTCCGGATACTCAGTGTGAGTCATCTTGTCGCTTCGCGACACAGCCGTGCCGGCTGGGCCACCCGCCGATGACGACGGTCGAAGACACCCGGTGTCTCAGCACGGGAATCAACGCCGTCTGCCGTTGCGGCATCGAGTCTCATTCAGGCGGGAATGATGGAATGAGACACCGGGTGTCTGCGTAAAGCGTGTCTGTGCGAAGCTCACGCCCTGCCGACGGTTCGTCACCGATCCTCGCGCGGCGGTGCCGGCTCGATGGGCCAATTCCGGCGAACCAGGGTGGGCGGCGGAAGCACCGGGGGGAGTTGGCCGTTCATGCGGCGAATGGCCCACACCATTGCATGGTCGGGCGCTGAGGCGACGATGTACTTACCAAGGGCGGCCTCAAGTGCTTCGAGTTGCGAGACTGCGTTCATGCGGCCAATTGTGACGGCACACATTCGTCGGACGACGTCCAGTTCCGGAGGAATGGAATTGACGTCCGTGAGCCGCCCCATCAGTTTGGCCGCGAGGGCTTCCTCCGGCTGATCTTCGAGGAGACGTCCCAGTCCCCAGATGGCCCCGGCCCGTGAGGCGGGACGCCTCACGTCTTTGCGAATATGACGCTGCATGACCGGAATCGCACGGACATCGCCCAAGACCGCCAAGGCCTCGAAGAGGTGTCCGAGTTGATGGTCGCTCCCCGGGAGCCGGTCGTCGTGGCGAGTCGACAGAACGTGTTCGGTCATCCGTTGGGCCCGGTCGAGAAGTCCGTCCCGGGCCGTTTCGTCCGCAAGCACGCGGAGTGCCCAGGCGGCGGTGACCATGACTTCGGCTCGCTCTGATTCCAGCAGTTCGACGAGCCTGGAAGCAGCCGCATCGTGATCCAGCGCGGCCAACAACAAAGCCGCCTGTTCCTGTCCGCGCCAACCATCGTGCGACAAGATTTCCATTCCGCCTTTACGGACGGCCTGTTCGAATGCCTCCGTCTCACTAAAACGGCGCAGCGCACGGCGGGCACTGCGGCGGACATCGGGGTGCGGATCATCCATGATGTCTGCAATGAGGGCAATTCGCCCGACCGTGGGCAATGCCGTGTAGGCGTCCAGTCCGCACTGCCGGACTTTCGCGTCGCTGTTTGTCAGTGCCTCATCGGCGAGCGGCAACACGAGCGCCGCGTCAATCTCCAACAGGGCCCGCAATGCGGGCGCAGCAACGGTTGGGTTCTCATGCCTGGCGAACCGCAGAAACAACTCCTGGGCTTCGGCCGACGTATGGTTGCGGATGAAAAACACGGCACACAAGTCATCAATGAGGCCGCGTGACGCTTCGTCGGCGAGCCGGGCGGCGTCCGGTTCGAGTCCGGTCTGGGCGATCTCTCCGGCAGCCCGCGCGGCGGCCAGTCGCACGTCGGCGGGACGGGCCGGCGACCGGACGATCTCCAACAGTAGCGGCAGGGCCGGCTCATCGTTCACGCGGCCCGCCCCCGCACAAGCCAAGAGCAGTTCGCGTCGGGGAGCATCCGCATCGGCGATTCGGTTCCGCCATTCCTCGCGAATGGGACGATCGTCCCATTCCGCGAGGGTCGGTTCGACGAGTTGCCGGAAGGCGGTCCCGTGAGTTTTCGAAAGCGAGAACATCGCATCGGCAGAATCCCGCGCGTCCAGCACGATCAACGCCCGACAGACGGCGTAGGCTGCGTCTGGATGCAGGCCGGCATTCTCCAGAGCCTTTGTAAGCTCCGGGGAACTCTCGTTCAGGCCGGGAAATCCCTCTGTGTGGGCGATGGCGATCGACTCGGCGGCCGCCTTGATCAAGTCCGGCTCCGGACGCGAAAGCATGTCTCGCCAAAGGCGAATCGCCCCCGGGGGCAACACCGTCTCCGCCACCGGAACATCAAATGCCGGATCGGACATCATCAGAAAGTCCGTCTCAATGTCCTCGGAGACGGCCGGTCTCGCAAGAAAGACGGCGCACAGCAAGACCGCAATGGACCGGCCGATGGGAAAGCGAGTATTGATCATGTTGGCTACTGAGGACGCGAAACCCGTTGGGTCTGCCAGAGGAGAACAAGCAAACTGCCGGCCGATGCGATTCCCAGCGCCCACCAATTGCCGGGGATGAGTTCGTAGTCGCGGAAGCCGGGGATGCGAATCACCGAGAGGGCGGTCGCAATCGGATTGGCCATCAGGGCCGCTTCCACGGTATCGTGGCCAAAGGGAGCATCCCGCCCCAGCCAGATGAGCAGCGGACCCGCGCAGATCGAAAGGACGACCGTGTAGGCCGCCGCAATGGCGGTGACGGTTCGGGAAAACAGGCTGCCCACAGCCGCGCTGATGAGCATGACAAACGCAGCCGTCAGCAGCAGGCAGACCCCCACGCGTTGAACTTCGTTCCGTTGGCTGGGATCGATATAGATCATCACCAGGTAGCCCGGCAGCGTGGCGAGCAACACCAGCGCGACGGTCACGATCACCGACAACAACTTGCCCCACACGATCCGCCACACGGACATGGGTGTCGATTGCAGCAGCACCCATCCGCCTGTTTCCCGCTCTGTGGCAATGAGACCGGCCGCGAGGCTCGGCGTGATCAGCACCAGCAGGGCCACCTGCAGCACGACCATGATGCCGCCGATGCTGCCGACGTCCCAACTGATCGTTTGCGTTGTCGTGAGAATGGTCAGTGCCAGCGAAATGATCGCACAGACGGCCACCAGCCGCATCAGCCAGTGCAGACGACCGAACCGCCGACAACGAAACTCTTTCGCCATGACCGGATTGGCCCAGGGGCCGATCGATGCGGACCGGCGGCGGGGATCCACGAGGAACATGGCCCGCCGGAAGATCCGCGTGCCCAGTTCCTGGTCGTCGGCGATCGTGCCCGAATCGCGAGCCTGATCGAACAGCGTCAAATTCAAACGTTTGACAGTCCAGACGGCGGCGATGACCGAGACGATGGTGGCCATCACCGTAAACCGGGCGAACACGTTTTCCGTCGTCAGCAGTCCGCGCGCGCCAAAATCTCCGGCTCCGTGCAACGACATCATCGCTGCGATCGGTGACAGGGACCGCATCCAACGGACGATGTCGCCGGTCAGGCCGCTGGCTCCGACCAACAGAAAATGGGGCAGCAGCAGAATCACACTCGCAAACAGGACCAGCCCGTACGTCCAGCGGACCGCCGAGTCGGCGGATGCCGAGTACGTGCTCACCAGGAAACCCAGCGTCGTGATCAGCACAGCCGTGAGTCCCAGCAGCGCATAGGTCGCGAGAATGTTGCCAACCGAGATGCCTCCCAGGGCGTAACAGGCAGCAGCAGCCGGCAGGCTTAAGACGAGCATCTGCCCCGCCAGTCCCAACGTGGCCAGCAGTTTGCCGAAGAAAATGCGCCACGGTCCGAGAGACGAGTTGAACAACATCGCCAACGTCCCGCGGTTCTTCTCACGAACGATGCTCGTCGCCGGCGAGACCGGCAACAACAGCAGCACCGCTGCCAACAGCCCGTAAGCGAACAGCGAAAACACTTCCTGAGACCGGGCTCCGGAAAGCGCCACGCGCGGCTCCGTCGGCCACCGCACGGCGATCAGAAGCACAAACCCGATCGCCAGGATGCACTGAACCAGGACGGTCCCCGGCCGGCGCAGGACGGACAGGAGTTCGCGTTGAATGATGGGATTGGCCACGGGGATCTTCTCAGGTTTTGTCTGCGAAGTTGGAGTCCAAGCTAAAGCTTAAACTCCAACTATGCCGCTTCCGTCGGACGGGCGAAGGACATGAACGCTTCTTCGAGGTCGGTTTGCAACTCGCGGAACTGGGTGACCGGGACTTCGGCGCGGACGAGCGCGGCGAGAATCGGCCCGAGCCCTTCCTCCGGCAGATCGGTCCGGAACCGCACAGCCGCCTCGGCCGGCGACGCCTCAACATTACTCGCATCGACGACTCCCCCGAGCACCTTGACAGCCGCGGGGATGCTCTGCTCGTTGGCGAGTTGGACCTCAATCGTACGCTGTTGGCTGACCTGCCGTCCGATCTCCTTGACCGACCCGCAGGCCCGGAGTTTGCCTTGGGTGAGAATGGCGACCTGATCGCAAATTCGTGAAAGTTCCGGCAGGATATGGCTGGTCACGAGCAACGTCTTGCCCATGCCGGCCAGTTGGATCAGCAACTCGCGCATTTCCACGCGGGCCTGGGGGTCGAGGCCGTTGGCCGGCTCATCGAGGATGAGCATCTGCGGGTCGTGCAGCAGAATGCGGGCGATGCCGACCCGTTGCGCCATCCCGTGACTGAGAGCGTCGACGTACTTGTCCCGCATGTAGGCGGTGCCGGTCATCTCCATGACTTCGTCGATCCGCGGGATGCGCACGCGGCGGGGGATGTCGAAGGCCGCTCCGAAAAAATCGAGGTACTCTCGCACTCGCATGTTATCGTACGAGCCGAACTTGTCCGGCATGTAACCGACAAGGCTCTTGATGCTCCGCGAGTCCCGGACGCAGTCGACCCCGGCGATGCTGGCGGTTCCGCTGGTCGGGCGGGCGAGCCCGACCAGAATCTTGATCGTGGTGGTCTTGCCGGCGCCGTTCGGCCCGATGAGACCCAGAATCTGCCCGGCAGACAATGTCAGGCTGAGATTGTCGAGCGCCGTGTAATCACCGTATTTCTTGGTGAGTTGCTTGATGACAACGACAGGCTGTTTCTGATCGGCGGGCGGCTTGGTTTTGGTCACTGCGTCAGTCTGTGGTCAGAGTTCGGGAATCTTCGTCATGATCGAGAACGACGGCCTGAAGTTCCAGTGTCAGAGACTCGATCCGAAATGTGCTGCTGACACTTGAGGCAGACGCCTGCGCCGATGCCGGCTGGTTCGGATCGCCGACCGCGATGCGCAACATCAGTGTGCCGTCCGGGGCGAGCGCAAGCAACTGCGGATCGTCGAGTTCGACCGCCAACGTCCCCACGGGATCGTCCCACGTCTTGACCGGCACCGGCTCGGTTCCCCGGAGCGTGGCCACTTCCAGTCGTCCCATCGGGCCGGCCACGCGAATCGTCAGCTTTGCGGTCGTCGGGCGGACCGGCGCAATTCTCCGGGGCAATCGGAAACCGA
Source organism: Planctomycetaceae bacterium (assembly GCA_029259845.1). Lineage (GTDB taxonomy): Bacteria > Planctomycetota > Planctomycetia > Planctomycetales > Planctomycetaceae > JAHBXU01. Next base: position 101,219 of record JAJDEI010000109.1, on the reverse strand, counting down.
GCCATGTGGAGGTGGGGTTCCGGCGTTCCATCCACGTTCGCGTGCGGTGATTGTACAGCCCGCTGAGCGATTGGGTGTTGGGCAGCATGGCCTCCCGGTAAGTAACGAACGGAGACGGAATTTGGATCGCCGTGCCAACCGCCGGACGATCGAATTCGAGGGGAACCGTGACCAGCGCGGATCCCGTCACCGATGTCTCACTCGGGAAGAATGTCCCCAGTTCCCACGGGTCTGTCCAAAACAGGAGTGTGGGCTCCCGAGAAAAACGGTCGCCCGACGATTCGAGCAACGTGGCGAGCGTCCGGCTTCGTGTCGCCTGCTCATCCGACAGCAAGCCGGCCGCCACGTATTGTTCGGCGGTGAAAACGTCCTCCGCACGGGCTTGGAACGTGTTCTCTCCGGCCATCTTCACGCCCATGCGGCCAGAGGGAGTGACAATGATCGCGTCGGAGGCCGCAAGGCCCGCCGGCAACGAAAGGCGCCCTGTGACTCCCTCGGAATCAAAACTGATCCGGGCCGATGTCCGGGCATCGAGTTCGGCCGAATTCCGGAATCTCGCTGCATGCAGGCCCTGGGTGAGCCGAAGGTTCTCCCAACGCCAATGGTCCAGATCGCTCCAGACAACCCGCCGCGGACCGGGGTCCTGTCCGACCAATGAAGGCATGAGCCAGCCGCGGTTGCCGGAGAACTCCACCGGACCTGTTTCCGCGACAAATGTCGCGGCAGCCCCGATGGCGCGCACGTCGTCTGTCCCGGGGATCGGCTGGACGAACTGCGTGACAGCCGTCATTTCGGGCACGGAGCGATGCGTATTCCCCACCGCCATCAGCGAGAGGCTGGCCACCAAGGCGGCGAGCGGTCCGATCACGCCCATCCGCTGTCCCTCGCCGACGCGCAGCGACCACGCTCCCATGCCGATGAGGAACAGCGTAAACCCGCTCAACAGGCCGACCACCAAACCTTTCGACGGCACGGTGTAACCGACGCCGTCGCGTGCCTGCGTTTCCAACACCTCCGGCTGCATCAGCGGGTCGGGCTGGACGACGAAGAATGACGACATGATTTCGTTGAACGCCGGACCCGGCACGACACTTGTCGCCCAGGCCCCGCCGATGGATGGGGGGTCGTCTGTCGGCAAACGGGGACGCACCCACCCGCCCGGTCCCAACGTGGTGACCAGCAGTCTCCCCTCGCCACAGGTCTTCCAGTAGGCCGCCGGCCAGCCATCGACCGTGTACGCCATGTCGACATCGTCGAGCAACAGCCGGGCCAACGGGACCGGCCGATCAAACTCCCGCGGCTGTTCCTCACCGGCAATGCCCAGAGGCCCCGCCCTGAGATGCGCACGGGTCAGCCCCACCCGGTCAACGACATGGCCGGTGAACGCGTCCCCCAGGAGCACCTCCAACACGGAGACGTCAACCCGGTCGAGCATGATCCAGAGACGCCCCCCTCGGAACAGCCAGTCACGGAGCGCAGCGATCGCGGCGTGGTCGTGCAACACCGTATCGCTGGCAACAATCAGTTGGTCGAACGCCTCCAGACTCTGCTCGCCACCAGGGGGTAAGCCTTCATCGAGAACGACGTAATTGTACTGAATGCCCGCCTCGACGCGACCGGTCACCACGAATTCGTAGGCCGAAATCCCGGTCGGCCGGCCGTCACCGTCGCCACGCTCAGCACCGTCATGGGGGGGGAGGAGGACGCCGGTCACCTGTCCCGGATGGGTGAGCCAAAGCGTGTCGCGAATCTCAAGGCGGCCCAACTCCTGACGGACCGGCTGATCATCCGAAGCTCGGCTGTCGAACAACAGGGAACGGAACTCGATCTCCCGGATCTTCGGGTCAAACGGATCGGCAGGAGGCGCATCCGGAACCAACAACGGCTGCCAGGTGACAAACCGCGTGTGCGGGGGCACCCAGACACGCCGCCCATATTGCAGGCCCTGTTCGTCCCCGACGGTGGTCACGCAGAGGCCTTCAAACGGCTCGTCCCGGTCGTTGTTGATCCGGCACGGCAGTTGGCTCCAGCGATTGGGCACGTGAGCATGGGAGGGCACCCGCCGCATTTCCAGGCGAACGCTCCCCCTGCCCGTCGGGGCGTCGGACTCTGCAACGGCCCGGCCGCAGAGACCGGCCACTCCGGAGAGGATCAGGCCGGCCGTCACACACACCGCAGCCAACCGTTTCAGAAACGGCGCGCGGAATCCGTAGCAAGCGTGGAACAGGAATCGGAGTGTCACAGTCTGTATACAGCGGCCCGTATTCTCAGGACGGTTCCTGCGGTGCTTCCGCCGCAGGGACGGTCGGGATTGACGGGGACGCAACAGCGGCATCGACAGTTACTCAAGGAAGGCGACTGGCCAACACAAACATTCGACCGGCGACGATCCTCGAAACTTCGGGTCGCATTGAGGCCGGGACGGGGTGAGCCGCTTCGGGGCAAAGTCACGTCACACAGAGTCTGATTGATGCTCAGCCAACGATATGCGGCGCATCGCGAGGGATCGGCAGTGCCGCCCCCTTTGCATTCACCGGAGAACAGCATAACCGACCGGGGGACAAGTTTCGACTTGCCCGGTCGGGTCGCCCTGCCTTCGGTGCAGGGCGAGCGTGTTTTTCTCAATGGGGAAGTCGGCGGCGGTTCGCCGTCGGCGATGCCTCCGGGCTAACAGGTGTCACGGATTGGGGTTAGCCCGGAGCCAACGGCGACGGTCGACGTCGGTGAGACATCCCGTCTTCAACAAAACGTTTGCCCTGCCTCCGGTGAGGGTCCTGATGACTCTCGTTGACATTTGGGCTATCATGCCCAGCACAGAGTGAACACCCGTCACCCTTTATTCTGGACCAGCGCATGCGTCACGGCTCGATGATCGACCCGCCGAACCGATTTGAGCGGACGCGGCGCGAGACCGATCTGGAACAGGTCGGGGATGATGCCGAATACCTGGATCAAATCCAGCGACGGGACATCGAGTACCTGCCGGATCAGACGAAACGCATTGTCGCGGAGAACGACTCTCCGGACATCCCTTTTCGGTACAGCATCAACCCGTACCGCGGATGTGCCCACGGCTGCTCCTACTGCTATGCCCGCAACACCCATGAGTATCTGGGGATGAACGCCGGTCTCGACTTCGAGACGAAGATTGTCGTCAAGCACGACGCCCGGAAGCTGTTCGAGGAGTTTCTGTCCCGCGACTCCTGGAACTCCGAGCCGATCATGTTTTCCGGAGTAACCGACTGTTACCAACCGGGCGAACGGCAGTTCCGCTTGACCCGCCAATGCCTGGAGGTCGCCGCGGAGTGCGGACAGCCGATCGGGATTGTCACCAAGAATGCGCTGATCGTCCGTGACCGGGACCTCCTTCAGCAGATGGCGCGGCGACACCTGGTGCATGTGTTCCTTTCCATCAACTCCCTTGATGTTGACTTGGCTCGTGAGATGGAGCCGCGCACCAGTACTCCGGCGGCCCGGCTGAAAGCGGTGGCGGCGCTGGCAGATGCCGGCGTGCCGGTCGGCGTGATGGTTGCTCCCGTGATTCCCGGATTGAACGACTCGGAAATCCCGGAGATTCTCGCAGTAGCGCGGCAGGCGGGGGCCGCGTCGGCCTCATGGATTCTGCTGCGGTTGCCGCTGACCGTTGAGCCGGTCTTTCGCGAATGGTTGGAGCGGACACAGCCGCTCAAAGCGGAGAAGGTCCTCGGTCTGATCCGACAGGTCCGCGAGGGCAAACTCAGCAGCTCCACGTGGGGCCGCCGCATGTCGGGGACGGGACCAATCGCGGAGCAGATTCGCAACCTGTTTCAGATGTTCGCCCGAAAGCACGGCTTGTCACACGGTCTCCCTCCACTCGACACAAGCCAGTTCGTCCCACCCCCTGCGCCCTCCGGCCAACTGCGGCTGTTCTGATTCGCGGCAGCCCTTGGTACAGAGCCGGGTGCCCTGCTCATGTCGCGAAGCAGGATGAGCACGTGGTTGGGCGCGTCGGTATGTCCGCCGTGCTTCGCGATGCGGACACGGAACCGGGCGCTTCCGGAAACGCCACCTCGAGGAACGGCCTTCCGAGAGCAGTTCAACCCCGGACCGCGGCCGCTTCCTCACGGGCGCGGCTCTGATTGGCGGCCATCCGTGCCCATTTGTGCCATCCGTGGTTAGAATCCGAACCACGGATGGGCGCGGATAACACGGATGCCTGTTGATGTTCCTTGCGACCACACCCCGGCTTGGGAGTGAGGGATGGGAACCGGTGAGGAACAAGGGACACTCAGAAAATGACCGATCGTTATGAATCGCGGCGGGGCAAAGTGTTGCGGGCCGTCCGTAAGGCTGATGTGGACACTTTGCTGGTGTCGGGCGAAACGAACGTCACCTGGCTGACCGGCTTCTCCGGCGACAGCAGTTGGCTCTTGCTCGGTCCGGAGGTGTGCGTGCTCATCAGTGACGGGCGGTATCAGACACAGATTGCCGAAGAGTGCCCCGGACTGGACGCGGTGATCCGCAAGCCGGACGTCAAGCTGCACACCGCCGCGGCGACAGCGGTCAAACAGGCCGGCGTCCGGCGTCTGGGGTTCGAGTCTCACCTCTTGACATTCGATGCCGTCGAACAACTGGCGGCTGCGGTTCCCCAGTGCGAATTGCGTCCGGCGCCGGGACGGGTCGAAGAGTTGCGCGCGATCAAGGACGCGGATGAAATCGCGGAGATTCGGGCAGCGGTCGAATTGGCGTCTCGCGGATTCAACGTTCTCCGTGCCTCGCTGACGCCTGAGATGACGGAACTCGGCGCCGCCCACGAACTGGAACAGGCCATGCGCCGTTTCGGAGCGGAGGGCACGAGTTTCGAGACAATCATCGCTGCCGATGACCGCTCCGCCCTGGCCCATTACCGGCCGGGGCGCGAGCCGATTGGCGATTGCTCATGGCTGCTCGTCGACTGGGGAGCGGAGACGCGGAACCGTTACAAATCGGACCTGACCCGCCTCGTGGTCTTTGGCAAGCCGTCGAAGAAGCTGCGAAGAATCTACGACATCGTCCTGGAGGCTCAAACGCGGGCCATCCGCGCCATTCGTCCGGGAGTCACCTGCGAAGCGGTTGACCGCATCGCCCGGGACCATATCAAGTCCTGCAAACATGGCCGGAACTTCGGCCACGGGCTGGGGCACGGCATCGGTCTAGACATCCACGAGATGCCGCGCTTGGCTCCCAACTCGCAGACGGTGCTGGCTGCGGGCATGGTGGTGACCGTCGAGCCGGGAATCTATCTTCCGGGCTGGGGAGGAGTTAGGATCGAAGATGACGTCCTGGTGACGCGAGGGGGACACGAGGTGTTGTCTCAGTCGGTCGCAAAAGACCTTGGGTCGTCTCTGGTTGACTGAAAGGCCGGAAGTCGGTTAGCCTCTTGGGCTTGAGGAGCGTGCGCGCACGGGCGGAAGCGAAATCAGGCCTCTGATCAGTCGTTCCGGCCACGGCTCCAACACAGGCTCCGCTCGCGCAACAGTTCTCACTGCGGCGCCACATTTCCGCGTTCCCAAACTCTGTTTGGGAGCGCATTGTCGCGAAACTCTGATTCACACACAGCAAAGCAGGACTTTGCGGGACAGGTGTTCCCAAGCCGGAGCTTGGGAACAAGCGAGAGCAGCCATTGTCCCGCATCGCATCACAAAATATAAGGACTGGGTCGAATCCAGACATCCAATGGACGGTCACGCGTTGCAAGCGGGGCCTGTCAGCACTGGCGGGAAGGCTGAGAGACATGACGGAAAAGGAGAAGCCTGCGGGGGAGTCTTTCGACCTCGACCGGCTCAAGCAATTGGTCCGCCTGATGGAAAAGCACGACCTCACCGAGGTCAAGCTGGAAGGCGGTGATCAGAAGTGGGTGCTTCGGCGCGGGGGAACGAACAACCTCGCTCCCGGCCATCCGGGGCCGTTGCCTGTCGCCTACGCGCCGGTCCCGCAATACCCCGGCGGACCTGCTGAGGTCGCGCCGGAAGCTTCGGCGACGGATGAAGGGCTCGTCGAGATCACCAGCCCGACCGTCGGGACATTTTACTCCTCACCGCAGCCGGGCGATCCGCCGTTCGTGAAAGTGGGAGATCGGGTCTCTTCGGAGACGGTGGTCTGTATCGTCGAGGCCATGAAGGTCTTCAATCAGATTCCGGCCGAGGTCGGTGGAACGATCGTGAAAGTGCTGGTCAACGACGGTGACGCCGTCGAGTTCGGACAGACCCTGTTCCAAGTGAAGCCCGGCTGATTCGCGTCCGGTCGCCGGCCCGGTCGGTCGGACAGCCGCCGGATGATTCCCCTCTCCTCATTGCATTGCAATCTCGCGACGGCGACCGCCGCGAGTGGGAAACTTCTCGGAAGCCGTCATGTTTCAGAGGATACTGATCGCGAATCGCGGCGAAATCGCGCTGCGGATCATCCGCGCCTGCCGTGAGTTGGGCGTGGAGACGGTCGCCGTCTTCAGCGAGGCGGACCGCGAGGCGGAGTACCTCCAACTGGCGGACGAAGCGTACTGCATCGGCCCGCCCGCCGCTTCGGAGAGCTACCTCAAGATCGACCGGGTGATCAGCGCGGCCGAAATCGGCAATGTGCAGGCGATTCATCCCGGGTATGGATTCCTGGCGGAGAACGCCCACTTCGCGGAGGTTTGCCGCGACTCGCAGATCGAATTCATCGGCCCGTCCCACGAAGCCATGGCCAAGCTGGGTGACAAAGTGGAGGCCCGCCGCATCGCCGCAGCCGCCAAGGTGCCCTGCGTGCCGGGGAGCAAAGGTCTCGTCGAGAGCGAAGAGGAAGCCCTGAAGGTCGCTGAGGAGATCGGATACCCGGTGCTGATCAAGGCAACCGCCGGCGGAGGGGGCAAAGGTATCCGGCCGGCACGGAACGACATCACGCTCCGCTCCGAGCTCAAAGCGGCATCGGCGGAGGCGGAAAAGGCGTTCAAGAATCCCGGCGTGTATATCGAGAAGCTCGTGGAAAAGCCGCGGCATGTTGAAGTCCAGGTGCTGGCGGACAATCACGGCAATGCTCTGCACCTCTGGGAACGCGACTGCACGATGCAGCGGCGGCATCAGAAGCTCATCGAAGAAAGTCCGGCCCCCAACCTGCCGCAGTCGGTGCGGGAAGACATCTGCAAAGCGGCCGTGAGGCTCGTCACCGAATCCGGATACACGAATGCGGGCACGTGCGAGTTTCTGGTCGACCCGGACAATCGCTTCTACTTCATTGAGGTGAACGCACGGATTCAGGTCGAACACCCGGTCACGGAAATGGTCACCAGCATCGATTTGATTCAACAACAACTCCGCGTCGCCGCCGGTGAGACGTTGCCGTTCCAGCAGCGGAGCGTGCCCTGTACGGGAGCTGCTTTGGAAGTGAGGATTAACGCGGAGGATCCGGATAACGACTTCCGCGGCTGCCCCGGTACGATTACAAAACTACGCATCCCCGGCGGGCCGGGTGTGCGATTTGATTCGCACGTCCACGAAGGTTACAAGATCAGCCCTTACTACGACTCCATGATCGGCAAACTGATCGTCCATCGTCCGACCCGCGAGGCGGCGATCGCCTGTATGCGTCGCGCGTTGGACGAGATCGTCATCGAAGGCGTGAAGACGACGATCCCGTTGGCCCGGAAAATCCTGGATCACACGACGTTCATCGATGGCCGTGGAGATACAAGTTTCGTCGAACGGACTTGGTAAACTGATCAATCAGTGGCAGCTCCTCTCCTGTCGGTGCAAACGGCGAGAGCGCGACGCGGTCGCTGTGACACCATGTTTCGACCGGCCGGCTCAGCGACAAACTGTCCCGAAGCGCTCCCGGAATTCGTAAACCGACGGCCTTGCCATCGAGCCGACGCTCTGGGCTTCGGCTTGGTAGACAAGACGCCACGACCGACAGTTTCCTGAATTCAAACACACAAGATCATCTCAGAAAGACCAGACATGCGAGCTGCCGTACTCACCGGAGGGGGAGACTGCCCCGGATTGAACGCCGTCATCCGGGCCGTTGTGCGAACCGTTCACAACGCAGGTGGAGAGACGCTCGGGCTGCAGGAAGGATGGCGCGGAGCCGTCGAGGGCACTTACGAGGTCCTCGACCCCATGAAGACCGACGAGATTCTGCCGCGCGGCGGGACCATCCTCGGGTCCTCGCGGACCAATCCCTACAAAGACCCGGAACTCGTCGGCAAGGTGATTGAAACCGTGGATAAACTGGGAATCGACGCCCTCATTGCCATCGGAGGCGACGACACGCTGGGCGTCGCCAGCCGGCTGTACGAAGACCACAAGTTGCCCACCATCGGCTGCCCGAAGACCATCGACAACGACCTCAGCAGCACCGATTTCACCTTCGGATTCGATACCTGCCTGAACACCGTCATGGATGCCGTCGACCGCCTGCGGACAACGGCCGAATCCCACCGCCGGGTTATGGTGGTCGAGTGCATGGGGCGTCACGCCGGTTGGATCACCTGTTTCGCCGGAATCGCCGTCGCCGCCGATGCCATCCTCGTCCCGGAAATCGAAGCCGACCTCGACGAAATCTGCACGCGGCTAAAGCGCCGCAAGAGCGAAGGCAAGCACTACGGCATCGTCATGGTCAGCGAGGGCGCAAGAATCAAGGGAGAAATGGTCACGCAAAGTGGCGAGATCGACGAGTTCGGCCATGTCCAGCTCGGTGGGATCGGCAAACATGTCGCGAACGTGATCGAAGACCAAACAGGAATCGAAACACGCGAGGTGACGTTGGGCCACCTGCAGCGCGGCGGCTCGCCGAGCGCCTACGACCGCGTCCTCGGCACACGGCTCGGAATCCACGCCGGCCGCCTCGCCCTGTCCGGTGACTTCGGCAAGATGGTCGCCCTCCGCGGCCTGCAAATTGTCGCCGTCCCCCTCGCCGAGGCTGTCGGCCAGATGCGCACACTGTATCCCGAATTCATGGCCGAAGCCGAAGAGTTCCTGCGGTGACGGCGGCTGGGCTTCGACCCCAACGACCAGTGCCGAAACTCGGTTGGAGGGGGCCTGTGCCCGCGGGCAACAACAGACACTCCCCGACTCGCATGCCGAAGCCCGAATGACGAGGGAAGATCGAATGTCGAAGCACAACCAGGTCGAAGCCACGCGTGCCGAAACATTATGACCGTCGCAACGATCGGCGTGACCTTCCTAACAGACAGGTTGCCCGCCAGATTCGGATTTGGGGATTCGGATTTTCTTTCGTCATTCCGAGTTCGACATTCGGCATTGTCCCGCCGCGCATTCCCCAACTGCAGCCGGGACACGAGGCAGAACCACGCAGCAGTGCCTGACGCGCCGACTCGAAACGAGACCTCCGATGACCGACTGGCGAACGACGATCAGTCTCGTCCTGGGGTACCTCGTTACGCTGCTGCTCATCCGTTGGGTTGTGCTCACCCGCAGGCGGCAGCCGGCTGCCACCGTCGCCTGGATTCTTGCGATCGTGCTGCTCCCCTACGTGGGAGGGCTGCTATACCTGTTCTTCGGGATCAACCGGGTCGAACGCCGCGCGGCGAAAATCGAAGCCGCGTCGCGAGCGATTCAGGAGCAACTGCCGGAACTCGGGCGGTACCAGTATCACTGCGATCACGTTCTCAAAGACCAGCAGTCGCAGCTGATGAAGGTCGCCTCCGACGGCAGCGACACCGTTCCGACCGCGGGCAACCAAATCAAACTACTCGCCGACACGAACGTCACGCTCCGCAGGATCGAAGTGGCCATCATGGCCGCGCAGGAATCGCTACATCTGGAATACTACATTTGGCGGGCCGACCGGACCGGACACCGTGTCCGGGACCTGCTCATCCAGAAGGCCCGATCAGGGGTCAAGGTCCGCTTCTTGTACGACGGCATTGGATCGTTGTTCCTCAGCCGCAAATTCTTCCGCCCGATGCTCGATGCGGGCATCGCGATCGCCGCTTTCCATTCCGGACGCTCCCTCCGCGCCAAGTGGTCGATCAATCTGCGGAGCCATCGCAAGATCGTCATTGTGGACGGCAAGGTTGGTTTCACCGGAGGGATGAATATCGGAGACGAGTACCTCGGTCGCAGCAAGTCGCTGGGGTACTGGCGCGACACGCATCTGCAGATGAAAGGACCGACGGTCCTACAACTGCAACGCGTGTTCGCCGAGGATTGGTACTACGCCACCGGCGAGGAGCTGACCGACGCGAAACGGTTCCCTCCGCCGCCAGACGTTGGGGACGTCGTCGCCCAAGTTGTCAGCGGCGGTCCGATCGGTCACCTGCGCACGTTTCACGAACTGATGTTCACGGCGATCAACGAAGCCCGCGACCGCATCACGTTGGCAACGTCCTACTTTGTGCCGACCGAGCCGCTGATGATGGCGTTGGAGACAGCCGCCCGAAGGGGGGTCCGGGTCCGCCTCCTGCTGGCGGGCCGCTCCGACCATTACTGGGCGGTCCTCGCCGGGCGGTCCTACTACGAAGCGTTGTTGCACGCGGACGTCGAAATCCATGAGTACCGGCGCGGCATCCAGCACTCTAAGACGCTCACCATCGACGGCAACTGGTCGCTCGTCGGCTCGCCCAACTTCGATGCCCGCAGCCTGCTGCTCAACTTTGAAGTCGGCGTCGCCATGTACGACGCTCGCATCGCCGCCGAACTGGAGAAACTGTTCGAGGCCGACCTGCAGCACGCCCGGACCATCCGCTTGAAGCACTGGCAGAAGCGCCCCGCCCGTTCCGTCTTCGCAGAAAACGTCTGCCGTCTGTTCGCCCCGCTGATGTGACGATCGTCACAAGAGACGGGTGTCTGAGCGGCGGCCTTGTTGGCAACAACCTTCACAACGGATGCCCAAGCTCGTTCGACAGCAGTGTCGCGGCCATCTCGCCCATGAAGACCAGAATCACCCCCGCGAAAAACACGCCGGTGGCCGACTGCGTGTTCCGGTACTTCAAAATCCTCGCGATCAGCAGCGACATCACCAGCGGCCCCGCGATCCCGCTCAGCCAATGCAGCGTGAGCCAGACCAGATGCGTCGTCTGCGTGACCGCGATCGGCGCGGTTATCAACCCGGCCCCCGCCACGGCCGCGCGCAGCAGCACCGCCGAGAGAAAGAACTGGTTCAATCGGACAAGAGGCGTCAGCGACATCGACGTGGCCGTCAGATACCAGTGCCCGAGCAGCATCCCGGTCAGCGCGGTTCCCAACAACCACGCCGACGAAAACTCTGAAAGGAAAACGAACGCCGTCGCTCCCGCCCCGCCGCCGTTATGGGCCAATGTTTGCGTTCCCATGGTCGCCGCGGCTGACAGCACCAAAATCGAAAAGATCGACACCCGCCCAAGCCCGCGCCGGTCCAGGGCCCACACGACGGACCCGGCAAACGCGACCAGTGTGATGTCGATGTCGATCCCGCGGGTGATGGCTGTCGGCCAAAGAGTGAGCGGCGATTCCGAGACGTCGTTGCCGGTCAGCGTGATTGCGGCGAGGGCACTCAGTGCGAGCACGACGAGATGCTGAATTCGGAAAAACCCGCACGTCACCTGGCGGCGAGGCATCAGCGCCCAGCAGAGGCTTGCGCCGCAGATCAGTCGGCAGCAGATCAGCGAGATCATTGGCGGTTGATCAGCGAAAACACTTCGGCGCGGCTCGACTGATTGCTCTTAAACAACCCCCGCACGGCACTGGTCACGGTGAGACTGCCCGGCTTGCGGACCCCGCGGATGGTCATGCAGGTATGCTCGGCTTCCACGACGACGACCACACCTTTGGCGTCCAGTTCCTCGTTGATGAGGTCGGCCACTTGATGCGTCATCCGTTCCTGCAGCTGCGGACGGCGGGAGATCTCTTCGACGACCCGCGCGAGCTTGCTGAGTCCCACCACCTTGCCGCGCGGCAGATATCCCACATGGGCGACCCCCATAAAAGGCAGCAGGTGATGTTCGCACATACTGTTGAAACTGATGTCGCGAACCAGAACCAGCTCGTCGTACGTCTCCTCGAAGACCCGCTGCAAGTGCCGCGCGGGATCGCTGTGCAGCCCGGCGAACAGCTCCGCATACATGCGGGCGACCCGCGCGGGGGTCTCTCGCAGGCTTTGCCGGTCGGGATTTTCGCCAATTGCCGCGAGGATTTCTCGCACGGCCCGTTCAATGCGTGCCGAGTCGACCGGTTCGTTCGAAGGCGGGTCAGCAGGGGGATTGTGCGGGTCGGTCACGAAATGATTCTTTCTCGCGGCAACGGATGATTTCGGGAACTCGTGTGTCTCGGTTCACGGACTGAGTTGCGACCGACGCCGCAAGCGCCCATACGGACCCAACAGGAATCCGAGAACCAATTGATGCTCGGTTTCCTAGTGGTGCCCTTGTGCGGCGAGCCAGCGTTCCGCGTCGAGGGCGGCCATGCAGCCGCTGCCCGCTGCGGTCACCGCCTGACGGTAGTTGTCGTCCGCCACGTCCCCCGCTGCAAACACGCCCTCGACGCTCGTGTTCGTCCGGAAGGGGACCGTCCAGCAAACGTATCCCTTTTCGCTCGTCTCCAGTTGTCCATTGAGGAAGTCGGTGTTCGGTGTGTGTCCGATGGCAGCGAAGTATCCGGACGCCTCCAACACCTCCGTCTGGCTTTCGTCCTTGGTGCTGCGGATGCGGACCCCGGTGACTCCCTCCTCGTCGTTGCCAAGGATTTCATCAACCGTCGTGCTCCACTTGACCTCGATCTTGGGGTTGTTGATCGCCCGTTCCGCCATGATCTTGCTCGCGCGCAACTCATCCCGGCGGTGCACGATGTACACCTTGCTGGCGAACTTGGCGAGGTAATCGGCCTCCTCCATCGCACTGTCGCCGCCACCAACGACGACGAGCGGCTTGTCCCGAAATCGCGGCAACGCCCCGTCACACACGGCGCACGCGGAGACGCCCCGGTTCTTAAACCGGTTCTCTGATTCCAGCCCGAGGTAGTTGGCCCGGGCACCGGTTGCGACAATCACCGACAGGGTTTCGACGACTTCCCCGCCGGCGGTCGTCAATTGGAACGGACGGGAGGAAAAGTCGACCGACGTGATGTCCTCGGTCCGCACCCGTGTCTTGAAGTTGACCGCCTGCTGCCGCATCAGCTCCATCAACTCCGGACCGCTGACGCCGTGCCCCGAATGCGGGGCCATGTACTTGCGTTTTTTCTCGTCGATGGCGTTGTCGAGATACGCGTTCAGGTCGCCGGCAGGGAAGCCCGGGAAGTTCTCAACCTCCGTGGTAATGGCCAGTTGTCCCAATGGCGGGCGGCCGATGTCCCAGTTCTCCTGCGAGGCGTCCCCCTCAAAAAGCAGCGGATCCAACTCGGCCCGTGCCGCGTAGATCGCCGCGGTCCATCCCGCCGGACCTGAACCGATAATGACGACTTTCTCTGTCACGATGCGACTCCGTTCGAAACTTGGTGTGGGTGATAGATCGGCTGTGAGCGTTCGAAATCGCCGTGTGAAGCAAAGAGGTCACGATAGTAAAGTCCCCGAAGGGTGACAACTGACGACCCCGGTCAGAATGTTAGTCGCGTGCATCCGCTTGATGGTGGGGGTGGCTGGGGCGATCTAAGATCGATGATTGGTCAGCCACTCGTAACCCTGGGGCTGTGGACAGTGAACGACACGCGCGACGGCCCCAGTGTTCGGCCCCAGTGTTCGGACCGAGGACACGCGTCCGTCGCCTCAACATCGCCCCAGCCACCCGGAAATGTGCGAGCACCACCATTGAGCGGACGCACCCAAAATGGTCGGGTGCCGGAGAAGCCGTCCCGTCGCTAACAGCCCGTTGCAAAACATCTGCACGGCTGTGTCAGCCGTGCAGATGACTGAAAACTGACTGGTTTCTCGCACTGCCGAGACGGCAGTGGCACGCGGAATTGAGTTTTTCAACGGGCGGCTAACGCTTCGGGCTCTGATTCATTGGCATCCGTCGCCCCACTTTTCCACTGGCCACTTTTCCACGGACGCACTCAACTCAAATCACGCGCGGCGAGTCCGGGAACCAGCCGAGTACACGGCGGTCGTCGTAGTACATCGCTCCCAAGCGGTGCATGATGGCCGTGTGTCCCACCAGCACGATGAACCACGTCAAAAACGCCCCCAGGATCGGCACATAGGCCGCCAACACCTGAAAGAACGCACCGATGCCCGCAACGCCGATCACCAGAATCAGTGTCTCCAAATAGGCCCACCGTACGCGCAGCATGGCCGGAATCACATACCACGGCATGGCGGCGCGGATCGTCTGATGCAGCACAGACGCCAGCAGCGCCATCGGAAGATAGAAAAACGCGAGCACCACCAGCAGCGTCACCAGCCACGGAACGGCGGACGACACTTGCAGCATCTGCGGAATCAACGTCGGCAGTGAACTGACCGCCATCAACAGAGCCATCGGCAGGTTCAGGACCCCCAGGAAGACGATCATCGTCGAGATAAACGGATGTTCCCACAGAAAGGGCGAGAGCTCAAACGCTGCGTAACCAATCAACGGGACAAATGACGCCAGCGTGCATCCCACCGCAATGAACAGGTCGTAGATGATGTTCTCCGGATCCCAGTCGGCCGTCATTGGCAAATCGGGCTCGTTGTAGGCGGCGGTTCGCATCACCTGAAACAGAAAATGCCAGAAGTATCCTTGGATCAGCACGAGCATGAAGATCATGAAGACCACGAACCGCGGCGAGACCCAGATCATGGGGTGAGCGAAGGAAAACCGGAGCGGCACCATGATGCAGGTGTAAAACACCGTCATGATGCAGATCGCCAACAATGCTTCCGTGCGGAACGGAAAGCTCAGACTCGCCATCCAGGATGAGTCGGGCACAGGCGGCGATTTCGTGCGTCGCTTCTTGCGGCGTCGCGTCTCTTGCTCCAGCGGCGGCGGACTCCCGGCGTGCGGACGGAACACGTTCTTGCCGGGACGGACCGCATTCCGTTTCGGAGGCAGCCCCGGCGACGCGGGCGGCGGCGTCTTCTTCGGCTCCTTGCTGCCCGGGTGATCTGAGCCGTCTCGTCGCTTGGATTGATCTGATGGCGACGGACCGTCGCGAGATATTTTTCGCGGCGATGGCAGAGGCATCGGAACATTGACAGCCGCGCGGCACGCCGGACAGCGGACCCTCAGCCCGACCGCCTCTTCCGGGGCATGCAGCCGTCGTCCACATTCACAGCGAACCTCGATGGGCATCGTGGCGGCAGTGCCTCCTGTGTGCGGGTCAGGCGGTCAGACGCTCAGGGACAACGCACCACGCCGCCTGAGGTTCACCAACTTGTGCCGGGATCGGTTAGAAAACAACGATTCTTTTCGTGGTCAGCCGTCGATCGCAAATCGACGCCGACGCCAAACGGACTCTCTGTTGATAACACGCCGAATGTCCCGGCGTCTCCGTTACCCAAGCCGGTCTCGGTGTTGCTTGGCGGCGGCGAGCCAGGCGCGGAGTCCGGCCTCATCCTGACTGGCGATCAGTTCGCGGAATTGCGTGAGCCGTGCGACCAGACTGCCGATGTGTTCGTCCACGTGCCGGGCGTTCTGCAGGAAGATTCCGGTCCAGATGTTCGGGTCGCCGGCGGCGATGCGGGTCGTGTCGCGGAACCCGCTTCCGGTGAAGTCGCCGAGATCCTCGGAGAGCAACGACGCCAGCGCTGCCGCCGCGGCGTGGGGCAAGTGGCTCGTTAACGCCAGCACCCGGTCATGCTCATCGGGCGACATCCGTTTTGTCCGCATGCCGATCGCCTGCCAGAACGATTCCACGAACGGCGCCGCCGCGGAGCAATCATTGGGGCAGGGCGTCACGACGCACAGCCGGTCCTGGAACAACACTGCATCGGCATGTTCCCAACCGGTTTTCTCCGAGCCGGCCAACGGATGGGATCCCACGAAGGAGACGCCGCCGGGAAGCCCGGCCGCCAGATCAGCACAGATGGCTCCTTTGACGCTGCCGGCGTCTGTCACGGTCGACCCACAGCGGGAACGCGCAGCGATTTCTCGCACATCCGCAGCAATCCGGCCGACCGGCGTGCAAACGATTACCAATTCGGACTGTTCGGAGGCGGCCATGCTGACCGAAACGACGTCGACTAATCCCGACGCCCGAGCCGCGTCCAAGCGCTCCCGGTTCCGCCCGATCCCCACGACCCTCCGCGCCAGCCGCCGCCGCTTGACCGCCGCCGCGATCGACCCGCCGATCAACCCCACGCCCACAATGGCGATCGAATCGTAGGCAGGCGAATCTGGGGAAGCAGCACTCATGACGAGTGCATCTTAGGGCCGCCGAGTTCGAATTGCCACAAAATCAGACAAGCAATCGTTCAATCGGCGTGCCCGTGCTGAAGGCGAGGGGACGGCCGATGGGCGTGATGATCTCCAGGTCCGGCGCGACGTTCATCTGTTGCAGAATCGTGGCAAACAGGTCGGGCACCTCGATCGGGTCAGCAGGAGGCGTGCGGTCTTTGGATGGGATGTCCTGCTCGCCGGCCCAGCGGTCCGGGTCGGTGCCGCCGATCACGACTCCCGATCGCAGCCCACCGCCACCGATGACACACGAGAAACCGAGCGGCCAGTGGTCGCGTCCATCGAGGCCGTTGATCCACGGCGTGCGGCCGAACTCGCCGATGCAAAGCACGATCGTCGAATCCAACAGGTCGTGTTCTTCGAGGTCACGCATCAGCGCGGCGAACGCCGGATCGAGCTTGGCGCACTGGGACTCGTGTCCCGCGAAATTGTCGGCGTGCGTGTCGAAGCCTTGCAGGACCACTTGAATCGACCGCACCCCCTGCTGCGCGAGCCGGCGGGCAACGAGGCAGCCGCGGCCGAAGCGGCTGTCACCATAACGACCGATGACCGCCCGCGGCTCTTCGTCGAGCAGAAACGCGGAGAGTTGCTCGGAGGACATCATCGCTAGCGCCCGCTCGATGACATGCTCATGGAGCGTGTCGTCGACCTGTTGCTCGCGTCCCCGGCGAAAGCTGCGGGAGACGACGTCCAGATTCGCCAGCCGTCGCTGCTGACGCTTGTCGCCCACGCGCTGGCGCATGTTGCGGATGTTGCGGCCGGGATCGTAGATACGGAAAGCGTCGTACTCGTCTCCCAGGTACCCGCCGCGCGGGACCACGAAGCCGTCGCCCGTTGCCAGAGAGACGTGCATGGGAATCTCAACGCCCTCACCGGGCCGCTGTTGGGCGAGAATCGCTCCCAGAGAAGGATGCACGACGGTCGGGTCCGGCCGATACCCAGTCTGCACGAAGTAGGTGCCCCGCTCGTGGTCCCCCTCTTTGGACACCAGCGTGCGGATCACCGACAGCTTGTGCATCTGCTCGGCCATCTGCGGGAGCAGATGGGAAATCTGCAAATCGCCGGCCGTCGTTTTGATGGCCCACGTCGGTCCGCCATGTTTCGATTCGGGATGCGGATCCCACGTCTCCCACTGGCTCGCTCCGCCCGCCATCCAAAGGGTGATCAGCGATCGGGGCCGCTCGGCCCCACGACGGCCGGCCGCCCGCACTGTCATGCCGGGCAACAGGAATGAGACACCAAGCCCCGCAGCCAGTCGGAGGGCGTCCCGGCGAGTGATTGCGTTTGTCGGAAACGGAGGCATGTCGATCTCCGGGATTCGGGATTCGTTGTTCGGCGTTCAGAAATGCTTGTCCGGAGTCGGCCGCTGAGCCTTGCGTGCCACGGCTGTGTCAGCCGTGCCGACGTTGGAAAACGGATTGGCCTCTCGCACTGCCGACACGGCAGTGGCACACGGTGTGGTGCTTTTCAACGAACCGCTCAGAACTCCGGGGAGTTGAAAAGTGTCCAGAAGACGTCCTGAACGACACCGTCCGGCTCGTCGTTGTCGTCCTCCAATTGGGGGAGGAAGTAGGCGGCTTCTTCCGGGGTCGGACGCCGCGTCAGACAGGCGAGGAAACAGTTCTCCAACAGTTTCTCCGGGGTTGAGGAGTAGCTGGCGATGCGTCCCGGAGCGGTGAACGGTTCTTCCTCGGCCATTTCGTGCGCGAACTCGCCGTTCATGCGGAGCAGTGCTTGCGAGATCGTGCCGGCCCGGTCGTCGAGTTCGTTCTCGCCGAGGTCGCCGTATTCGTTCACGAAATCCCGTTCGCGGATGAATTTTTGAAAGCGGACGAACAGGTGTGAGTTCTGGTCGACGGTGCGGACGGTGTTCGCCTGCAGCATCGCACCGATTACCTGTTCGGGGCGACGTCGGGTAATGGGAAAGACGGCCCACGCCCGTTCCGCTTGTTCGAGTTGCTGAGGATCGGATGTCGCCGCGCGGGAGTCCATCCGAAACGCCCGGGTCGCCGCAATCACCTGGACCAGCCGGCGCAGATCGCAGCCCTGCTCACGGAAGTCGCAGCCCAACAGATCGAGAACGCGGGTTTCCTCCGCGTCCTCCTCACGGTCCGGGTCCGGCAAGTCATCAACGGGCCGATCGCTGAGATAGGGTTTGCCGAACAGCAGCCCCCACACGCGGTTCACGAGTGCGCGATCGAAACGGCGGTTGTCCGGATGGGTGACCCATGCGGCGAGCCGGTCGCGGCGTGTTCCTTCCGTTCCCAGCCATTCCGGATGAAACGGCACGGACGGATCGACCACTTGTTGTTCGAGAGAATCCCGGTCCTCAATGAAATACTCTCCCTCATAGCTGCTGACGGCGAAGCCCGTTGGAGTACGACGGATGACGAATCGCGGCTCGAGGTTCTCTTCGATTTTCTGCGAGTCTCTGACAACCCAGAGCCGGTCGGCGGCGACCATTTCCAGCCGGGCGTGCTTTCGCAAACCATCCCCGTTCTCGCGAAACCTCTTCCGTAGTTCCGTGGCGATTGTTCCCGTTTTCAGGTATTCCGCAGCCTTGTCCGGGAGCCCGAACGCCTCCCCCGATTTGTCGCGAATGCCGGCGAGGGAGAGTTCGACTTGCCCGTAGTAGGCCGCCAACCCCTGGAATTGGTCCTGCGTCCAGTCATCGAAGGGATGGTCGTGACATTGGGCGCAATCCATCCGCTGCCCGAGGAAGGCGCGAACCGTGCGAGCGGTCAGTTTGTTCGCATCGAACTCTTCGTTCGCGAAACCGGCTGTCACAAAGTTGACCTCCCCTTTGCCGGTCCAGACTCCCCGCCCAGAGATCATTTCGCGAACGATCTCGTCATACGGACGGCGATCGCCCAGTTGAATGCGGAGCCAGTCCGTAAAGCGGTCGCGGCGAAAGATGACGAACTCCCCCTCCTCGACTCCGACGTAGGCGCGGGCCAACCGTTCGGCGAAATAGTCGGCGAAACGAGGATCGTTGAGCATGGCTGCCGTCCATCGAGTGAGACGGTGCGGCCCCGCGTCCGCCTCGAACAGACGGATTTCCTCAAGGGAAGGGATCGTCCCATGCAGCGCAAGTGACAATCGGCGAAGCACTTCAAGTTCATCAGCCGACGGTGCGGGAGCAATGCCCAACTCGTCCCAGCGACGCAGCATCGGGTCGTCGATCCGAGCGGCAGTCGCGGTCACATCCTCGATGATGTTTTCGGGCAACTCCGGTCGCTCGGTCCGGATGGCGGTCGAGGCAGCAATCGCTGTCAGCAAGCCGACGCCGATCACCACCAACAGCGGCGGAAAGACACGTTTGATCTTCATGGCACGGTAATGAGGACCTTCCAACTGAGGGCGGGCATCGACGGATCTGGACCGGTCCGCCCTTCGGAGGTCACGTTTGGGATGTGGCAAACCGGCAACACTGGCGATTCGCATCCTCCCTGTGAATCTTAGCGTGTCCCGAATCGGTCGGTGAGACGGTTTTCCTGATGAGACCGTTATCTTCGAAGCGATCTTGGCGAATGACGAATCGCCGCTGATACTACTCAGACGGCGGCAACGGCGTTTCAGCAAATCGTCTGAAACCGAAGCGTCAGTATTCCGGTATGGTGAGATGACCGGTTGGGAACGATGCCCAATCACATCGGTTCGCTCCGATTCGATCGGTCATCGAAGCGGCCTTGTTCCCAAACTCTGGCTTGGAAACACATGTCCCGCAAAGCTCTGCTTGGCTGCGAGCGAAACGGCGTTTTGCGAACGTGCGTTCCCAAACCGGAGTTTGGGAACGAGGTTACCGCAGTTTGGGAACGAGGTTACTGGAGTTTGGGAACGAGGTTCCGGAGGCACCGCGACGAATTCGGATAAATCCACAAAAGCCGCCGGGAGCGAACCATCGAGTTCGAACTCCCTATGAAATCCACTGTCTCGAATCTGGAAGCGCCGATGTCCGACATCGTTTCGCCGGCTGCTAACGTCCCGGTCGCAGTGACTCTTCTGCAACCACGGACCGGTTTGTCCGACGAGATGCCGGACACGCAGGATGACTCAACGTCACCGGGCCATGCCGTCCAAAATGTTGGCGAGCATCCTGACGAACATATTGGCGGCCACGGAACCGGCACGGAGTTCGACGGGCTGTTGCCGCCGTTTCCCGTGCCGTGGAGGCATCCGCTCAAAGCCGCATTCTGGATCGGACGGGCCGTGTTCGCAGTGCTCAGCCTGCTGGTCCTGCTGGCGGTTCTGGCAGCGATTCCCCTTGTGAACTTTGTCGCACTCGGGTACCTCCTCGAAGTTGAGGGACGCGTCGGTCGTAGCGGGCGGCTGCGCGATGCGTTTCCGCTCCTGCAGCTGGCGCCGCGGATTGGCTCCCTTGCGTTGGGCGTGTGGTTGTTCCTGCTCCCGCTGCGATTGCTCTCCGGTGCAGCGGCTGACGCGCACCTCATCGATCCGGGCGCAGCGTCCGGCCAATGGCTGAACGGTTTGCTGGCCGCGGCCTGGATCATCGTCACCGTTCATATTTGCCTCGCTCTGGCGCGGGGCGGATCGATGGGCTGCTTTTTCCGACCATGGAAGAACGTGCGCTGGTTGCGGCAACGTCTTCGCGATGGCGACTACCTCGATGCCGCCTCGGAGCACGTGCGAACGTTCGTCCGGAAACTGCAACTGAAGCATCACTTCTGGCTGGGGTTGCGTGGTTTCCTTGGTGCGTTCGTGTGGCTGCTGATCCCGACGGCGTTGATCGCGGCGATGGACGATCCCGAAGGGCCGCAGGTGGCCGTCACGATTGTCGGCGGCGTGCTGTTGGCAGTGACACTTTCGTGGCTGCCGTTTCTGCAAGCGCGCTTCGCCACCGAGAGGCGACTACGATCGATGTTCCATCTCAAGGCGATCCGGCGGTTGTTCGCCCACGCCCCGCTGGCGTGGCTGCTGGCGATCGCGGTCGTCTACGTGTTGGCGCTGCCACTGTACCTGCTGAAAGTCGCACTGCTGCCACAGGACGCGTACTGGCTGATGACGCTCATCTTCATTGCCAGCATTTACCCGACGAAGGTGGTGACCGGGTGGGCCTATCATCGCGCGGTTGAACGGGCCGCACAGGGGAAGCGAGCGGGACGCATTTCGCGATGGACGGCACGCATCGGCATGGTGCCGCTGCTGGCGGCGTTTGTGTTTCTGCTTTACTTCACGCAATTCATCGGGGCGCACGGCACGGCGGGGCTGTTCGAGCATCACGCCTTCCTGCTGCCCTGGCCGGGAGATCCCGGTGGCGGCGGCTGATCATTGTCAGATGAGGCGAGTCTTGCGGGTGGGGAGGGATCATTCCAGCCCTGGACGTCAATCCTTGCGATTCGCGCGGCCCCTTCGGTCCAGGACCAGCACAGCAACGCGCCCGAATGAATATCCCGCTGTCCGGGGTGGCTGGGGCGAGATTGGGGTCACACCAGATTCAACACGGTTCCAAGACTGGGGCCATGGGCAGTTTTCCTGGACCAGACATGGCCCCAGAGGATGCGGGTGAGCGTCAATCAATTCGCAACAGCGCCCCAGCCACCCTCCGTTGAGAGTGACACGGTCGACGCAGCGGTGGCCCACGTTTTCCGACGGGCTGCGAAGGTTGGAGTTCAGCCTTGAGGCTGCGGAAGCAAGCCCGGCAAAGCACTTCTGCCCGGGATCCTCAGCCGCCGATGTTCCGGGGCCGGGTTTCGCTGCTGAACGATTCGGTGAGGGCGATGATCTGTTCGCCGCACGTCGTTCTCGGGCTCAGCAGGACCTCCTCTCCCGGTTGCAGTCCGGAGAGAACCTCAACACCCGTGTCGGCGATCAGCCCGATCTCAACCTCACGATGTTCGATGCCGTCGGCCGTGCTCACGAAGATCATCTGGTGGCCGAACAGATTCACCACCGATTGCGGAGGAACCGACAGACAGTCTTCACGACGGCTGATGTGAATCTGGACTTTGGCGGTCAATCCCGGTTTGAGATTTTTTGTCTCCTCGGGCGTGGCTTCGATGCGGATGGCGGCATCGTACTCTTTGAGATCGCGGGAGTACCGCGAACCGGCGGTCGGCACGGGTGCGACCGACGTCACATGGCCTGTGAAAACCAGTCCGGGATAGGCGTCGACGGAGATCGTCGCTTCGAGTCCTTCAGCGACGCCGGTGATTTGTGATTCGTGAATACGGAGTTCCACATGAAGCTCGTCGAGGTCGGGGATGCGGACGACCTCTTGCCGGTACCTCACGGTTTCTCCTTCGAGAATCTCGTTGCGAACACTTCCCTCGTTGGCGTAGATAATCTCGCCGGTTTGGGGCGACCGGATCGTGCAGGCGGCGATGCTTCTGTTGAGCCGGTCCGCGTAGTCGGTGTGCTGCTGATATCGCCGCCGGCGGTTCTCAACGAGGAGCCGCTGATTGGCCAGTGACAAATCCGCCTGCCGCCGGACACGGGCCAATTCCCGTTCCGACTCGGCCGCCACTGACTGCAATTCGGTAAATTGCCGCTCGTGAGTATACGTGACGAGAACCTCGAGTGCCCGGCGGGCCGTGTTGAGCTTGTGCTCGTACTTCAGCAGGGAGATCCGCTCTTTCTCGACCTGCTTGTAAGTTTCGTAGCCCTTGCGGGCCATGCGGACGACGTACTCGTGCCGCTTGGCGGCTCGCGAAACGTCGACTTCGGCCAGCGCGACGGCCGCCTCGGCTTCTTTCTGTCGCTTGGGGAATTCGCCTTCAACGTACTTTTCGAAATCGAGCCGCGCCAGCATTCCCGCCAACTCCGCTTTGGCGATCGTGCTTTCGTTTTGCAGCTTCCGCAAACGAAGCGCCTCCTCGGCGTTGATCAGGCTCGCCTCGGCGTTGATGATCAGGATTTCCCGCTGCTTGAGCCGTTCTTCCAAGTCGGAGGCATCCAGTTCGACAACAACGTCCCCCGCCTCGACCCACTCTCCCTCGGGGACCAGCCGGATAATGCGCTTCGTCCATTCGCACTCGCTGGCAACAACGAAGTTCTCCGCACTGTCGACGAGCCCCCGCTCTGCAAGGACCTGTTCGAGCGCCCCGCGCCGGACGGGTATCGTCAGAAAGGACCCGGGCAACTCGTAGGTCTCGGACGACGGCGTCGGCACGGTCGCAGCGCAGCAGACGATCACAGCCAAGCCGGCCGGCAAGAGCACCGTCAGTCGCGGAGAGCCTGTCATCATTGGCGATTCAAGTCGGATTGTCGGTGGAAAGCCCAGCATGGGTGACAACCTTGCCTCGGGTTGAAACGGGGCTTGCGGGCAGGCGGGTCGATCGGAGGAGAACGAGGGCGCCCGCAAGGGGGTGCCAATCGTGGGGACTGCCGGAACTGAATCGAAGTCAGAATCAGCCGGCAGCCAAGTGGTGGGAAGTCGACAGGCCGTTTGCCCTTTCTGGCAGGCAACACAACGCATCAAACTCAACTTCGATTATAGAGCGGACCGGAACGAAGGTCCAGCCTGTGTGGATCACATCGCGCTGCGCAAGAAACGGACGCCCGTCGAATCTCTGTTGGCGGTCGAGACCAGGATTTCGGCACCGGCTGGGGACGAAGCGTCTTCATGGGAGGGCGAGGCTCCCGCCGAGCCGCGGCGTGACGGCTCCACGACGACTGTTGGTACTCGGCTGCCGGCGAGAGTCGGCCCGCACGATCCTGCTGGGTGCTTTGAACCCGCAAACCCGCATCGAGCGCGGGTGGCCCAGCCGGCACGCCTGTGTGCCACAGGCGCAAGATGCCTCACACTCAGCTCGCGATTCATTGGGAACGTCCGGACGCTGAGTGTGAGGCCTCCTGTCGCTTCGCGACCCAGTCGGGCCACCCGCCTTGTTTCTCAAACATCTGCGAAGCAGTGGGGCGAGGCGCCCGGGAAAGCGGTCCGTCTGTTTCCGGACAGCCGCTCGATGCCCGTTCACAGACTTCGGCATGGCCGACACAGCCGTGGCACACACACTCTCCACGGCTGCTTTGAGCACACATCCGTGCAAATTCGCGCGATGAACCCTGTATCCTGCGTCTCGTGCCGCGCAATGAGGGGATGTTCGCCTAATCGTCGCCTTGGGAAGTCGGCGTGCAACCGGCATGCTAGTTGCAGTCATTTTCGGTCGCAGACGGCGCGCGAACACTTCCCCCACCATTCAGCGAGTTTCATCATGAATCTCAAAGACATCCAGGCCCGTAATTCTGTCATCAAGAAAGACCATGAGTCTCTGGAAAAGGAGATCGCCGAATGGCGCGAGTGGTGGGGCGAGCTCAGTGAGTTGGGAAGTCCGCACTTCGGAGAGATGGGAGACCGGGTCGCCCGTTTTCGGGAGCATCTGGCCGCGCATTTTGAGCGTGAAGAAGACGAAGGGTTCCTGTCTCTGGTGATAGATGCGGATCGGGATGCTGCCCCGCAGATCGCCAAACTGCGGGACGAGCACGCAGAGTTGCTCGCCGCCCTCGACGACCTCATTGCCCGACTCCGCCGTGGGGATCCAGTGCTTGATTGTTGGGGCCGGGCCCGCGAAGAATTCGAAGATTTCATCGACCGGTTGAACTGCCACGAAGAGGCCGAAGACGCCTTGCTTGAGAAGCTGCGATAGCGCGCTGTCAATCTTTGATTTCCGAGCGTTGGAGTTCAGCCTTGAGGCTGTGAGAATAGGCTGAAGCTTGAACTCCGACACTCAGGTTCAGGTTTGGCAAAGTCCTGGCAGATCGTTGAAGTATGTGTGCCGCGGCTGTGTCAGCCGTGTCGACTGTGGGGAACGCACGGCGTTCTCGCCCCGCCGAAACGGCAGTGGGACGCATTTCCGGGCCTCATGGTGACCCCCAAACATGTCGCAACTTCGATTTGATCAAACGACAGCGGACTGGGTCGTCTTTGCTCCGCTAAGAAGCCTGCGACCGCGGTCGAAACCGGTCGGTGTGGCTCCGGCTCCTGCCTCCGGCAATGTGTCGTCCTGTCCGTTCTGCCCGGGAAATGAGCGGATGACGCCACGGGAGATCGATGCGATTCGCGTCCCCCGGGGGGGCGAGTCCGATTGGCTCGTGCGCGTGATCCCGAACAAGTTTCCCGCGCTGCAGATTGAGGAGGACAATCGGCGGATCAGCGATGGCGGGCTGTTCGAACGAATGGGAGGTTGCGGGGCGCACGAGGTCGTGATCGAGTCGCCCCAGCACGATCTGTTTCTCGGCAATCAGCCGATCGGGCAAATTGGCCATGTGTTGGACGTCCTGCATCGCCGCTATCACGATCTCATGCGCGATCAACGATTCCAGTCGATCGTTGTTTTCAAGAACCACGGCGTGGGTGCGGGCACGTCGTTGCAGCATCCGCACTGGCAGATCATCGCCACGCCGGTCGTCCCCCGGATGCTGCGGTTGATGTACAACGAAGCCACCAATTTCTTCGATCGCACGGGCCAATGCCTGTACCACGTGCTGCTGGAGGAGGAACTCAAACGCGACGAACGAGTGATCGCGACCAACGACGAGTTCGCCGCGGTCATGCCTTTCGCCGCTCACTTGCCATTTGAGACGTGGATTCTCCCGCGGCACCAGCAGGCGAGCTTCGACGTCTTACGTGACGAGCAGATCGCCCCACTCGCGGAAATCCTGAAGGAGGTGTTGCTCAAGCTGTACGTCGGGTTGGACAACCCGGACTTCAACCTGACGATCGACACCGCTTCGCGCGGCGATGAAGTCGAACCATACTTTTGCTGGCACATCCGCATCCTGCCGCGCCTGGCGACAGCAGCCGGTTTCGAGCTCGGCAGCGGCATGTCGATCAACACGGTGCTTCCGGAAGAGGCCGCCGAGTTCCTCCGCGGCGGCAATCACACGTCGCCGTAGGTGTTCCCGGTTTGGGGTCAGGCACCTTTTTCGGCTGGAAACGGCACTCGACTTCGATCAGGTGATGTCCGAAAAAGGTGCCTGACCCCCTTGGTCTTTTCCAAAACTCACGTGAGGACACTCGATGTTACCCCGATTTCGGCAGGGTGGCTGGGGCGAGATTCAGGTTGCGCAATTATTGAAGGCGTTTCGCATCTGGGGCGATGGGCGATTTCTCTGGACCGCACACCGCCCCAGAAAACAAGCGTGAGAGATCTCCATGCGTCAAATCGCCCCAGCCACCCTCCTGCGGGGACGTCCATCGAACACCTTCCCGCTCGCCCCCCAGTCGGGATGTTGATTCCGATCCGTTCCTTGGTGCTTTCGCACAATCACGTAAGGGAATTCGATGTTACCCCGATTTCGACATCTCCTTGTCCCGCTGGATTTCTCCCCCAAAAACATGGCGGCCCTCGATATCGCCTTTGAAATAGCGGAGGTGAATGCCGCGCGGGTGACGCTGCTGCATGTGATCGAGCGGATCGACGAAGCGGCCGAGGATCAGGAATCGGATGCGTTCTACGAGCGGCTGAGACAGCGTGCTGATGCCGAACTGGAAAGTCGATGCCAGCGGTTTGTTGAAGCGGGGTTGTCGGCGGAGTACAAGGTCCGGTTCGGCAAACGGGCCGAAGAAATTGTCCAATTCGTGATCGAACGGGACGTCGATCTGGTCGTACTCAGCTCGCATCCGATCGACCAGGGCGAGCCGGTCCGGAGCGTGGCGACGATCAGCTATCAGGTGTCGGTTTTTGCGCCCTGCCCGGTTCTGCTGGTGAAGTGAGCGAAGGACCGTTCTTCTTCAGTCAGCGGCTCGCGTGTGTGAAGTTGCCGTTCGAGTACCTCGACCGTTGCCTCCGAGGCGTCGCGGCCTTCGGCCTGTCGCTGTTGAATTCGCTCTCGCAGGGTGTTCTCGTCAGCGTCGAATGCCAGGATCTGAAATGGCACGCCGAGATCGGCCGCCAATTGCTGAAACCGGCGTCGTTGGGCCCGCTTGAGAAACGTGGCATCAACGATGACAGAAAACCCGGCGCGGATGACGTCTTCCGCCAGTTCCGCGAGCCTGTCGTAGGTTCGCTCGTTGGCTGCCGGGGAATAGAGGTCCTCCCCGACCGCAGCGGTCCGCGGCTGCGAGGCGCCAACGCCGAAGAGCCGTTTTCTCTCAACGTCGGAACGCAGGCGGATCGCGCCGGGCTGCTCGATCATCCGCTCGGTCCCCGTCGTTTTTCCGCTGCCGGAGAGGCCGTGTGTGATCGTCAGGCAGGGCGGGTGTGACACCCTGTTGGGGGATGACGTGCTGCGGGATGAAGTGTTGGGGACCTCCGTAGGGACGGTCGTGTTGATGGACGCCGCGTAATGTTGCGCCAGATCGAGGTAGCCGTGCCATTCGGTCGCAAGACGTTGCTGTTCCCGGCCCGTGAGACCCGCTTGCTGCAGCCGCAGGGCATCGACCTTGGCGCGCACAACCGCCCGGTAGACGAGGTAAAACGGCAGAACTCTCAGTCCGGCGTAGTCGCCGGTCCGTTCCAGGTACGCGTTCAGGAATCGCCAGCCGAAGTCCGGGCGCGCGTGGTCGTCGAGGTCCATCACCACGAAGGCAACCTCGTTCATCACGTCGATCCAGCGAAAGCCGGGGTTGAACTCGATGCAGTCAAACGGGGTGACGCGCCCTCCCCACAGGACCACGTTGCCCAGATGCAGGTCGCCGTGGCACTCGCGGATGAAGCCCTCCCGGCGGCGGCTGGTGAATGTCTCCGTCAACCGCCGATGCTGTTTCCGTGACCAATCGGCCAGTTCCCGAAGTTGGCGAATTCGCGAAGGTTCGACAACCAGGGATCGGAGCGTCTCGAAGTTTTCCGCGGCCGGTTCGCCGATTTGGGCAGCCGAGCCCCATGCGGTCACTTCATCAGCACGAGGTGCGCTGTTGTGCGCGGCAGCGGCCACCAACGCCAGTTCGTCAATCTGGTCCCGTTGGAGTTTTCCGTCGGCCAGGAGCTGTGACAGCAGGAGTCGCTCGTCGAACTGCCGCATGCGGACGGCGAACTCGACAGGCTCGCCCCGTCCATCGACACGCAATCCGCCCGCTTCCTGCGTGATCGGGATGACGTCCAAATACATGTCGGACGCGTACCGTCTGTTCAACCGGAGTTCCTCCCGGCAGAAGAAGCGACGTTGCTCTAGAGTCGAGAAGTCGGCGAAGCCCAGATCGACCGGCTTCTTGATCTTGTAGGCGAACTCTCCGGTCAGCAGGACCCAGGAGATGTGCGTCTCTCGCACACGCAGGTTCTTGACAGTGTGCGAATATGCTTTCGGACTGAGCAATTCGGTGACCAGCGGTGGGTAAGATGTGTCACGCATGGTCAATTAGTCGAGCAGCACTTTGGCATAATGACAGTCAATCTGCTCCTCAAGCTGAGCGAGGCTCAAGAACAGCTCGTGCAGTTCCGGAGTGGGGGCCTCTTTCGCCATCGCCCGGTACGTCTCACAGAGAGCGGCGTTGACGGCAAGCGTCTCTGCGACCAGTCCGGCAAGGTCTTTCGGCTCAGCGAGCCAATCGGCGATGCGGTCGATGCGAATCCCTTCCTCCGGGACAAACTGCAACCAAGTGTCCAGAATCGCCGAGCCATCATCAGACACGTACTGGCCCACGCATTGCTCAAACTGCTGCTCCCGGTGCTGCATGTCTTCGAGCAGCAGTTTGACGCGCTCGTCGGAGGCAGCTGCGTTCAACTCACGGTATCGCGCGGCCAGTTTGCGATGCACGCTGCGGATGTCGTTGAGGATATCGGACACTTGGCGGGCGGGCATGGTTGTCTCCCGGGCAGATGTTCGTGCTTAGTCAAGTGACCCTGAGCACTGGGCGTGCCGAAACCGCCGCCCATTTTTGACACGTTCGGCACATATCCTGCAACGCCGTTGGGGCGCTGTCAGTTGTTGTGCAAGCCACCGAAGGCTTGGATCGGCGAAAAATTCCTTGGCGGCTTGCTGAGCCCCTCATGCTGCTGTGTTCCCGCGGTGAGGGGAAGAACGTGGAATCCGAACGCTTGAACAGGAGGAAGAATCATGTCTGCGATTGCGAAACGTGACCCGTCGGCCCTCCGCCGCTTTCCCGGAACTTATCCCTTCGGGCCGTTGCGGCAGGAAATGGAGAGTATGTTCGAGAACTTCTTTGGGGATGCGGGCTTTCTGGCCCCCGCGTCGGACTTGGTTCCCAGCCTCGATCTCTCCGAAACCGAGGATGCGGTGACGGTTGAGACGGACCTGCCCGGCTTCAAAGCCGACGAAGTGGACATTGAAGTCAACGACAATTACCTGACCATCAGCGGCAAGCATTCCGAGGAACAAAAGGAGGAGGGGAACGGTCGAAAGTACCATCGGGTTGAACGCCGCACAGGGACATTTTCGCGGTCGGTGCTGCTGCCCTGTCCGGTGAATCAGAATGCCGTCGAAGCTGAGTTGAAAGACGGCGTGCTGACGGTCACGCTGCCCAAGGCGGAGGAAGCCCGGCGGCAAAAGATCACCGTCAAAGGGTGAAATTGAGGCGTCGGCCGAACGACCGGCTGCCGCAACGGCGACCGGTCGTTTCGGTCGTGTGCACAAGCTTGAATGTCGACTGCCAATGATGTGTGCTAATTTGCACACCAGCGTGTGTCGACGCCGCACTGGAGAATGGGAATGCCAACCTCTCGCCCGATTGATCTGTTGATCGTGGAAGATGATGACGGATTCCGCGAGATGGCGGCTGAGTGGATGCGTCGCAAAGGCCACCGCGTCGAGGAGGCGGCCAACGGTCAGGAAGCGCTCAAGCATTGCGAACGCCGGCATTTTCAAGTCGCCATCTTCGACATGAACATGCCCGGCATCTCCGGATTGGAGTTGCTGCAACGGCTCAAGTCGGACAATGTCGACACCGAAATCATCATTCTCACCGGGCAGGCGACGGTCGAGAACGCCGTCGAGGCGATGAAACTGGGGGCGTGTGACTACCTGACCAAACCGTTTCCCCTGAGCGAACTCGAACAACGCTGCCGCATGGCCGATGACCGCTGGCTGCTGCATAAAGAGAACCGGCAACTCAAGGCGGTCATCGAGCGCAGCCTGCCGGAAACCGTGATGGTGGGCGAATCGGCGGCCATGCGGGAAATCGGACGGCTCATCAAACGGGTCGGACCGACGGACAAAGCGGTTCTCATCGAGGGGGAAAGCGGGACGGGCAAGGAATTGGTTGCGCGGGCCCTCCATCAGGTGAGCGACCGCGCCGACAAACCGCTGGTGACGATCAACTGTGCCGCGCTGCCGGAGCAGTTGGTCGAAAGCGAGTTGTTCGGTCATGAGAAAGGGTCGTTCACCGGCGCGGTCGCCGCCAAGACCGGACTGTTCGAGGTTGCCGACGGCGGGACCCTGTTTATCGACGAAATCGGCGAGTTGCCGACGTCGCTGCAACCCAAGCTGTTGCGGGTCCTCGAGGACGGGACTCTCCGACGCGTTGGGTCGCATCAGGAGCGTCGGGTCGATGTGCGGATCATCGCCGCCACGAACAGGGACCTTGCTCGGGAGGTCAGCGACGGGAAATTCCGGGAAGACCTGTACTACCGGATCAATGTGATGTCAATCGTTTTGCCGCCGCTCCGCGAGCGCGGCGACGACATCACCATGCTAATCAACAATTTCCTGGGACCCGATTGGGAGATCGAAGACAACGCGATGTCCGCACTGCAATCCTACGCCTGGCCGGGGAATGTGCGGCAGTTGATCAATGCCCTCGAACGGGCAACGATTCTGGCGGACGACCAACTAATCACGCTCGAAGACCTGCCCCATGAGGTTGTGGATGCCAGTGGCAACGGCCGGGGTGCTGCGAATCTCGTCGGCGTCAAACGTTTGGACGCCATCGAACGGGCGCACATCATCGAAGTGCTGCGACAGGAAAAAGGGAACAAAGCCCGTGCATCCCGCTCCCTGGGGATCCATCGGCGCAAACTCTACCGTCTCATCGATCGGTTCGAGATCGATGAGGCATCGTATCGGTAACCGTTCACCGTCAGGTTTTCGCCGCGGACTTCTTGATCAACCGTTCGGTGAAACACGGTCACTGATCCAGCGTCTCCAAGCCCTCTTCTTAACCAAACTCCTAATCATAATCGTAGTCTTCGCCTGAGACGTGATTGGCCTGACGGGTCAGGGCCATTCAAAGATTGAATCTGGGCAACCGGGTAACCCGAAGCGTAAGCGAGGGACGAATTGCTAACTCACGTCCGGTTCCTCGCTTACGCTTCGGGTTACCAGAGAGCTTGTCCCGGCCTGTGTTCTCCAATGTGAAACTTTGAACGGCCCTCCCTGACGGGTAGAGCGATTGGTAGAGAGGCCGGAGTAGGATTAAGATTAAGAATGGTGAGCACATTTCAGGTCGGGGCTAGGCACCTGGATTTCATGACGGTGGCGATACCATGACCCAACGAAAACGCGTTCGTCACGTCGCCTTCATCTCCACGCGGATCGCCGGGACGGACGGTGTCTCTCTGGAGACCAAGAAATGGGCCGACGTGCTGCGGAGAATGGGCATGGAATGCTCATTTATCGCTGGCGAGTGCGACGAACCCGCCAATCGCACACGGGTGATCGAAGAAGCCCACTTCAACCATCCGGAAATCCGGGCGATCAACAAGGAGGCGTTCGGACAGCAAATCCGCACCGCGGCGCTCACCCAAAGAATCGTGGCGATGACTGCTCACCTCCGTGAGCAACTTTCGGCGGCGATCGATGATTTGCAGCCTGACGTGCTGATCATCGAGAACGCGCTCACAATTCCGATGAACGTGCCGTTGGGACTGGCGCTCATCCAGATTGTGCAGCAGACCGACATCCAGTGCATCCTGCATCATCACGACTTCATCTGGGAACGGGAACGATTTTATCTCAACTCGATCGACGATTTTCTGGCAGCCGCATTCCCGCCATCGTTCGATCACCTGCAGCACGTGGTGATTAACAATCAAGCCGCCAGGGAGTTCTCGCGGAGGACCGGACTGTCGTGCCATGTAATCCCTAATGTCATGGACTTCGACCATCCGCCGGACCCGCCGGACGAGTTTGGAGCATCCTTCCGATCCGAAATCGGTGTCGCCCCGGACGACATCATCTTGCTGCAGCCGACGCGAGTGGTGCCCAGGAAGGCGATCGAGCGGTCGATCGAACTGGCCCGCCGGCTGGGCGACCCGCGCGTCAAGCTTGTCATCAGTCACGACACAGGCGATGAGGGGGAAGAGTACCTCGCCTACCTGACCGAGTACGCGGAGCTATTGGGCGTGCCGATGTTGCTCGCTGCACCGCACATCGGAGATTCGCGGATGACGCTTGCGGACGGACGCCTGCAGTTCTCGATCGGCGATGCCTATCCCCAAGCCGACATTGTGACCTATCCGTCCCAGTACGAAGGGTTCGGCAACGCATTTCTCGAAGCAGTCTATCACCGGCGGCCAATCGTCAGCAACCGGTATGCGATCTACCGGACCGACCTCGAACCGACCGGTCTGCGTCCGATCACGTTTGACGGGTTCCTCTCCGACCGTACCGTTGCTGAAGTTCGCCGCGCGCTGACGGATGAGGCGTTCCGGCACGCCATGACGGAACACAACTACGAAGTGGGGCGGCTCTATTTCAGCTACGATGTCGTTGAACAGCAACTGCGAGCCATTTTGCACCAACTGGAAACACGCCTCAGCCGCCGTTCCCACCGCGGCAGGACGGCTCCGACGTGATGCGGCGTTTCAAGGGGACATGCCCAAACGAATCGAACCAGCTCGCATCGCCGCGCCCCTGGAAGGAGGTTGATCTTTTTGGCCGGCGGCGGATGTGCACCGAGTTGGCAAACAGACGTGCGGATTCGCCCGTATTGCAGCCACTACCGTGCGAATACGCACAAGCTCCGCCGTGTCACGGAATAAGAGGGTTCTGTTGGGCGCGCATGCTCACGTGGCACGGGCTTTGCCGTCCGTGTCTGGCGGGCACGAGGGGCCCATCATGGGGGAAGCGCAACTTGCGGATGACGGCGAAATGGACTCAACGTTGACACAACCCGAACAAGGCTCGTCCGGGACCACGGCGGAACCGCAGAGGGGTGTCGTCGTCGCTGTCCGGGGGAGTGTGGTCGATGTTCGCTTTGACGGGCCGCTCCCGCTGTTGAACGGTCGGCTGATCGCTGACGACCGGATCGGAATGGAAGTGCTCAGGCAACTTGACGAGCAGACGGTCCGCGCGATTTCTCTGGTGCCAACGCGAGGCCTTGCACGAGGGGCCGAGGTCGTCGAAATGGGACAGACATTCACCGTCCCGGTCGGTCGAGAGACGCTTGGCCGCATGTTCAACGTATTCGGCGAGACCATCGACCAGGGCGATCCGCTGACGGCAGGCCAACGTTGGCCTCTGCATCGCGAGCCGCCGCCGCTGACCGAAAGGGTGACACGGTCCGAAATTTTCACCACGGGGATCAAGGTGATCGACCTGTTGTCCCCGCTGGAACGGGGGGGGAAGGCGGGACTGTTCGGCGGTGCGGGCGTCGGCAAGACCGTGTTAATTACCGAACTGATCAACAACATCGTCGGCCAGCAGGAAGGGGTGAGCCTGTTCTGCGGGATTGGCGAACGTTGCCGCGAGGCGGAAGAACTTTATCGGGAGATGAAAGACGCGGGCGTTCTCGGCCAGACCACGATGGTCTTCGGCCAGATGAACGAGCCGCCCGGAGCGCGGTTTCGAGTGGGGCATGCGGCCCTCACCATGGCCGAGTATTTTCGAGATGTCGAAAAGCGGGACGTGCTGTTGCTGATCGACAATATCTTTCGGTTCATTCAGGCGGGGACGGAAGTTTCCGGGCTGATGGGGCAGCTCCCGTCGCGCGTCGGGTATCAGCCGACGCTGGCAACCGAGTTGTCCGAACTGGAAGAGCGAATCTGCACGACGGTGAACGGGGCGATTACCTCGGTGCAGGCGGTCTACGTGCCGGCGGATGACTTCACCGATCCGTCCGCCGTGCACACGTTTTCGCATTTGTCCGCGTCGATCGTCCTGTCGCGAAAACGGGCGAGCGAAGGCCTGTACCCCGCCATCGATCCGCTGCAGTCCGGGTCGAAGATGTCGGGAGCCGATGTTGTCGGCAAGCATCACTACCAAGTCGCCCAGGACGTCCGCCGCACACTGGCCCAATACGAGGAACTCAAGGACGTTATCGCCATGCTGGGGCTGGAAGAGCTGTCCCGTGTGGACCGTCGGACTGTCAATCGCGCCCGCCGGCTGGAACGGTTCCTCACGCAGCCGTTCTTTACGACCGGCCAGTTCACCGGGCATAAAGGGCGGAGCGTCACGATCGAAGAGACGATCGCCGGCTGTGAACGGATCCTCGCCGACGAGTTCCATGACGTCCCGGAGCGGACGTTGTATATGATCGGCTCCATCGAAGAGGCGCTGAAACCCTCATGACGACTGCCGGACTCATGCGGCTGCAAATCTCTGCACCCGATCGCATCGTGCTGGACGGGCCCGCCCTGCGGATCGTAGCGGAGGCGGAAAACGGATCGTTCTGCCTGCTGCCGCGGCACCGCGATTTCGCAGCAGCACTGGTGCCGGGGCTCTTTGAGTACACGCCGGATGACGCGGGAGAACGATACCTGGCGGTCGATGAGGGACTGCTGGTGAAATCGGGAGCGGATGTGTTCGTCTCGACGCGGCATGCGGTTGTTGGTGACGACCTGGAAAGTTTGAAACGTGTTGTTGAGGAGGAGTTTGCCGCCCTGGATGAGCGGGCGCGGGCCGCGCGGGCGGCGGTGGCTCGCTTGGAAGCCGACTTCGCGAGACGGTTTATGAAGCTCAGCGAGCACGAGCATGTCTGAACACTCCGACACCCCCCCGAGCACTCGCTCGCTGCAGGACGTCGTTGCGCGGAAGCGACGTCGCCGGCTGGCGAAAAGGCAGCATCCCGGCCGGACCATCTGGTTCGGACTGGGAATGTTCGGGCTGGTGGGATGGTCGGTTGCCATTCCGGCGTTGATCGGTGTGGCGTTGGGCATGTGGATCGATTTTCGTCGGCCGAGCCAGTATTCCTGGACGCTCATGCTGATGCTGATGGGCGTCGCCTTGGGCTGCCTGAACGCATGGCGCTGGGTGCACCGTGAAAGCGAGCTCGGCACGCCGCCGGAATCAGAGGGTGCGAACGAACAGGGAGAGGGCGGATCGTCATGAACGGGGGCGCGGCGGTGTTGTGGATGGGGATGGTTTTTCTGGCCGGCATCGGTCTGGGGGCGGTGTTTTTCGGCGGCCTCTGGCTGACGACGCGGCGGTTCGTGCAACTCTCTCGGGAGAGCGGGCCGCCCCAACCGAGACGCTCCCATCGGTCATCGGAGATGAGCCGCGAGCAGCAGGTGTCGCCTCTGTTGAGTGATTTGGGGGGGCACCTGTTGGTCGTGTTGAGTTTTATGGCCCGGACGGCATTGGTTGTGCTGGGGATGTTCTGGCTCACACGAGGTGATTGGCGGCTTGTCCTGGTTTGTCTGGCTGGCTTCCTCATTGCCCGCACGGTGATCCTCCGGGTCGTGTCGAACCAGGTGAGCCGACTGTCGCGAAACCCTCCGCAGGGGGAGTGGTCGAAGTCATGAACATGTCACCGGACGAGATCGAACTGTTCCGCTGGGGGCCGATCGTGCTCAATGCGACGATCGTCTCCACGTGGGCCATCATGCTGGTACTGGCGGCCGGTTCCTGGCTCGTCACTCGCAAACTTTCGCCGGAGACGCGGATTTCACGCTGGCAACACGTGCTAGAGGTCGTCGTGCTGGGGATGCAGCAGCAAATCCGCGAAGTGAGCCGGCAGGAGCCGGGCGAATACCTTCCGTTTGTGGGGACAATTTTTCTATTCGTTGCGATGTCGGCGCTGTCCAGTGTCGTCCCCGGGTTTCATC
The DNA here is from genome assembly GCA_029259845.1 of Planctomycetaceae bacterium. Lineage (GTDB taxonomy): Bacteria > Planctomycetota > Planctomycetia > Planctomycetales > Planctomycetaceae > JAHBXU01. The sequence goes on along the minus strand of JAJDEI010000109.1, from coordinate 65,087 downwards.
CGCCAACGTCTTCGCTGTCGACAACGGCAGCGCTGGCGATGTGCGTTTTCATCGCGGTGCCATTATTCGGCATTCAGCACCAAGGCGTACGCAACTATCTGCGACAGTTCGCGCAGCCGTCGGTGTTCATGCTGCCGTTTAATGTCATCGGCGAACTGTCGCGCACGCTCGCATTGGCCGTGCGATTGTATGGCAACATGATGAGCGGCACGGTGATTGCTGCCATTCTGCTCGCGTTCGTGCCGTTGTTTGTGCCGGTTGTCATGCAGTTGTTCGGACTGCTGACTGGGATGATCCAGGCCTACATCTTCGCGATCCTGGCGATGGTCTACATCGCCTCCGCTACCCAGGCGCACCACGAAGAGGGGACCGGAGATGAAATCACGTCCAGCCACCCGGTGTCTCAAATCGGAAATGAGCATCGTCAATGAATCCGTCTTCCCTTCCGGTTTAAAACGTTGTCGACGAAGTGGGACACCGGGTGTCTTCCGTAATTCGGGCACTGTTCCTCTGTAAACAGCCCGAGCCCCGTCACCCTGAAAGAGAATCAGCCAATGGATGCCTCGACCTGGATTGCAGTCGCCTCGATCGTCACGTCCGGCCTAACGATCGCCATCGGATCGGTAGGCCCGGCCCTGGGAGAAGGGCGGGCGCTGGCGCAGGCGCTCGCTGCCATTGCGCAGCAGCCGGACGAGACGCCCAACATCACACGCACTTTGTTCGTCGGCATGGCGATGGTGGAGTCGACCGCCATTTACTGTTTCGTCATCTCGATGATTCTGCTGTTCGCCAATCCGGTTTGGAACCAAGTGGGATCCGGGTGAGGTTTGCCAGGGAAAGGAGAACGAACGGGGCCGTTCTGCGATCGGTCGCTAAACGACGACCCCATTCAATGGTTCGCCGTCAATCGTCGATCGACGCCGACACCGGACAGTTCCCCGATTCTTGAAAACGGTGAATGGCGAATTTGACGACAGCTTCGGAGAAAAGGCACCAAAGCAATGCAGATCGACTGGTTCAGCTTCGGGGCACAGGTTGTCAATTTCCTGGTCCTCGTCTGGTTGCTGAAACGGTTCCTCTATGGGCCGATTCTCAAGGCGATCGATGAGCGCGAACAGCGGATCGCCGCCCGGTTGCAGTCCGCCGCGAAGCGAGAAGCGGCCGCCGAAGAAGCCCGCCAGTCATACGAAAACCGTCAAGCCGAACTCGCGCATCTCAAAGAGTCGCTGGTGAGCGAAGCGGCCGCTGAAGTCGAAGCATGGAAGCGCAAGGCCCTCACGAAGGCCCGAGAGGACGTCGCCGCGGCCCGGCAAACGTGGCATGATTCGATCACGCGGGAACAACAACATTTCCTCGGCGAGCTTCGTGCCCGGACCGCCCGGGAGGTGCAGCAGGTCGTCCGTCACGTGATGGCCACTTTGGCCGACCAGAACATGGAGCTGCAGACGGTCCATCAGTTTCTGACTTACCTCAACCAGCAGGACGAAGAGGCCTGGGGCTCCGCCCGGAACGGACAGGCCGTCGGCGACATCATTGTGCGCACCGCATTCCCGCTCACCGATAACGATGAGGCATCCCTGGTCGGCGCGGTGAAAGATCGCCTGGGAGACAAGCCGGTCCGATTCGAGGTCGACCCCCAACTGATTTGCGGCGTCGAACTGGTTGTCGGCGATCACAAACTGCAATGGAACGTCGACCACTATCTTCAATCGCTCGAAGCGTCGGTTGCTGCGGCGATCGAAAAACGGACCGAGCGTCTGCAATCTGCCTGAAAGGAGCCGCGCGTGACAGCGACGAGTCAGCCATCACTGCAAGGAGCGATCGAGGAGACGTTTCAAGTCTTTGACGACGTGCTGGCGACGCACCGGCCCAAACTGGAGGCGGTCGAGGTCGGTGTCGTCACGAGTGTCGGGCCGGGGACGGCGGGGGTGAGAGGATTGCCCGATGTCCAGGCGGAGGAGTTGCTCGAGTTTCCGCGACAGGCGATGGGGATGGCGTTCAATCTCGATGAAGACGAGATCGGCGTCGTGCTGCTCGACAATGGCCAACGGCTGGCGGCGGGTGACGATGTCCGCCGGACCGGCCGGGTGCTGGATGTGCCGGTCGGCAACGAACTGTTAGGCCGCGTGATTGACCCGATTGGCCGGCCGTTGGATGGGCAAGGGCCGCTGGGGGCGTCGATCCGCTGGCCCTGCGAGCGGGATGCCCCCGGCATCATGGAGCGGCTGCCTGTGACCGTGCCTCTGCAAACCGGCATCAAGGTCATTGATGCGCTGGTCCCCATCGGACGCGGGCAGCGGGAACTGATTCTCGGAGATCGCCAAACCGGCAAGACGGCGGTTGCTGTCGACACGATTCTCAATCAGCGAGACGTCATCTGCATCTATTGTGCGATCGGGCAACAGACAGCCGCCGTCGCGCGTGTCATCGATGAGCTGCGGCGGCACGACGTGCTCACGAACTGTGTCGTCGTTCTGGCCGAAGGGAACGATCCGCCCGGCGTCCAGTTCGTCGCTCCGTATGCGGCCACGAGCATCGGCGAGTACTTCATGGCTCGAGGCCGCGACGTGCTGGTGGTGTATGATGACCTGACGACGCATGCGCGGGCCTATCGCGAGCTGTCGCTACTGCTCCGCCGCCCGCCCGGACGGGAAGCCTTTCCCGGCGACATCTTCTATGTGCACTCCCGATTGCTGGAACGGGCGACACATCTCCGCGAGGAGCACGGCGGCGGATCGCTGACGGCGCTGCCGATCGCTGCGACTGAGGCGCAAAACGTGGCCGCCTACATCCCCACGAACCTGATTTCCATCACCGACGGACAGATCGCACTCACTCCCACACTGTTCCAAAAGGGAAATCTGCCGGCAGTCGACGTCGGCCGGTCGGTCTCGCGTGTGGGCGGGAAAACTCAGCTCTCGGCGTATCGGGCGGTCGCTTCGGACTTGAAACTCTCGTACGCACAATTCGAAGAGCTGGAGGCGTTCTCCCGCTTCAGCAGCCGTCTCGATGAAGAGACGCAGAGCCGCTTGACGCGCGGGCGGCTGGTTCGGGAGATCTTCAAGCAGCAGCAGACCGACGGCATGTCGGTGCCGGAGCAGATCGCCGTGCTGGTCGCCGCCACGACCGGTGTCTGGGATCCACTTCCGCTCGACCGCGTCGCCGAGGCGGAGACCGTCCTCCGTCAGCGAGTCCTCGAGGAGTGCCCCGATGTCTGTCAGCGGATCGAAGCGGGAGAACCGTTGGCGGACGAGGACCGAAAGCGACTCACCGAACTGGCCGGCGACGTTGCCAAGGGACTCCTCGAACAGGACCAGTCCAATTTGCTCACGGGAGCAGACTCAAAACCAGATGCTGATTCAGAGCCCTGAGCGTAAGCGACGGGATAACCGCTGGGGGTCGACGCGCCTGGGACACGAAACAAAGTTTCGTGGAAGTGCGTTCCCAAACAGAGTTTGGGAACGAGATTGATGCAGAGCTAAAGAACGAGGTGAGTTTGCGAACGACGTGAGAACAGCAAACCACTCGCAACAAGCTGTCCCGTCGCTAACGCTCCGGGCTCTGATTGATTGGTCGATTCGTTGACAAGCATCGATGATTCCTCAAAGTGAACTGTCAAACGCTCTGTCTGTTATCCGGACACGTCGATGAAATCAATCGAATCACTCAAGCGTCAGATTCACACGGCGGAAGACCTTGAAACGGTTGTCCGCACGATGAAGGCGTTGGCGGCGGTCAACATCCGCCAGTACGAGGCGGCGGCCGAGTCTTTGGGCCGATATCAGAACACGATCGAACAGACGGTTCGCATGCTGGTGTGGAACAACGCGGCGTTTGCAGCCCACCAGACGACGTCCCGGGCGACGAGGCTGGGGCTGATCGCGTTCGGCTCGGACCAGGGGATGTGTGGCGGGTTTAATGAGTCGATCAGCGACTTTGTGGTCGAGACCGCGAGACAATCGCGCGGCGACGGCGTTGCTGTGCGGATCGTCGTGCTGGGCCGCCGGCTGGCCGACCGTCTCTTCGAGGCGGGCCACTCGATCGATCATTTGTTCGATTTGCCCGGTTCCGTCAGCGGGATGACGGGTGTGATTCAGGGGCTGCTGCCGTGGATCGACCGCTGGCGGACGGACCACGGTTTCGACTCGGCCGCCGTCTGCCATCACCGGCGAATCGCCCGCACGAACTACGAACCGACCAAGCGGACCTTGCTTCCGGTCTCTCCTCAGGAATTCCTGGCGGAGCAACCCCGTCGCTGGAGCGGGCGCTCCCTGCCGCTCGTGACGATGCCGCCGGACCAACTCTGGCGGGCGGTCGTGCGGCAGTACTTGTTTGTCTCACTGTTCCAGGCATGTGCCGAGTCGCAGGCGAGCGAGAATGCGGCCCGGATCACCGCCATGCAGACGGCGGAGACGCACATTCATGACCGGCTGGGCGAGTTTCAACTCGACTATCAGCAGATGCGGCAAACCTCCGTCACCGAGGAACTGCTCGAAGTCATCACCGGGTTCGAGGCCCTGACGTCGCCGCACTCACGCCCCAAACGGCGGCCTGAGACCAACCAATGAACGAGCATGACAACATGGTGCATCCGTCGGATCAAGACTTGGAGCAGATGCATTCGCCGGCCGCCATTCGACAGCGGCTCCGCGAAGGTCCGCGGCACAGCTACCTCAAGGACTTTATCTACGGCGCGATTGACGGGGCGGTCACCACGTTCGCGGTCGTCTCGGGTGTTGCCGGTGCCGGGTTGTCGTCCGGCGTCATCATCGTGCTGGGGGTCGCCAACCTGGTTGGTGACGGGTTCAGCATGGCGGCGAGCAATTTCCTGGGCACCCGCGCCGAAGAGCAACAACGCCATCGGCTGCGGCGAATTGAAGAGGAGCACATCGATCGTTTTCCGGATGGAGAACGGGAAGAAATCCGCCAGATCATGCAATCACAGGGCTTCGACAACGACGATCTGCGGCGGGCGGTGGAAATCATCACTTCCAACCGTCAGCAGTGGATCGAGACTATGCTCAAGGAAGAGCACGGCGTTTCTTTGACCGGTCCGATCGCCTGGAAGGCGGCTGGGGCGACGTTCGCTGCATTCCTGGTCGTCGGCGTCGTGCCGTTGATGCCGTTTTTGGGACGCATCCTGCTCGGCTGGGAGTTGCCCGCGCCGTACGCCTGGAGCACCGTCATGACGGGAACTGCCTTCTTCGCCGTCGGTGCTGCCAAGTCTCGGTTCGTCGACCAACCGTGGTACTGGTCCGGCGCAGAGACGTTCGTCGTCGGCGGAGGCGCTGCCGCGCTCGCCTATGCCTGTGGCGTCCTGTTGAAGTCAGTCGTCTGAGTCGAAAAGGTGCGCGCGGAATGAGTGAAGATGAACATTCTTCTATTCTCACCCGGTGGGTTGTGCGTGCCCCCACGCTGGGCCTGCGACAAACGGGCATCTGCTGCCCCACTGCCCCACGGCGAACGCGCCCCAGGGCCAAGTGACCCGACGTGCTGGCGACGTCACGGGTCGGCGAAGTGTGTGTACGGCACGATGGCCCGGGCGATGCGGGGTTCGCCATAAAAATGGGGCCACGTGTGTCCCAGACCGATGAACGGGGAGACGTCGAGGTCGAGCGCTTTCGGGTTTAGGGCACCCAGACGGACCCGGTCCCAGAGCGTGAAGCCGGTCTCGCCGATCGCCTTGTGCCCAAACGGCTTCCGCAGCGGGTAGTAGTGCAGGGCCAGATCTCCCGGATTGCGAAGGTTGAGGATGCCTTCGGCGCGAGGGAGCGCCTGTTCGTACCGCTGCCCCGGGTTGAGCCAGTGCCGGTCGAGTGCCCCTGCGGCAAGGACGGCCCGATAGCGGCGGGCGCGGCCCGTGTCGTCAGAAGACGAATAGCCGCCGATCGTTCCGCCTCCCAGGACATGCAGCGTCGCCACAACCGCCCGCGCCCCATGGCTGTGCCCGACAAAACTGACGGGACACTCCGCAGGCAGTTGGGCGATGAAACCCGCGAGATAGAACGCGTTGTTTTCGGCCCAACGCCCGCGCTGCTTGACCAACAGCGGGCTTCGCCAGGTGCTGTCGGTATCACTGGGCCACGTATAGAAAATGACATGCAACGGTCGATCCGGTGCTGCCTGACGGACCCAGTCGTAAGTGCGGGCCGACTCCCTTTGATGCCACTCCATGTCCACGAACGTCCCGTGAACGAAGATGCACACTGGAACGCCCGGCACAATTCGGCTCCTCAGCGAGCCAAGATCGCTCGGCAGCAGTGTGCCGTCGGGATGTCTTTCAAGGACTTGCAGCGGTTGATGGGCCCGCGGCGGCAATTCCTGCGGCAGCTTACGACTGCTGACGATCCAGTAGCAGGGGTCGGCAGCAACGGCCAAGCCCGGCTCCCCTGCCGCCGGAAAACTCGGCGGCGCGGCTTGCCCGTCCGGGACCAGTGCAGGTCCAACGTCTTGCTTAGCCGGCTCAAACGCGGGTGGCCCAAGCGTGGTGACCGGCGATCGACGATCCTCTCCTTCTCCGAGATCGCCTTTCCCGAGATCCGGCCCGAACCGCGGCCCCTCCGGGAGAGACTCGTCAGCAATCATCCGATTGCCTGCTGTTTGGGGGAGCGAGACGTTGGTCGCAGTCGAATCGGGAAAATGGCCGCGCGCCACTGGGTGAAACCGCGCCACCAACACCGCCGTCGACGTACTCTCCGGTCGCACGAACCGGGACGGTCGGGAACCAGGAGTGCCCTCCCAGTCGGGCGTCTGTCCATTCACGACAAGCGGAACGGCCAGAATGCCGGCTCGCAGCAACAGCATCGCGTTGTTGAACAGGTTCGCTGGGATTGTCATTTTGCCCACGGTAAACGAGAGCCGGTGTCAAAACGCCAAAGAGGGTGCTCTTCCATCAGGCATGAGTCTCGCATACCAAGCCCGCGGGACATTGACGATGACGACACTGGGCAACGGCCGGATCGCATGAAGCGTTCCCCAAGTCCAAGTGGCCGCACCAGTTGCCAGAACCGTTCCTCTGTACCGGCCCCGGCTTTCACCGGTCCAGACCAAGACCGGCAAATTCGGACCTTTGAGCCGAAGCAGGGGCCGGACATTCCCATCGGGCAAGGCCCACAAGTTTTTTCGATCCGACGCAATACTCGTGCCAGTGCGAGTGCGCAGCAGAATTTTGCCATCACGGCGACCGCAACATCTGGTCCGCTACATCACCGAGAAGTAGATCCCCACGGCGAAGTCGAAACCCTCCGGCGTGACTTTTTTGGGAATCCGTCGGTAGATGCAGTAGTTGCGAATCTGCAACAACAAGTCGCGCGGCTGACAGGCGCGGAACGGACGATTGGCCGCCTTGTAATGCTTCTCAATCAGATGGTCGACCGCGTCCGGGCTGTGGACGAGCCCCAGCTTGGGAGCCATGATGTCGAACAGTTGGCGAAAGTGCTCTTCGCTCGGATCGGGCACTTCGATTTTGTAGGGAATGCGGCGGAGAAACGCCCCGTCGACAAGGTCGCGCGGCTCCAGGTTCGTCGAGAAGATGATCAACTGGTCGAACGGCACTTGCAGCTTCTTGCCACTGGGCAGGTTGAGAAAGTCATATCGTTTTTCGAGCGGCACGATCCAGCGGTTAAGCAGCACTTCGACCGGCATCGTCTGACGGCCAAAGTCGTCGATCACCAGCGTCCCGCAGTTCGACTTGAGCTGCAGCGGCGCTTCGCAGATTTTCGTTTGGGGATTCTGGCAGACCTCCAGTTCTTCCATTGTCAACTCGCCGCCGGCAACAACCGTCGGCCGCACCACACGGACCCAACGGGGATCGACACCGGAGAGATCGAACAGGCTGTCCTCGTCGGACTCCAACTCCACCATTTCGTGCACACCCGGATCGAACAGGCGGATGATGTCGCCATCGATGCCCAGCGCCCGCGGGATCCAGATGGTCGACCCGAAACAGGACGTGATTCGCTCGGCAATACTGGTCTTACCATTGCCCGGTTCGCCGAACAGAAACATGCCCCGCCCCGAATTGATCGCCGGTCCCAAACGCTCGAACATCGTGTCGCTGATTAACAGGTCGGAAAACGCCCGTTCGAGGTCCTCTTCGGTCGCCTCCTGGTTGGCAATGCTTTGTGCGGCCATGGCCCGCAGATAGTCTTCCAAACAGACCGGTGCGGAGCCAAAGTAGCTGCATTCCTCCTGATAACGTTTGGCCCGGTCGCGTCCGGAATCGGTGATTGTAAAAACGTAGTCCCCCGCTTCGGCCGATCCTTTGAAGGCGACCAACTGCTCTTTCTTCCATTGCTTGAGCAAGGGGTCGATGATCGCGAACGACAGCTTGACCTGCCGACAAATCTCGCGTCCCGAAGCGGACCCTCGCTGCAGCAGATACTTGAGTGCCAGCCGCTCGACTTCCTCGCTGGTCAGCTGCGCCTCCTCCAGCGACGACGGGCAGGCGGGGCAAAACTCTTCGTCCCCAATGCCCGATCCCCCCAGCAGGTTATTGACTCGTTCAAACAATTCCGACAACTGCGAGTTGCCCTGTGCCGCGCCCGGAAGGCTGAAGCTCCGCGCCTGGCAGACCCCTCCCCGGCCGGACTTCACGTACTCGACGCCATCGGAAGAGTCGTCCGGTGTCACCACCGTCTCGCAAAGCGGCTCCGCATCGACCGAGGCGACCAGTGTATCGAGCGGTTGGGTATCCCGAGATTCGCCGGTCTCCAGAGGAGACTGGCCGCGGTCAACTGAGGTGCCGGCGGGCGGCTCGGCAACGGCTGCCCTCAGCGCCTCTCCGTCATTCTGCGACGTCAACTCGGCCAGGAAATCGGCAGGCGAGAGTTTCTCGATTTTTTCAGACATTCCACTCGAGACTCAAGGCGGGCGAGGGGCAGAGGCGGACGTCGACCCGATGCGCAACCTGATGAATCGTTGCAATCGTCCCGGCAAGCCGGGCCGTCGCGCTCAGAGCGAGGGACCATCCTCGAAAACCTACGTCACGCTCGCAGGCCAGTCAAACGGCAGCGTCTGTCGGAGGCAAACGCGGCTGTTGTCCGGTCTGCCGCCGATACCTCCGGACCGTTCTTAATGCGGCCGCTACTGGCCCCTGCCTCCGCGAATCAGCGCAATCACCGCGGCAATTTGCTCGGGACTGAGGTCCTTTTCCATGCCGGCGGGCATCAGCGATACGCCGTTCGAGCGGAGCACTTCGATGTCCTCGCGCAGGATTGTCTCCTCTTTTCCTTCGGCTTGGCGCAACGTCACACTTTCGGAGGTCTCGCCGCTGATGATGCCCGTCACCACGAGGCCGGCGGCGGTGACCAGCGAGTAACTGGCATAGTTGGGCTGTCGCTCGCGGTTCGGGTCGAGAATGGCGATCAGCAGGTCGCGAGCCGATTTGTTTTTGACCGACACCAGATCCGGACCGACCGCATGCCCTTCCTGCCCCAGCCGGTGGCAGTTCGCACACGTTTTCTTGTAGACCGCGCGGCCTTGCTCAACGTCGATGAACGTTTCCAGCGCCGGCTCGTAACGGGCGATCACTTCCTCGCGATCGTCCGATGTTGGCTGGCCAATCACCTTGCCTGCGAGGGTCCGAAGCTCCGCGTCCGGATGATTCAACAGCAACTGCCGGTCGGCCGGTTCGAGGTCACCCGGCTTGACACTCCCGGCCGTCATCGCCTGTAGCAGAGCTGTGGTCCGCACCTTTTGCGACAGCATGGCGCTCACAGCCGCCTTCCGTGAAGCCGGGCTGAACGACTCCCAGTTCTCCAGCAATACGGTCCCCGCTTCGGCCCCGGGATGTTGATTGAGCGCCGCGATTCCCGCCTGTTGCAGCCGCTGCGATGTCTGCGGCGTGAGCAATGCACCCAGCACCGGGCCCGCATCGGCAAACGAAGCATACGCCAGCAATCCGATTGCCCGCTCCCGCTGGGCATCGGAACGATCGGTCTGCGACGCGACTGTTTGGCTCTCGGCCATCAGCCGCTCAATCGGTTCGCGAATCCCGGCAGCGACGGCGGAGGAACGGACGAGTTCCATCAGGGAACCGGATCGCCGCCGCAACCCCCGCCCCAATGAGGTCAGCAACTGCGGTCGCACGGAATCCGCACAGGCGTCGTCCGCCACGACCGCAAGCACCCCGGCAGCTTCCTCCGCGTTGTTGGCCAGTCCCACCATCTCCGTGAGGTCCAGCATCAGCCGAAGCCGGTCGCCGTCGGCCGAGGCCGCCAGTCCGCGAATGAGCGCGACGCGGTTCTCCGTCGCCCCCAGCAGCAGCGCGGCTCGCAAGTCGGGCATCAACGAAGCGGTCGCGGCCAGTTGTTGCCAGAGCCCGGAGCGAAGCTCGCCGCTCAACTGCCGCAGCGTCAACGCGAGTGCGACGACGACCTGCGGATTGGCGTCGGCGGCGAGTGATTTCAGACTCGCTGACATCTCCTCGCCGACCGAGACCGACCGGTCCGCGTCCCCCAAGTTCTGAGACAAGACGACCAAAGCCCGCCGCTGCAAGCGCACATCCTCATCGGATAGCGCCCGGGTGATATCCTCAGCCGTCAGCGCATCGAGCCCCTGCAAGGTGTCCAATGCATGCAAACGTCCCAAGGGAGAGGACGACGTTTTCCCCAGTTCTCGCACCGCGTCGACGACCGTGCGGTCCTGTCGCTCCCACAACAAACGTTGTGCCGTCTGCCGATGCCACGCGTTCGCGGACTCCAGATGCTTGACAAGGTCGGCAGACGCCAACTCGCCCAACTGCGAGGGCCGCTGGAACGTCCAACCCGGCGGCGCCAGTCTCCAGATCCGTCCGCGGTCATCGCCCCCCTCCAGGTCCAGATGCGCCTTGATGTCTTCGGGAACCGACCGCGGGTGCTCGATCGTTTCCCGATACATGTCGAGAATATACAGGCAACCATCCGGCGCATTGACGAAATTCACCGGCCGAAACCACGTATCCGTCGACGTCAGGAATTCGACACCCTGCTCCGCGCGGGTCGCCGTAAAGCTCGGTCCGTTGGGCGCGAGTGCCTTCCGGTGCACGAGGTTGCCGCCCACATCGCCGATGAACGCGTTGCCGCGATACTCCTCCGGGTACGCATCTCCCCGGTAAATGGTGACGCCCGTTGCTGATGTGAAGAAGCCGATCGGGACGAGCTCCGTCGGCGGCAGACGCTTGCGGAATTCCGGGTCGGCCGCGCGACGACGTGTCCGTACGATCCGCCACGGCTCCGCGGGACTCGTGCGAAACACCGGTGCCGCCGGACCTTCCGCGGCGATACTCCGAATGATGTTGGGGACCGATACCCCCGGATTTCCCTCCAGATCGCGCCGCTCATACACAATGTGCTGAATGTGATTGCTGTTGGAGCAGACGAATCGGTGGCCCCAGTCGTCCATGCTATGCCCGAATTGCCGTCCGCCGGTGAGGAACTCGACCTCCATTGTGCGGGGATCAAAACAGAAATCGGCCCCCCGCAGGCTCCCCAGCGACTCCCCGCCGCGGATCAGCTCTCCGCCGTTCGTGCCGCTCGAAAGAGAGATGCGGTTGTCCGGCCCCCATTTGAGGTTGTTCGCCAGTCCCTGCACGTTGTCCCGGCTGAACCCCGTGAACACCAGCCGTCGCACATCGGCCCGCCCGTCACCGTCGGTATCCTTGAGATACCACAGTTTCGAGGGAGCGAGCACAAACAGACCGCCGTCGTAACAGCAGACCGACGTCACCCAGCTCATGCGGTCGGCGAATACAAGGCTGCTCTCGAACACGCCGTCGCCATCTTTGTCTTCGAGCCGCCGAATGATCGCCGCGTCCTTCTTGCCGAGCGGTTTCGGCTGATACCGGCGAACCTCCGCCGAGTACGGATATCCGTGCATCTCCGCGACGTACATCCGGCCCCACTCATCGAAGCACGCGGACACCGGATCGGCCACGAGCGGCTCTGACGCAACGAGCTGCAACGAAAAGTCGTGCTGAATCGTGAACGTCTTGAGCGCATCGGATGCCCCAACGGCCGGCAGCCGCGGCAGCTCGTCCGCCAACGACGGCTCCGCTGCCCGCATCCGCGACGTCACCAGCATCGCCATCGCAATCGAAATCGATCCGACGACCCAAATGGCCGTCCGCAAACAGTTCATCTTCATCGTGAAAGTCTTTCGTCAGAGCGTCGTTTTGTCTCGCACTCACTTGTTCGGCACTCAATCGCCTCGGTCCCACACTCTCGTTCCCAAACTCTGTTTGGGAATGCACGTCCGCGAAACGGAGTTTCGCGACGGCAAAGCAGAGCTTTGCAAGGCGCGTGTTCCCAATCCGGAGCTTGGGAACAAGTGATTTCGTCAGAACGCAAGTTGTTTCACACTTGAGCCTGCCATTCGTGACGGGCTGTTGTCAATCGAGCACGAGCTGCGCCGCCGGGAACACCGGGCCCTCAACGCACGTGCGGCGGTAATCCCAGCCGTCGGGGTCGTCGGTCTGCACACGGGTGACGCAACTGAAGCACGCGCCAAACCCGCACGCCATCGGCGTCTCCAGCGACAACCAGCAATCGACATCCGCCTCCCGGCAGATGCGACCGACCGCCGTCATCATGGGCAACGGGCCGCAACAATAGACCGCTTCCGGAGGATCGTCCCCATCGAGCGACTCGCGCAGCAGATCGGTCACCAATCCCGGATGCCCTTCGCTGCCGTCATCAGTCGCAATGCGGATCGTCAGGCCGTCGATGCTTTCCAGGTCCGTCAGATCGGCCCGTTGGCCGGCTGATTGCACCCCGTAATAAAGTGTGACCCGTTCGGCCGCCTGTTCCGCGGAGCGTGCGGGGGATCCATAGGCCCTCTGCCCGAGCGCTTCCCGCGCGACAGCCAGCGACGGCGTATAACCGATGCCTCCGCCCACATACATCAGATGCCGACAGCGGGGCACCGGAAACCCGTTCCCCAGCGGCCCCCAGAACTCGACCGCTTCGCCGCCCGTCCAGCGGCTCATCAGCGAAGTCATCTTGCCGATCACGTGATACACAAAGCCGATCGACTCCGGAGACCCGTCTTGCCCGTCGATCGTGTCATAAAGGGCGAAGGGACGCCCCAACAGCGGATCGGTCCCACCGTGAGGCCGCACCATGAAGAACTGTCCGGGCGTGATTCGCGCCGCCGCCTCCGGGCAGTGCAATCGCAGCCGGAACGTGCCCGCCGCCAGTGTTCGCTGTTCGACGACCCGCGCGGTGGTCCAACCGGCATCCGCGACCATACCGGGCAGAGCAGGTCCGGGAAGACTAGGTCGTGATGACATTCCAATCGCCTGATCTCAAGGGAAGTCCGGGTAGCACCGGTTGGCCCAACCGGTGCCGCGCAGCGGCAGGAAGCCTGTCGTTCACTGGACGAATCACGCAAAGGCTTCTTGTCGCGAGGCGACACGGGTTGGGACAACCCAAGCTACCCATTCTTGACTGTCAACACGACTTGGTGCCGGGAAGATTCAGGTTGCAGGAACGATCTTCTGATTCACAACGAAACGACCTTTGCTCTCGCGTCCCTCATCGCTGCGGACGAACCGATTTTCGCCGCTTGGCGGGTTTCGCCTTTGTCACACGAGACGACGCCGTCTTCTGGACCAATTCCTTTAGGGCGTGCACTTCAGCCGGGCGAAGTTCGCGGAACTCGCCCGGCTTGAGCCGCCCCAGCCGCACCGGACCGAAACCGACCCGTTGCAGCTTCATCACCTTATGCCCGATCCGGGCCAGTAGCCGCCGGATCTCCCGGTTGCGGCCCTCGCGGAGTCGAATCTCCAGGAACGTGCTCTTGCCCTGTTTCTTGACCGGCCTGACACCCTGGGCGCGGAATTTCCCCTCCGCGAAGTGCATCCCGCGTTCGAGTTGTTCCAGCACCGAGCGGGGAGGATGCCCGGCGACCTGCACCAAGTACGTGCGGTCGATCCGATACCGGGGATGCGCCAGCTTGTTCCCCAACTCGCCGTCATTGGTGACGATCAGCAGTCCTTCGCTCGTCTCGTCGAGACGCCCCACGGCGAACAACCGGGGTCCGCCGGGAGGAAACAGCTCGGTCACACTTCGCCGCCCGTGGGGGGCCGCATGCGTGCACAGAAAGCCAATCGGCTTGTTGAGGGCATAGTACTGCTTCCGCTCCAACCGCAGAGGCTCCCCGTCAAACGTGACCGCCTGCTCCTCCGGGGTGACCTGTGCCCCCAATTCGGAAACAATCTTGCCATCCACGGTGACGCGGCCGGCCAGAATGTACTCCTCACAATGCCGACGCGATCCCAAGCCGGCCGCCGCCAGAAAGCGCTGCAGCCGCATCGGTCCGGTCGCCTCAGGAAGATCACGATGCGGAGGACGGACGGGCCGGGTGCGGCGGGACGAACGGGGGGCAGACATGGGGGGGCAATCAGAAACGGACACCGATCATCACGGCGCCAAAGGAGCCGCCGGCATTTCCCGTTGTTCGCGACGGGCCGCCAGCGCTTCATAGTAACGACGAACAAGCTCATCGTACTCGGGAAGGTAGGTCTCGCTAAAGGCACTCCGCATCTGTTCGCGAACTTTTGGCGGAAGATGCCCCCAGGCGGCGGTCGCCAGTCCCAGCCGCCGCTCCCGGTCCGCGGCTGATTCTCCCGCCGTCGCCGTCCGCTCGGCCGACTCCCGCGACATCGCATTCGGATCGCCCCCCGGCTCGCCGCTTCCCGCCGAATCGGTCTCTCCGGCCGATTTCTGAGCCTTCTCAACCGGTGCTTGGCCGGACTGCCCGGAACCCGGCGCCTGCGACGGCGCCCCTCCTCCCGCAGGGGGGGCCGACGGGCTGCCCGCAGGCGGCGACGAGCCCGCCAGCCCGATAAGAGCGTCCAAATCGTCCAATATCTGTTGTTGAATCGTCGCCGTCCGTTCGTCGAGTTCTCCGGCTGCCAACCGCTCACGGGCCGAAGCCGTATTCTCCAGCAGCCGATTGACGACCGTCACCGGCGAATCCGCCTCGCCGGCTTTGCCGGAGCCCTCCAACGAATCTCGCAATTGCCGGTCGAGATCGTCGTCCGCGTGGACCCCCAATGCCGGAGAAGCGCACCACATTGCGGTCGCAACCAGGATGCCAATGACAAACGGTGTTTCCGTTGAGAGTTTCATTGCGGTTTCACCCCCTCCGCGGCTTCACTCTCGGCGCCGTCGCTCTCCGCGTCTTCGCTGCGCGCCGGCATCTGCGAGTTGATGACGTGCTGCAGCAACTCCCGCGACAACTCGGCGATCCGCCCCTGCTCCCGGGCAAGCAAGGCCCGCAACTCCTGGATCGCCTCCGTCGCTGCGACGTCCTCGTCGACGCCGTTTGTGTGGTCGTCCCCCTTCGTATCATCGCCTTCCGTGTCGTCGCCTTCCGTGTCGTCGCCGGCTTTGCCCTCAACATCATCGGTTCCATCGGCCGACGCCAATTCCATCGTGCGGCGATTGACGTCCGCCTGCATCCGTCGCAGCAGTTTCAGCTGCGTCGTCATCTGCAGGCCCGGCGACTGCTGCTGCGTTCCCGGTTCTCCCTCCGGCGGCTGCTCGGCAAGGGGCGTCTCCCCCGGTGTGCTGTCGTCCGGCTCTGACACGACCTCGACGATCGCGATCAGTCGCTGCTCCGCTTCTCGCTGCACGGACAGGGTCGGCTCACCTGTCCGTCGGCCATCGAGCAGCGCGCTCGCCCGTTCCATCGTCTCACCCGTGCCGGCCAGTGCCGCTTGCGCCACCGGTAATTCGTCCATGACTCCCTGTTGTTGTTCGAGCTGCGTGCGCAGTTCCCGCTGACGGTCGGCCAATGCGCGGAGTTCCCGGCGAAGCGACCGGCTCCACGAGCCGCGATCCGCCTGCCGGGTGTCCAGATCGGCCGTCGTCTCGCGCAGCGCCCCTTGGTCATCGGCGAGTTTCCGCAATTTGTCTGCAAGTTGCCGCATCTGCTGTTCCGCCAACTCCCCTTCCGCTTGCTGCTGGAGCGAATCCAACTCATTCGCCAACTGTTCGAGATCGTCCAACGCCTCCTGTTGGTTGACGGCGACCCCTTCCGGCTGCTGTTGCTCCAGCGCCCTCTGTGCGTCGTGCATCCGTTGCGAAGCCCGATCCGCCGTCCGCGCCGCACCGGCATGCAGACGTCGCTTCAAACGACGGGCCATCTCCTCCGCCTCGTCCGCCAGGCCGGACTGTTGCTTGAGCAACCGCTGCAACTGCTCCTGTCGCTTGGGATCAGCGCTCGGACCGAGCGCCTGCTGTGACGCGGCGGCAAGCATTTCCTGCTCCTTCCGCAGCGTCTCCACCTGTTCCCGCGAGTCGTGCAACTCTGAGAGCAATGTCTCCGGATCGCCCAACGGCGATTGATGCAGCCGTTCCGCGAAGTCTCGCAGGGCCGCAAGAACGTTCTCCTGAGCACTCGCCGCTGCCGGGATCTCGTTCCGTTTCAAAGACTCCGCCGCCTGATGCATCTGCCCAGCCGTGTTCTGCTGACGAAGCCACGACCGCGCTTCGGCCAGTTCCTGCGGGATCTCGCCTGCGTCACCATGCCCTGCGGCACCATGTCCTGCGGCATCGCCGGTGTCACCCGAAGACTGCTCCGAATCGGACTGCTTCGAATCACTCGGCTCCGAGCCGGGCGGTTTCAGGAGTTGTTCGAGCCGCGAGGCCAACCGCCGTTGACGGTCCGAAAGGCGGGCCAAATCGGCCCGCTGCTGGGCGGACAAACGTGACGCCGCTTTTGCCATCGTTTCGCGGCCGATCCCTTTGGTCTCCTGCTGAACGCCTTTCTGGTCGGAAAGCAGCGCGTCCAGTTCACTGCTGACACGAAACCGCTGCCGCCACCCTCCCAGCAGCTTGGCCGCATCGGCAAGAACCGCCAACGCAGAAGCCTGTGCTTCCTCCGCATCTCGCAGTTGCTCCGGAAGCGTCTCATTCACTGGTGACGAATCGTCCGGTTCCTCACCCTCTCCTGTTCCATCGTTTCCGTTTTCATGCCCGTCATCACCATCCGGATCATGGGGACCGTCTTCCGGCGAACCGGCCGCCTTGCGTGCTCGCGCCAGCGACTGTTCGATGTTTTGCAGCCAACGACGGTCCAGGTCGCCCAAATCGCTTGCCAACACGGCCAGCCGCTGCGCCGACTCCGGATCGTCAATCCGATTGGCGTCCAGCTCGCGAAGAATCTCAGCAACCTCCTGCGCCAGACCGGACGAGTCGTCCGCCACCTGTTGCCGGATCTCCCGTTGCTCCGCCTCAGCCTGTTTGAGCAGATCAAAATCTGCCGGACGCAGCCGCTGCGCCAGCTCCGCCTGAATCCGCAGTTGAGCCGTGATGTCCCGCGCCTCAGCCTGGCGGTCGCAGAGCGCGTCCAGCGTATCCAGAATGCCCGACTGCCGCGCAGCCAACTCCCGTTGCTTGTCCGACTCGGAGATCACGTCGAGGTGCCGCCGCGCGCTGGTCCCCACTTGGCCCGGCGGTTCATCCGGCTTCGTGTCGAGGTCACAGGCATCGACCGCTTCCACCCAGTACGTCAGTCGTGTGCCCGGAGACAGTCCGAGCCCACTGAGACCCCAGACGGTCTGCACGTCTTCCTCGACCGACCCCAGGCCTGACATCGCGAGCGGCACCATCTCGGCCCCCGGCACCTCCAACGATGCCGCATCGCTCGTCGCACCCGTTTCCAAAAGCGCAACCACCGCATCGGTGTGTCTCAATCGCAGTTCCGTCAGTCCCAAGTCGTCACGTGAAATCACTCGCAGCGGCAGCGCAGCGGCCGGGGTCACCGTCAGATCGGTCGCCGGCTCGTCGATGTACACCACCGGCGGACGGTCGGCCATGCCCCGCAACTCGTAACGCGCAGGGTCCGGCTCTCCGAGACCATGCTCATCCGTCAGCTCGAACCAGTACCACGACGGCCCCGGTTCTTCGATCACAAATTCCCCCCGGAACCGGCGACCACCCTCCGTGAGCGTCATCGGCTGCGGAGACTGCCCCTCGCGATGCAGCAACGATGACGCCAACGACAGGTTGGCCCGTCCTTCAATCGTCACGCGGCTGCCCACGAGCCCTTCGATCAACCCGGCTCCATCGATCGTTCGCACCTCACGCCCAGCATATTCCGGAGGGGTCAGCGTGATGGAAACGTCTTCCAATGCCGGTGCCGGCACGACTTCAAGCGTCCGCCAGTCAGTCCCGTCATCATCGCCGCCCCAAACCCGAAATCGAACCGGTCCCCGATAGGTGAGCAGCGTCACAATGCCCACTTCATGCGACTCGCCGCCGCTGTCCCGGAGCAGCGTTGTTCGCAGGGACTGCTGCTGCTCAGTCTCGTCCGGCAACCGCAACTCAAGCGTCAAATCGTCCGGCAGCGGCCCCAGCACGTTTTCAACATAAACCGAGAGCGGCTCACCGGCAGTCGTTCTCATCAGATCATTCTTGAGGGGCGTCAACTCGGCCCCCAAGAGCTGCAACTGTGTCGTTCGCGGCCACTGAACATCGGCGAATGGCATCGCCAGCCGCTCCAACGCCGTTCGTGCCGAAAGCGGAGCCGCGATGACCGACGCCAGGGCCATCACACCCACGGCGGCTGCCGCAAACAAAGGCCGCCGAACCGCCCCCGCCGTCACGAACAACCCTTCGAGATCAATCTCCTGAATCGCCCGATCCGCCTTCGAGACCGTGCTTCGCTGCAGGTCCGGCGAGCCAAGTGCCGGGTCCAGATGCGACGATCGAAACTGAGCCGCGCTCGACAAATCGTTTGCTGACGCCGGTAAACGCTGCTCGATGAGACGGGCGATTTCAACATCCGACACCCTGATCAAGAGCGGCCTCGCAACGACCCGCCACAAGAGAGTGAGAGACGCGAGGACGACGCCCAGGCCGAGGCACGCGCGTCCCCAGGACATATCGAGGTGCAGCGCCCAGTCGGCGATCCCCGCGAGCCAGACCAACCCCACCGCGGCCCCGCACACCAACGCCAAACCGCGCACCATCACCAGCCGTCGCAAACGGCTGCGCACCAATTCAGCAAGATTATCCCAGCGTTGTGTCATGAGGTCTTGCGCGTGATATTGATTCCACCGTACACTTCGACTCGCATTCGAGTTTCGCCACACATTTCAAATGTGCGGCGAAACTCCGGCGTGCGCTCCCCATCATACAAGTCCGGCGCGCTTTCGCGAAATCCACTCCGCCGCCAACAACGCCGCCAACAGCATCAACAACTCCCAACGGTTCCACAAAGGGACAGAGATCTCCGAAGAAACCGCCACCGTTTGGCCCGGCGGCACCTCCGACAGAAACCGTTCCGCCTCCCAGAACGGATAGTACGTCCCGTGTGATTTCCGAGCCGCGCTCACCAGTTCCGCCGCCTGAAAGGCCCGCACCCGGAGCTCGCCCGCGGGAACCTCGACGCGAAAGTCGACGCTCGGCACGCCCTCCCCCACCGGTGCCGACGAGCCATCCGACGCGCCGTCCGTCGCCGGTGCCTCGCCCCTTGCCGGTGTCGCCAGCCAGGCGTGATACCGGCCCGCCGGCAACGACGAGATGCGGCCGCTAAAAATCAACGGTGATTCCGGCTGTGGCGACAGCGTCACGGTTTCCCGCCGCCCGCGAGGCCCTTCGACCACCACTTCCGGAAGAACGCCCTCCGCAGGCCGCGATGCCGGATCAAGCACGCGGAGCCTGAGTTCGACCGACTCACCCTGCGGCACGACGCTGCGGTCGGTCACCAGTTCCATCCCGCCCGCCCCGCCACGCAGTTTCGAGCGGCTGAGATAGCGCACCATTTGCAGCCAGTAGCGACCGTAGTACCGGTCTTCCACGCGCTCCCGCCACCGCCACAACTCGTCGGTCGCATGGAACAATACCTGTCCCGCGCCGAATCGCTGCGTCACGATCACCGGCAACGGGCCGAATCCGTTTCGCCGTGTCGGATGCTCGGCCAGTACCTGGGCACCCGGCTTGCGACGCCCCGCTTTGTGCAGCCAGTAGAGCGGCGGCAACGTCTCCCATAGTCTCGTGTTCTCCTCCGCCGAACCGGACAGCCGCAGCGCGGCCCGCGTCCGCCCCTCGACGGTCAACCGCGGACGAAACCCACTCGTCGTCGCGCCACCGGGCACCGTACTGCCCAGCTCTCCGCCGCGCCGTTCCGCGCCATTCCGCCCCGCGCCATTGCTTGGCGACGACTCCACCGGAAGCAGTTCGCCCAGCGGCGTCTCCGCATAGGCGGTCGGGTTGAAGCGCGGCCCCGCAATCAGAATCAGCCCGCCGCCGCGCTCGGCGACGAATTCCCGTAAATGCTCAACAGCCCCGGCGCTCAAGTAATCCAGATCAATGTCGCCGATGATGACCACGTCATACGAGAACAACGATTCGCGCGTGACCGGAAACCGCCGAAGTGCTGTGCGGTCTTCATCCGGAAAACTCAGGTCCGCCGCCTGGAGCACCGTATGCAACTGCACCGCCGGGTCCCGTTCGAGCAGCGGCTTGAGATGACGAAACTCCCAGCGCGGCACCCGCTCCGCCAACAGCACCTTCAACTGCTCCCGTCGAACACGAACCCGGTGCTCGAGGGCGTTGTTCTCGTGATCCGTTTCACCCGGCAGAGCGGTCGCTTCGACGACGTACTTGAAGTCCCCCTCCTCCGACGGCACGTCAGTCAATTCGGCAACAGCCGGACTCCCGTCGGCCTCCAACTCCACTTCGGTCGTGTCAATCACCGACCGGCGACCCTCCCGCCGCAGCGTGAGCTTGGCCCGTCTGCCGGCGTAACCAAATGCCTTGACTTGAAGGGCGAACGTGAGCGGGTCATCAGCGAAGACCACGTCTTCGGCGAGCAGGCCGGTCAACTGCACGTCCTTGACCGGTTCGTCGCTGCCAAAACCGATCGGCACCAGCGGCACCGAACGGGCACGCGCCTCATCCGCCGCGCGCACCAGCCGGTCCTCGTCCCCTGTCGTTGCAATGCCGTCCGTCAGCACGAGCATGGCTGAGGGGGGACTGCCACGCAGGTCGTCCAAGACTTGCCGCACGGCCACCGCCGGTCGTGTTGCCTCGCCGTCCGCACCCAACGTCCGGATCGCCGCCACCAGCGGGTCCGCTCCGTCATCCGTTTCACGGTCCCGGGTGAGGTCCAACGGAGCCGCCGTTCCGGAGAACTGATAGACGTGCAGCCGATGCGTCCGCCGTAATTCTGCGAGAAAACGTCCCTCTTCACCCGTCAGCAGTGCCTTGGCCAGATTCAGCCGGCTCGCCGGTTCCGTCGACGCCTGTCTCGCCAGACGGTCCGCCACTTGTGCGGGTTCCCGTTCGGTAAAACGGTCCTCGAACCCCATGCTGGCGGAGGTGTCGATCAGGATTGCCAGCGACGGCAATCCGGTCTGCGTCACCGCCAGAGAAAACTGTCCCAGCATGAGCAGCAGCAGCGCGAGGCTCGTCAGCCGCAGCAGGATCAGCCCGGCTCGTCGGGGCCAGGAGAGCCTCCGGGCATCCCGAAAGTAGATCGCCACCACCGCCACAACGACGACCGCTCCCAACAGCACACCGGCCCACAGGGGGAGAGCTGCATCGAATGGGGAAGCCGCGCGAAACTCCCAATCGAGCCCCTGTCCGGGCTCAGTCGTCGGAATTCCCAGATACCATTCGATGAACCTCATCCGCTGCGATCATCCTCATTCAGACTCCCGTCATCCGCGCACGAACCACCACGTCAGCCAGCACAGCGCAGGAAACAACCCGAAGATCAGCAGCGCCGTCACCAGCGTTGACTGCGCGTTATCCGGCCAGCGTGCCATGAACCTGAAATGCCCGGCGTTGTTTATGTGAGAACGTCATCACCAAAGCCCACGGGTTGCAATCCGTGGGCGTCCCACGAAGCGCCCACTCACGTGGCGAGGAAATCGTCCGGATTCTCGCCCTCCAGCGGATAGTCATGTTCGGGCGTATCGGGCGTGTCGGGGTCGAACCAGGCGTCCTTGAATTCGATCCGCTGATGCAGGGCCATCGCCCGGTTCGCAGTGAGGGCCATAATGGCATCGGCCATCGCGACGACGCCATTGCAACGCAGCCCCCCTTCCTCGCGCGGCAACGGTTTCCCGCCGGGGTAGTAGTCCGGTCCCTGATTGCGGATCGCGAAACAGAAGTGCTCCATCTCCTCGGTGTAACCTCGCGAGATGTTGTCTCCCCAGCCGCCGCCGTCGTCCGCCTTCTTCGCAGCGCCGGACGATGTCTCGTACGCTTCGAGCACCGGTCCGCCACCGGCCGTTCCGGACACGACCCACAGCCGCTGATCGGGTCCGCCCCCCTGCGAGCCGCGGC
This sequence comes from Planctomycetaceae bacterium, assembly GCA_029259845.1. Taxonomy (GTDB): domain Bacteria; phylum Planctomycetota; class Planctomycetia; order Planctomycetales; family Planctomycetaceae; genus JAHBXU01. Next base: position 42,804 of record JAJDEI010000109.1, on the reverse strand, counting down.
CTTCCTCCTTGTAGAGCAACGCTTCCTTCTCGCCCTTCATAATCAGGGTGCCGCGGCTGCCGTAGACCCACTCACCATACGGTTCGAAGCGGTTGGTATTCATGGACGAGTACGTCACGACGGCGATGTCGTTCTGGTCCTCCGCGTAATGCGGACCGGGGAACTCGAACGTGACATAGATATGGTCGTCGATGTCGCGGGGGTCCTGTTGCTTGTCGAGCGAGCCGATCCCCTTGACGCCATAGAAATTCTTCCCGCCGTACCCATGCACGGCGATCGGATGCACGTGCCCCAGGAAGATGCTGGCGGCATCCATCTGGTGAGAGCCGAGTTCGGCCATCAGCCCGCCGCCCGTCTCCTTGAACAGCCGCCACTTGACCAGTTCCTCAATCGAGCTGTATCCAAACTCCTCCACCCGCCCCTTGAGCGCTTCGACGTCCTCTTTCTTAAGGGACGGATTCCACTGGTCGCTGTTCGGAAAGCTGTTGTTGCGATGCCACTGGGCGCGGATGAACTTGATGTCACCCAGCAGCCCGGAGTGCACCAAACTCGCTGCGTTGTCGTACAGCACGCTGTAGTGCCGCTGGTGCCCGACCGCCAACAGCAGATTCTTGTCGCGGGCCGAGCGAATCACCTCTTTGCACTGCTTGGTGTTGTGGGCCATCAGCTTTTCGCTGAGCACGTGCAGCCCGGCGGCGAGGCATTCCTGGGCAATCGGTGCGTGCTGGTTCAGCGGCACGGCGATCACGACCGCCTCAATCCCCAGCTCGTCCTTGGCAGCCAACAGTTCCTTGTGGCTCCCATAAATCTTGACTTCGCCCGCTTTGTCCTCACCCACTTTGCGGATCAGGCCCATCCGGGCGTCGTTGCCGTCCCCGTGGATGGCCCGTTTCTGGTTGGACGGTCGCAAGTCGGCGATGGCGACGATGTCCATGAACTTGTCCGGGTGCTGGGTGATGAGGATATTTCCCTCATCCCCGGTTCCGATGAACGCCGTTTTGACCGGGTCGCCGTTGAGCGCCTCATAGCCGAAATACGCTGCCCCCAGCCCGGTCGCGCCGGCGGTGGCCCCTTTGAGAAAGTCCCGTCGCGAGACACTCACCGCTGTCGAGAAATTCATCTTCCCAAGTTCCTGTTGTTCCGGCGTAAGTTCCATCGTGATCCCTCTGGCTGAGCCGCAGCCCGGTGCGAATTGCGAAAAACATGCATGATTTCGCGTGCCAATACGACTGTATTCTGTGACAACACCTTACATTGTGCCAGATTGCACGGGAAAGGGAACCCTCCGATGGCCGACAAGTCTAACAACTCCGATCGAGAGGCATCCGCCACAACCACTTCCCCTCGACGTCGGCGACGCAGATGGCTGCTGATCGTCCCACTTTTGCTGATGGGAAGCCTGCTCTGGATCAGCAACTGGTTCCAGCAGCGGGCCGAGCTGTTCACCAACGCAGAGGTCACCTTCTCGCAGCCACGATGGACGTGGCTGGAACCCATTCTCCAGCAGCCGGCGACCGATTTCCTAGGTGTCCCGGAAACGCTGGCGGTCCGTGATCACCGGCTATCGTCAAAGGAGCTCCGGTCGGTCGGCTCCTACAACTCACTTGATCAGTTGACGCTATCCGGCTTGACGGACGACGACCTTGTGCACATTCGCGGACTGACCAACTTGAGTTTTCTGCGAATCATCAACTCGCAAGTGACTGCCGAAGGATGCCGCCAACTGCGCGGCATGCAACAATTGAGATACTTGCGCCTGGAATCTCCACACCTGAATGATGCATGCCTCGAGAATCTGGTCCCCTTGGCAAATCTTGCTTTTTTGCAACTTCAAGGCGGCTCATTCAGTGAAAAAGGATTTGAAACTCTGGTGCAACTTCCGCGGCTCTCCTCACTGACCATCGAGAATGCCGAGTTGCACGGCAATCCAATTCGTCCGCTCGTTGAGCGAGGCTGTATCCGGCATTTGTCTCTTCGAGGCACTCCAGTCACTGACGACATGGTCGCATCGCTGGAGGAGTTGGGCTGCCTGGAGACGCTCGTCCTGTCGGGCACCGGTGTCTCGCGAGACGCGTACCTGCACTTAATGGAAGCGATGCCCAATGTTGAACTCGGCGGCAGGGAGGCACTCAATGAACTCTTCCAACGCAACCAACACCAGTAAGATCTCGATTCTGATGTGTCCGCCCACCGACCCGGAATCGGTCGTCGTTGGGCGAGTGAAGTCGGGTGGGCTGTGCCCACCACAATGTCGCCAATCTGTGGCACCCGCGTTGTCAACACCCGTGCTGTTGGGAACAGCCCACCCGACAGGAAAGTGAACCCCGATGGACAGCGATGTCATCAAGACTCCGGCAAACGAGGCCCCGGCACAGCAGCCCCGGCGTCGAAAACGTTGGTCGACCCTGTTGGTCCCGCTGCTCGCTCTCGGCAGCCTGCTGTGGGTCAGCAACTGGTTCTATCAGCGGTCGCGGCTGTTGAACACCGGCGCCGTCAGCCACGTCGTATTGGGTGAGCTCCAACTGCCTTGGGGCATGCTGATTGGCGATGACATGGCTCGTGAACTCTTCGGGGCCCCCGTCGAACTCCATCTCCGTGAGAAATCACTGACTCCCTATCAAATGGGAATCGTTGGTCGCTACACGGGCTTGAAATCGCTGCAACTGCGTGGTGTCACGGATGCTGACGTCCGCAGGCTCAGGGGACTCACCAACCTTGAGAATCTGAGCCTGGATGAACCCCAACTCACGGACGAAGCCTGCGAGATCATTGGGCGATTCGATCAACTGCAACATTTATCGCTTGGCAACTACCAAGACGCGACCACGATCCCGGTGACTGATCAGGGACTGAGCCACCTTGTCGGACTCACCCAACTCCAGGGACTCGAACTCCCGGCCCCCGGTGTGACCGATGACGGTTTGAAATCCATCGCGAAACTTCCAACGTTGACAGGCTTGGCCTTAGATGGAACCAACCTGTCAGGCGAAGGCCTCGGCGATTTGTCCAAACTCACGAATCTCCAATCGTTGGGCATCAGGAATTGGTCACTGAAGGAGTACGCCTTAAGCGACCTGCCGAAGCTCGGCAATTTCGAGTGTCTGGTGCTGTGGAATTGCTCCTTCTCGAAAAACTGCCTGCGTCCGCTTGGGGAGTGTTCGCCTCTCAGGCAACTGTCGCTCACTGGCCCGAATGTGACCGACTCAATATTGGACGACCTGACCTCGATCCGGTCATTTCGTTTGCTCTGGCTGGACGACACAAAAGTCTCTCGCGAAGCATGCGAGAGATTTCATGAGGCTCGACCAGACGTTGAACTCCTGGGTGAAGCAGGACGCTTGGTCCGTTCGCAGCTTGAGGATCGATGATCCCTGGGTTCGCCGACGACGACGAGCGGGGAGTGCCATGCCTGTCCCTCGGCAGCGACTATGACCTTCTTCCGAAAGACCTGCCTTCCAACGGGCAAACGCTTGGGCGGTCAGAGAGCCTCTCCGGAAACTGATGGCCGGTTGCACGGGGAACGCGAGGGGGAGCGGTTGAACGTTGGCAATCCATGACCGCGATGCAGCGTTGAGGGGTTTCGTTTGTGATGTCCAGCGGATGCACGTCGTCCTGGTGGCGCTCGCCGTTGGCTCGCGGCTAACGGCGATAAACCATACAAGTTAGCCAGGAGGCAACGCCGACCGCCGAATGAGGCAACGCCGAATGTGGGCGATCGATCATGGCGGTGATTCCGGAACCAATGGACACACAACGAATGTCTGATTCACCGAATACCATCGACGTCACCACCGACTCCTTCGAGCAAACGGTTATCGAACGTTCCGCCGAGGTGCCGGTGGTTGTGGACTTTTGGGCGGCGTGGTGTGGGCCGTGCCGGCAATTGGGGCCGGTGTTGGAGGCACTGGCCGAAGAATACGCCGGCAAGTTCGTGCTGGCGAAGGTCGATATCGAGGCCGAGCAACAATTGGCGGCGGCGTTCGGCGTGCAGAGCATTCCGCACGTGGTGGCGATCAAGGACAAGCAGCTTTTCGATCAGTTCCAGGGCGCTCTCCCGGAGCCACAGCTCCGCGAGTGGCTCGACCGGATCGTCCCCTCGCCGACGGACGAACTGGTCTCAGCCGGCGTTGCGCTGGAACCGACCGACCCCGCCGGTGCCGAAGCCAAGTTTCGCGAGGCCCTCAGCCTTTCGTCCGATCATCCGGCAGCGACGCTCGCGTTGGCTCGTGTGCTGCACACACAGGGGCAGTTGGACGATTCCCGCGAGTTGATCACCCGCCTCGAAGCCCGCGGGTTCCTGGAGCCGGAAGCCGAACGCCTCAAAGCTCAGCTCGAAGTCGAATCGGTCGCTGAGGCGAGCGGCGGGATCGAGGAGGCGCGGCGGGCAGCCGATGCCCATCCGGACGACCTGGCGCTGTTTCTGCCGCTGGCCGACGCGCTGGCAGCAGACGGCCAATATGCCGACGCGTTGGACCTGTGCCTCAACGTCATTCAGCAAGACAAGGCCGGCGTCGGCGTGCAGGCCAAAGAGACCATGCTCAACATCCTCAACCTGCTCGGCAGCGATGCCCCACTGGTCGCCGAATACCGGCGCAAACTGGCGTCGGCGCTTTACTGACGCGGCCTCTCCCCCCGAAAGCAAAAAGCCCGGCCTCTCGGAAGAAGCCGGGCTTGGAAGCGTCGAGAAGCGATTGCAGTGATACCCGGGTTGGGGATCAATACCCGTAGTGGCCGCCGTGTCCGTAATGGCCGCCATGTCCGTAGCCGCCGTATCCGTAGCCACCATGCCCATAGCCACCATGCCCATAGCCGCCGTAGTAACCACCGTTTCCATAGCCACCGTAGCCGTAACCTCTTGTGACGTAACCACCGCCGTAGCCGCCGTAACCACCGTAGCCGCCGCTGTAGCAGCCATGGCCGGCATTGGCCGTGCCGCTCATGCCGAACAAGGCGAGACCGGCTGTCATGGCGCAAACTGTCAAGAACGTCTTCATGGGTTGTTCCTCTGTCGTTAGGGGTTTAAGGGGGAGAAACTCTAGTCGCAGGCAGCCGGCTCTCAGAAGCATCCGAAAACGTGGCCGAGGCGAACGCTGCTTCGCCCAACTCGTGTCGGCTTCGCATCATGGTGCCCATTCGAGTCATCATCCAATGAGACACTCCCTGCCGCCGGTCGTTGCTACACCCGAGACGAACGGGACGGCTCCTGCCCCGCTGCCCCGAAATTCACTGAGTGAACACGGTGCGTGCCCCAACCGAATTGTTCGTGCGGTTCCACCGCAAGTCAATCATGCAAGACGCATTCCGGAAAGCGGATGCTCCCCGCAGGACGTCCTGCAAGTCATTACTGGATAGCCTGTTACCATTATCGGCCCATGCTCCATGTCCAACATTGCAACGGCCCTCCCCGTCGCGGTTTTGCGAATCACGTCGTCACTCTGACGACGGATTCGCACCACAGCCATCGCAGCGGAAGTCGATCAGCAAGGCCGAATCAATTGGCTGGCTTCCAAGCAGGACAACGCATGAGCGCGCTGAATCTTCCCGGAAAAACGTCTGCCCAGTAAAAAATCGCAAGAATTCCCGAAGAAAACTGACCGGTGGAAGCGACAGCCGATCGACCAGTTTTCAGGGGCACCCCGGGAAGGACACGGTGTCCAGCCCGCTGCTGCGACTCGGCAGCAAGCCTGTCCTCCCACGAGCGAGTCGCCCGGAACCAGGACGTTTCTCGAAACAACGCAGGCCGCAACACAGGCAGATGCGCAACCCTCGCCGTACGGCAACGCATGCGGACAGGCTCTCAATCCCGGCGGACTCGCTTTGCAAAGACAAGCTCCAGCGTCTGCTGCTCCTTGAGCAACTTCGATTTGACGCGGATTGTATCCTTGACCAGCGCTTCCGCTCCCGGAACGCGAACGAGGATTTGAACGACGCCGTCGACAATTGGGATGCGGCGGCCTGCTTTGGCGCGGGTCAGATGGCCATCCTCGTCCTGGACGAACGCCAGTAACGGGATGATCTGCACGTACCCGTCCGTGCCAATCACGCGACCGGAGAGATCGTTGATCTTGTAGGTCTTCCGATTTCCCGGGATTCTTGCCTGGATCACGATATGGTAATCCTGCCCCGGACGGGGGCTGTCGCCCGGCTTGGCCTGCTCGCCAAAGCGTCGGGCGATGGGGATGGTCCAGGCGGAGAAGCTGCCCGCCTTGACCGCGTTTTTCGGCTCCAGTAGTCGAAAACCGCCCTTGCCGACGTCGCTCGCCCCTCCCTCTCCCTGCGTTTCCGCGGCGGTCACATCCTGCAGAAACTGATGCTCCAGAACGTCCAGGTCAGCATCCTGTTGGATCACTTCGGCCAACTGAGGCACGACGACTTCCTCGCTGCCGGCGGGGGCATCCAGGTGTACGTCGTCCATCGCATCGAACGGCTGCGGAGCTTCCGCGTCGCTCTCGACCACCGTGGTGATGCTCGTTGACTCTGTGAGTTGGGGGAAAATCCACAGGGCCATCCCCATCATCAGCAGGACGTGAATCAGAAACGACATGCCATACCCAGTCGCCGCGGCCGTTCTCAGCCACGACACGATCCGAGTCTTGAGAGGGACATCGGTTCCGGATCCGGTTTCGCTGGCTTCCTCAACGCCGATTGGCGGCAGCGGGCGTGCGGACGCTGCCTGCGGTTTGCGGCGGCTGGCGCTCTGAGCGCGTTCGCGCTTCATCCAGGCGGGTTTCTCGGGGACCTCGGCTTTGGCTCCGCTGCCTGGCGGCGGATCGAGCGGCGCACCGGGGCCGGCAACATCGGTGATGACCGGGATTTTGGTGCTGTCGGCCATCTCACTCGGCCTTAATCATTCAGACTCAGCCATTCAGACTCAGCCATTCAGGGCCACTCGGGCGGTTGCCGCTCTGGGGTTCCCCGTACGTTCCGCTTGAGCGAGGCGACCCTCAGCCAGGCGACAGGGTGTTGCAGCGGCAGACCGGCGACTTCCCCACGACGGATCGCCTCGTACTTTATCATACGGCGGGAGAACGAGCGAATCTTCAGCTTCTGCCGTGAAAACCGGGAGAATCCTTCCGGATTCCGGCATTTCGCTCTGTGAGCCCTGACAAAACGAACCAACCGGACACCTTGGTGTCTCGCCTGTTCAGCCGGCCGAAGGGGTGTCGGCGCGACGGCAGAGCCGTCGGCTGGGGAAGGCGGGGGCTTGCCGGAACACGTGAGACCGGAACAGTCACTGGGGAAACGGAGTAACGTGTGTCCGTCCGGTGTTCCCGTCCGATCTCTTTGCCCAACGCCAGTCGCGCTGGAAGAGCAAGGGGGCGACCGCGTACAGTCTCAGGTGAGATCTCCAACTTCCCAGTGCGGACCTCCGATTCACTGCCCCAGGAAATTGTCGTGCTTGCCAAGCGAATTATTCCCTGCCTTGATGTTCACGCCGGCCGGGTGGTCAAAGGGGTGAATTTTCTGAACCTGCGTGACGCGGGCGACCCGGTTGACGTCGCCTCGCGCTATGAGCAGGAGGGGGCCGACGAACTGGTCTTTCTGGACATCACCGCCAGTCACGAGCAACGGGACATCATCCTCGACGTCGTGCAGCGGACGAGCGAAGTCTGCTTCATGCCGCTCACCGTCGGCGGAGGCATCCGCACACTTGATGACATCCGCCAACTGCTCAAAGCGGGTTGCGACAAGGTGTCGATCAACAGTGCTGCGGTCAAGGACCCGGAGTTCGTCCGCGAGGCGGCCTTGCGGTTTGGCAGCCAGTGCATTGTCGTGAACATCGATCCGCGGAGAGTGGAGAGTGGAGAGCGGAGGGCGGAGGGCGGAGAGGGCAGAGCGGAGAGCCGGTCGCAGATCCCTGATCGCCTGCGGGTGCGACCCCGTCCATGGCCGGTGACGGGCCCCGGTTTCCGAGAACCCTCAACTCTCAATTCACAACCCTCAACCTGCTACTGGGACGTCCACATCAATGGTGGCCGCACGCCGACCGGGCTCGATGCGGTTGCGTGGGCGAAGGAAGTCGAGCGTTTGGGGGCGGGCGAGATCGTGCTGACGTCGATGGACGCGGACGGTACCAAGGACGGGTACGACATCGAAATCACACGTGCCGTTGCCGAGGTCGTGGAGATCCCGGTCGTCGCCAGCGGCGGTGCCGGCTCCCCCGCGCACTTGTGCGAAGCGGTGACCGCGGGACACGCCAGCGCAGCACTCGCCGCCAGCATCTTCCATTACGGCGAGTACACGATCGCCGCAACAAAAACGTACATGGCCGAACGTGGCGTGCCGGTGAGGACGACTTGATGCGGTTGGTGGATCTGTCCTCGTTCCCAAGCTTCCTCTTGCAGACGAGGACAGAGGACCTGTTTTGCGTTGAATCGACGATTGTTCAACCCTTTCAGGGTTGTTGATTCATTCGTCGGTGCCCCAGGGTGCGCTCACTTCGTTCGCGACGCTGGGCTGTGATGTTGAACGCCTTCGGCGTAATGAACTTGTGTCATACAGAATCGGACTGCCCGATTGGAAACGACTGACCGATAGGAACAAGGCCGCCGGCGATGGATTCTTCGTGATGCGGACATTCGTATTTCCTTCGTCATTCCAACTCCGACTTCGACATTCGTCATTGAACTTGCCCGCCATGCTCCGCCGTTTTCTGACGAACTACGCCGTCCGTCACCAGCATCCGGCGAACCGGCTGCTGCACGGGATCGGGTTGCCGGTGACGTTCGTGCTGCCGGTCATCCTGTTGATCGAGGGGCAGACGGTTTGGGCAGGTGCGTCCTTTGTGGCCGGTTACCTGTTGCAGTTTGCCGGTCACGCAATTGAGGGAAATGACGCCGGGGAGGTAATTCTGGTTAAAAAATTGGCCGGTAGGCCCTCTATCGATGTGGTTGACCGTGCCAATCGGTCATCCCATGAGGTTTGAACCGCCGATAGTTGTGATGACGAATGTGAGGGAGCAGCCGCTTTTGGCGCGGTTCGCTCACCCCGTTTGACAGCACAACACTCTGACCCAACGGCGGATATGGTTCTTCCCTCTCTCAAAGTCCGCATTTTGGCGGCTGTTCGCGCAGCGAGTCCCCCTGTCCGCCCCGCGAAGTTGGCCCGCGCAGCGACGGCGCTGGCTGTTCTGCTCAGTGGCTGCGTGCATCGGACCGATCCGCTGCACTACCCGCACGACGATCCGGTGCAGCACTACCGCGACTATGCCGAGACCATCAACTATCCGGACGTTTGCACCAGCACCCCCCATGAGGTCGCCTATTCCGGTGAACCGCACACCCTGCTGAGCGAGGAACGGTCCGAGCCGTGGGACATGCCGCTCGCCGAGGCTGTCGCCATTGCTCTGAGAAACAACCGCGTGATCCGCAGCGCCGGACAGTTTCTCTCACCCGGCAACACGTTGCTGACGTCGGGCGACCGGACCCCATCGGTGCACGACCCGGCCATCCAGGAATCGGGCGTGTTGTTCGGAACACGAGGCGCCGAAGCCGCGCTGGCCGCGTTCGACGCCAACCTCACAGCCAGTATGCTCTGGGGACGAGATGAGCAAGTTACGAACAACGCATTCTTGAGCGGAGGACTCGCCCCCGGTTTCACCCGCACCAGCGAAACGGGTGCGTTCCAGTCCGGCCTCAGTAAGGTATTCGGGAATGGTGGACAACTGCAGGTTGGCCATAGCGTGAACTACCTGGGGTCGAATATCCCCGGACAGTTGTTTCCCTCCGCCTACACGGGGAACGTCGGTGCCCGATACCGTCATCCCTTGTTGGCCGGTTCCGGGACCGAGTACACCGGGATCGCTGGGCCAATCGCGCAAAGCTTTGGCGGGCTGAGTGGTGTCACTCAAGGTGTCGTAATCGCCCGCATCAACAACGACATCACCATTGCAGACTTCCAAGCGGCGATCCGCAATCTGGTCAAGGACGTCGAGGACACCTACTGGGACCTGTACCTGGCCTACCGCAATTTCGACACCGCTGTCACCGCTCGGAATTCCGCACTCGCCACGTGGCGATTCTCCAAAATTCGGGTCGACCTGGGAGCCGACATCGACGTCTCCGCCGAGTCCCAGTCGCGTGACCAGTATTGGGCCGCGGAAGCGGCGGTCAAAAACTCGCGGTCCGGAATCTTCACCGCCGAGACGCGGCTGCGGCGTCTGCTGGGACTGCCGATCAACGAAGGCCGGGTCATCCGCCCGTCGAATGAGCCGGTGACCGCACAGTATCTGCCGGACTGGGAGATCAGCCTGGCGGAAGCCCTCACCCACCGGGTCGAACTGCGCAAACAAAAATGGAGCATCAAAAGTCTCGAACTCCAGCTCAAGGCAGCCAAGAGTCTCACACGACCGCGGCTGGACTTCGTCGGCAACTATTCGGTCAACGGCTTCGGTGACAGATTGCTCAGCCAAAAAGATGGAGACGGAAGCACTGCCCAAGGCTTCAACAGCTACTATGAGACGATCACACAAGGAAACCAAACCGGTTGGGGCCTCGGGTTTGAATTGTCGATGCCCGTCGGTTTCCGGCAGGCCCACGCCCAGGTTCGCAACATCGAGATTCGCCTGGCCAAGGCTCGCGAAGTGCTCTACGTGCAGGAGATGGAGATCGGCCACGAACTGGCGGCCGGCTTCCAGGAACTGACCCGCGCCTACGCCGCCGCCGAGTCCAACTTCAGCCGCCGGGATGCGGCCATCGACAACGTCGAAACCATCGAACTGCAGGAAGCGGGCGAAATCAAAACGATCGACGAGGTGCTGCGTGCCCAGGAACGACGCGCCCAGGCGGAGGTCGCCTTCTTTTCTTCCATCGTCGATTACAACAAGAGTTTGACCAATCTGCATTTCCGCAAAGGAACGCTGCTGGAGGATGCCAACATCCGACTGTTGGAGGGCGGATGGGATCCGGACGCGTATGTCGATGCCTACCGGCGTGCCCAGCTCCGCACGGGGGCGATCAACAGCTCGCTCAAACACACGGAGCCGGCAGCTTTCGCCCGGCAGACCCCGCCCGGCGGCGTGACGTTCGCCCACCCCTTGACGGATGCGGGCCCGCCGTCGGAACCAGCTCTCGAAGAGACGGCTCCGCGTAACGATTCCGACAAGCCGGCCGGTCCATTGGATGGCCCGTCAGACGGACCGAATCTCGATGGGTCGGACGCGGATGTCCCGCGCGGCACCTTGCCACCGCCCGTCAAGACGTCACCCTCACCGCCGCCCGAGCCACAACTCCCGCCTGCCAGTCGCCCCATCGGCAAAGACGCCGGGCCCCGGAATTCGGCGGAGACCGCCTGGATGTTCGAATCCGCTCCCGCCCAGTCGCCGACGTCAGCCGCCCCGTCCCCGCCGACCGACGCACCCGCGCCGCCAGGCTTCACACCGTCGAGCGCATCCGAACCGTCCTCATTCGACGCCTACTTCGGCACCTTCGGCGGAGCAGACGGACCATAACGTCGTCGTGCTGAGCGAGGCGAACGGAGCACCTCCATCAGAGCCCCGCGCGGTTGCGACCGGTCAATGGTCGCTCAGCGATCGTTGGCGGAAGGCATCCGTCCCGCCCCAACGTTCCCGAGCCGTCGGCTCTGCCGTCGATCGTTCAGCCCCAAAGCCGTCGGCTTTGGGGGGCGAAACACCACGACGTCCCAGTTGCCGTCGCGTTCCGGCAGTCTTGGGCCCGTCGTGTCCGTGTCCGCGGGAATCCGCTTGATCCGCGGTCTCTGTTCAGCGGAATCTCCAACCACTGCCAGTCAGCCTCGGCACGCCCCTCGGAGAATTCCCAAGGGCGGCTTTGTCCTTTCAAGTGGGGACTGATACAATCAGCCAGCTGTCCCACCAACTCATTTTGCCCACCGAGGAGATCGCACGCCTATGGCGAAGGAAGAGGCTATTCCTGTTGACGGCACCGTTGTCGAAGCGCTCGCCAACACACAGTTCCGCGTCGAAATTGAAGGCGGACATATCGTGATGGCGCACGTGGCCGGTAAAATGCGCAAACACTTTATCCGCATCGTTCCCGGCGACAAGGTGACCGTCGAAATCTCTCCATACGATCCCAACCGAGGCCGCATCACCTACCGCGAGCGGTAGACGCCGGGCAATCTCGCCTCGACCACCAACAGGGATCGCTGCTCATGGCCGCAGATGGCGACTCAGCCCCCGCCGCGCCTTCGCCCTCCGCGATTCCGCCCTTCGTGCGATTGTACACCGATGGCGCATGCAGCGGGAATCCGGGACCCGGAGGCTGGGCCTACATCCTCAAGCATCCGGCCTCCGACACTGAAAAAGAAGGCTCCGGCGGAGCGGCTCAGACCACCAACAACCAGATGGAACTGCAAGCGGTCATCGAGGGTCTCACCGCCCTCAAGTCCCGCTCTTGTGTCGAAGTGGTCACCGACAGCGTCTACGTGGCGAAAGGGGCCGCCGAATGGATGCCCGGCTGGAAAAAGAACGGCTGGCGCCGCCGCGAACGCAAGAGCTGGAAGCCGGTCAAGAACGTCGAACTCTGGCAACAACTCGACGACCTGCTCACAAAACACGACGTCCGCTTTACGGTCGTGAAAGGGCACAGCGGCCATCCGGAAAACGAACGCTGCGACGAACTGGCCGTCGCCGCCGTGCAGCAGTTTCGGCCATGATACGGAGCCGGTGATCGCAGCGCCGTACTTGCACACGATTTCGCAGCTTGTTGAAATCTTCGTGCGCCGTGCCTCTGCCGTCTCGGCTGTGCGATGGGCCAGACCGTTGGGAGCATGACAACATGAATTACCCTGTTCGCCTGATCCTGTTCGTGGGGCTCGTACTGGGTGAGGCAGGTCCTGCCCGGGGACAGGTCGCGGATGTCGAGAGGGACTTTGCGAACATCCCGGCGGAAAGCCGAAGCGTCCGGTTTCGGCTCGGAAACTTCGACTTGCCTGTGGGGGGCCACCTGCAGGGAATCCAGATGCGGCCCGATGCCAACGGCGGGCACCCTCTCGTTTTTCTGTCTCACGATTCCGACACGGAAGCCTATCTGTGCATCGTCCAATTGTCCGAGCGGCAGACGGCGATTGGACACGTGCTCCAGGTGCATCGGTTTCCCTCGGACGGCCAATCGCCACCGCTGCGGCACGCGGGCGGAATCCAACTGGTGGGCGACATCCTGGCCGTGGGTCTGGAGGATAATCAGCTCAAGACCCGCTCGGAGATTCAATTCTGGGACGTCTCCGATCCGAAGCAACCCAAGCAACTCCGGCATTTAACGATCGTGCGGCGCGGAGCGGTGAAGGAGAAAACGGCCGGTGCTGTGGGCCTGGTCCGTCGGAAAAACGACCACCTTGTGGCCGTCGCCAACTGGGACAGCCGCGCGCTGGACTTCTATGTTTCCAACGGCAAGCCGCTCGCAAATCCCACGTGCCGATTTGTGTTCGACCGACGTTGGCGGGACGACAAAGCGGACAAGCAGGACTGGCAGCCGGACCGCCGCTTCGGCTCCCACCAGGCGATTCAGTTGGTCTCAGACGCCGCCGGAGCGACTTTCCTGTTCGGCTTCAACACCGCATCCGACGGCCGTGATCTCGCCGAGCTGTTCGCCGTCGACACGAATCAGGAGCCTGACCGACTCCTCCGCAAGCTCGCCAGCCGACCGATCAATCTGGGCGAGTCCAACCATTTCCGCTCGACTGGCGGCATCGCCGTCGACGGGAACCGCTTCCGCATCCTCTCCAGCGAGCACCACCTGCACGCGACCACGCGGCTCTCGATCACCGACTGATTCCTCAACGTCCACGCGTCGCCGGTGGTTACGGTTGGATTTGAAAGGCGTACAGCCGGGCGTTTTCCAAGTAAATCTTCAGTCGCACGGCTTGTCCTTTCAGAGCCGACAGGTCGGCATGGTTCTTCCAGGCGGGTTCCAGCCGCAGTTCGTCGACTCCGCGATAGGACGTCGCGAGGTCGCCCGAAAACTCCGGGAGGGGAGTGCCCGTTGAATCGAGCATTTCGACCCGGACGATGCCGCTGTCGCCCGCATCCACGTTGAGCTGCAGGTGCGTGCCTTCCAGTTCAAACGGTTTGGTGATGACCGTGCCCGCCTGCTCACCAGCCTCCAGGCCGACGAAACCGTCGAGGCGAAGCCAGGCCAGCCCGATGCCTCCCTGGCGCACAAACCAGACACCTTTCTCGGCAGCCCCGTGCCGCTCGTTGTTCCCCCAGTAGTAAATCCAGTGCTTGTCCTGCTGGGTGATGATCTGGCTCGTCGGGAAGACCATGTCTTTATCCCAGGCTCCCGCCGGTCCCCGCGGCACCAGAGGGTGCCCTGCGTAGACCCAGTGGAAATCCCAGCCGACTCCGTCCCGGCTGGTGACGATGTAGTCGTTCTCAACACTCCGCTCGTGCCGCGTGATGTAGTCGTTCTCCACGCCCTCGCTAACGTCGGTCGGGTGTTCCAGAACCGCCATCAGCCCGAAATGCACGCCTTCGTAACCCCAGTCGGTCATCACATAAATCTGCCGTCGCAAGGCCTGCTGCCGCAATTGCTCCAGGTATTTGGGATCCTTGAGCCGTTCGCCGATCGGCGGGCGGTCCCTGGAGAGCTGCTCTTCGCCGTCGAGGAGCCAGTGATGCTCGACTTTCCAGCCGGTGGGATCGGCTTTCAGGTCGGGGTTGATCAGGGACCGCATGCCCCGGACCTCCAACATCTTGTCACCGACTTTGACGTCAACCATCCCGGCAAAGGGGCCGCCACCCCAGCCGAAGTCGGTCCGAGTGAACAGGCGATGGGCGTTCACGTCCGGATCCCACACGACCTGATTGGTGAAATCGGCAGCGCGGCTGGTGGACCGGGGGGCCGAATGGGTCTACCGTCTGGCCCGGCATCGGGGCAAACTGTACGCGGGACTGGCCTCCGACGGCGTTCCTTTCCAGGCCCAAATTTGGGAATTGACGCCGTGAAGCAGGACCAAACAGCGGAGCACGGCGAATCGTGCCGATACGCCTTTGGCGCCCAGAAACCCGTTTTGACGCGTTTCTCGGTTTGGCATACAATGCGGACCGTCGAGTCCGGACGCCCTATCAGGGGCTGAGGCAAGTGTCTCCGATCTCTTCGCGGAAAGGCTGTCATGACCCGCCAGGGACGATTGACAACGTCGCAACTATTTTCCCAGCTCGCACATGCGTTGATCTGTCTTTGCGCCGTCGCCTTCTTGGCACTTCCCCACGTCACCGTGCTGAGCTGCTGCGCGGAATCAGCGGAGGGGGAGTGTCCCTGCCAGGAAAACGGAGAAGGCGCTGAAAACGAACTGGTTGCCTGTTCTGCGGCGCGGCATCGCCTGAACGAGCTTCGCCACCGCGCATTCCATCAGCCTTGCGGCGCAACCGACCGGCTTGGCCAGATCGCGTCGCGCACCGCCCGGCTGCCGGCAATTGTGGGCCATCAGCTTGCCAATGGCATCAGCGCGCCTCTAATGAACTAGTGAACGCGCGCGCGTCTTGACGCCGTCTTTTCGGCTGCGTCCGCGGCAACTGCCTGCCTGCCGAGCGTGTTTCTCACGGCGGCTGCGCACTCTGCCCGGTTCCCCTTTCTCGCCAATCACGCGCTCGTCAGGTGCCCGAAGATACCGGAGACGAGTCGTTCGCTGCGCCGGCATTCACCGTGGAGATTCTCGCTCATGCAAAAGCTCGTTGAAGGCATTCATCAGTTTCAGAATGACATTTTCAGTTCGAAGCAGCGGCTGTTCGAACATTTAGTCGACGGTCAGACGCCGCTGGCGTTGTTCATCACCTGCTCGGATTCCCGGATCAACCCCAACCTGCTCACTCAGACCGAACCGGGCGAGCTGTTCATTCTGCGAAACGCCGGCAATATTGTGCCTCCTTATGGAGCCGTCGAAGGCGGCGAAGCGGCCACGATCGAGTATGCGGTGAGTGTGCTCGGCGTGAAAGACATCGTGATCTGCGGCCATTCTCACTGCGGGGCGATGGGAGGACTGCTCGATCAGCCCCAACTTGAAAAGCTTCCCGCCGTCCGATCGTGGTTGCGCCATGCAGAATCGACCCATCGGATTATCGAGGAGAACTATAGCCACATCACCGATCCGGCGGCGCGTCTGACAGCAACGGTGGAAGAAAATGTGCTCGTCCAACTCGAGCATCTGCGAACACACCCGAGCGTCGCGGCGGCTTTGGGACGGAAGGCGCTGAACCTTCACGGTTGGGTGTACAAGTTCGAGACCGGGCAAGTGTTCGGCTTCCACCCGCAAGAGAGCCAGTTCGTCCCGATCGAAGGAACCAGCTTTGCAACACTGTCCGACACTCTTGCGTTGCCGCCCATTTAGTGCTCTTGCCGCTTCGTTTGAGAGATGCTCGCGGCAGCAGACGCACGACTCATCCCTGCCCCCACACGGCGGATGGTCCCCCAATCCACGCCTGTGCGGCCTCTCAATCGTCCGCGCGCGGTATCGGCAAATCACGTGGAACGTGCGGCGACGGGTGCGGCAATCGAGTCACTTTTTTTCGGGAATCAACGATGAATCACGGAACCAACTTTCGCAAGACCGGGAGCGAAGCGGCGGGTCCCAGTGGCCTGTTTTCTGCTCCCCGGCAAGATTTTCTGGCATCGATTGTTGTGTTTCTTGTGGCTTTGCCCCTTTGCATGGGGATTGCCATTGCTTCGGGGGTGCCGGTTGCCGCCGGGCTAATCACGGGAATCGTCGGCGGCCTGATTGTCGGTTGGATCTCGGGGGCCCCTCTTCAGGTCAGCGGTCCGGCGGCTGGACTGACCATCATCGTTTTCGATCTGGTCCAGCGTCACGGATTGGAAGTTCTGGGAATCGCCGTCTTCATCGGTGGCATGCTGCAGCTGCTCGCGGGGTTGCTTCGTTGCGGCCGATGGTTCCGAGCGGTCTCTCCGGCAGTGATCCACGGCATGCTCGCCGGAATCGGCGTCCTGATCTTTTCCAGCCAGTTCCATGTCATGGTTGACGACGATCCCAAAGGCAACGGCATCCAGAATCTGGTATCGATTCCCGCAGCAATTCAAAAGGGGCTGCCCCTGCCCGAATTGGGCACGCCGCAGGAACGAAGGATGCGGCGAGACCTTCTTCAGCAGTTCGGAGCCTTGCATGAGCAGCAGACGCAGCTTCGGGAGTCAGCGGCCGAACGGATTCCCATGACGTCTGAGGATCCGGTCCATGACCACGCGGCGCATCACCGGAAGGTCCCACTTCCGGAAGCTTCCCTGCTGGAGCCACTCGCCGAAAAGCAGCAGGTTCTTTCCGACCGTCTGGCCTCCTTGGTCGCAACTCTTGAGGCACAGGGGATCTCCGGCACAGAGCCCGGATCTGTCGTCAACCATGAAGCCGCCAGGCAGGCATTGGAGAAAATGCAAGTCGCACTGGACGATTTGCAGCAGGGCCGCGTTGAACAAGTCCGCACATCGCAGGGGGAGTTGCTGCAGAGTCTGGAACAGGCACTCGGCGAACAGAAGAATCATGACTGGGCCGCCAAAGTCGGCCTGTTGACAATTGGGGTGTTGTTGCTTTGGAAAGGGGCCGCGCCAGCGAAACTGAAGCTGATCCCCGCGCCGCTCGTCGCCGTTGTGGTCGCGACTGTTGCGACCACGATGCTGAAGCTGCCCGTGCTCTACGTCGAATTGCCGGACAACCTGTGGAGCGAGATTCATTTCCCGTCGTGGAACGTCATCAGTTCCACACCCCTGGCCGCGCTCCTCCAGGCGGGCGTTGTCCTGGCGGCGGTGGCAAGTGCTGAAACCCTCCTCTGTGCAACCGCCGTCGACCAGATGCAATCTGACATCCGCACGAACTACGACCGGGAATTGGCTGCGCAGGGATTTGGCAACATGATCTGTGGCCTGTTGGGGGCACTGCCGATGACAGGGGTCATCGTCAGGAGTGCGGCCAACGTCGAAGCTGGTGCGAAAACACGCCTCTCCACAATCCTGCACGGATTGTGGCTGTTGATTTTCGTGGCGGTCCTCGCCTTTGCGATGCGCATGATCCCCACGGCCGCTCTGGCCGCCATGCTCGTTTACACCGGCTACAATTTGGTCGACTTCAAGGCTATCCGTGGGCTCAAAAAATACGGCTGGGGAGAACTCGCGATCTACTTCACCACGCTGGGGATGATCATCACCACAGATTTATTGACGGGCGTGCTGACCGGCATCGGATTGTCGGCGGCGCAACTCCTCTACAAGTTTTCTCACTTGGTTGTGCGGCTGAATGTCGATACCGACAACTCAAAAGCCGACCTGGTTCTCATAGGAGCGGCCACGTTTATTCGGCTGCCATTGCTGGCCTCTCAGCTGGAAAAGGTCCCGAATCACGTCGAGTTGCACGTCGATTTCGAGCGGCTCAATCACATTGACCATGCCTGCCTCGACCTGCTGATGAACTGGGCCAAACAACACGAAAGCAGCGGCGGGACCCTCGTCGTCGATTGGGATTCCCTACACGCCCGATTCAATTGCGAGACACCGTCGGACCGTTTTGACAGCCCGACAGTCGCCGCTTGAAGCGACACGTGTCCCATCGCTGCTTTCGCAAACCGCCGTACGGCGAGCGCAGGCCGGCAGGTGCGTTCAAGGTTTCCCCCAGAAAAATGGCGCGATGCTCGTCAACGTTTCCGAGCCCGGAGCGTGAACGACGGGACGACCTACCGAGAGTGACCTGCGATTCGCTCCCCCTGAGCCTCACGCTCCCCCTTCAACAATCTCAAGTTGGCCCTGCGGTTCTGGACATTTGAGTCGATCGCAACTCAGTCTTGCGAAACAGGTTCCGATTCGCTAGCGTTCCCCGCTCTCGTCAAACAGGACCTGCGAGGGGAGGGATGCCCGGACGACGCGTTATTTCTCATAAACCTTTTCGTGGTCAGGGGAAAACGCTTGCGGGCGGCGGAGGTCACAGGAGGGAACCATGACCGACAACAACCGGAACGCTTCCGATGCTGCACGACTCCGTGCCATGTTCGCTTGCGGGACGCTGCTGGGCGCCTGTCTCGGATTTGCAGCGGGGCACGTCTTTGTTTGGACGCGCGTGACTTCGGCAAACCGCGACGCGGCATGGCTGTCGCACGATGCCGAGGGCCTGCACGATCTCCGTTCCGTTGGCGAACCCGGCTTTCCCGGTTCCGAGGGCCTGGCTCAGCTGGCAGCTCCGAGGGACGCACCACGGTCGTTTTTCGCGGGAAATGCCCGCCGGCTCGTTTCTTCCCCGCCTGTCGACATGACTGCTGCGCAGCGGCCGATTCGTGTGACCACCGAGTTGTCGGCGACCGGCGAAGAGCCCGAGAATCTGCCTCAGGCGGCGCAGGCTGCTCCCATCGACGCAGAAACAAAGTACCGTGAACAGATCACGCGGTCGATCATCGCCCAGGAGATCCCGCACGCATCCGCACAGGAGCAGGACGTCTGGTTCGACGTGCTCCACGGGCTTGATGCCTCCGACGTCAAAGGCATCTTGCGGATGCGAAAGCACGTCGGCGGGGCACCGGGAGGCATGGCCGTGGCCCCCGGGCGCGCGCTCGCGCCGCTGAGTTCGCTCCCTGCCTTGCCCGCGACGCCCCAGCAACCGGTCACTGCCACCGCATTGGCGGACACTCGGGAATGTCTTCGCCGGGTGCGCAACATCCGGCTTCACAATTTGTGCAACGCCGAAACGGCCGGCTATCAGCGTCTTGTGCCTGTTATGAGTGACGCCGGCAGCGGCAGCGGCGCCGACAACAGTGGATCCAGCGGCATCGCACACGGCGAACTCAGGGTACGGCTCGCGCGAATTGAGCCTTCGCTCATTCTGGGCGAATTCCATCAAACCGGGCATGCGCTCGATATCGCCATCGAAGGGCCCGGGTTTCTGCAGGTGCGGCAAAACGGCCGAACGCGGCTCACGCGCAGCGGCCGGCTGATGATCGACGACGACCGACACCTCGCACTGGCGACGACGTCAGAGCCCTGGCGGCTCGATCCGCCGATCATTGTCCCGGAAGAAGCCCGGTCGCTGACGATCGATCTCGACGGACGAGTGACTGTTCGCAACGGCGACTCCGAAGACGAAACCGAACTTGGCACGATCCCGCTGATGGCGGTCCTCGATCCATCCGGCATGCGATACGCGGGTGATGGACTGTTTGAAGCGACCCGATCGTCCGGTCCCGGCTATCGGCTCACCCGAGGGGTCGCACTGCGACAATTCGGCCTCGAACGTCTCTCACGGACCGTGATCCGGGACGAACGAAACGCACTGGCACGCGAGGAGCAGCTCATCGAACAGCTGGAGCGCGCCGCCGGCGACTGAATCTTTCGGACTGACGTGTCCACGGTCTCCGTGTCACACGCCGATGGCTAGAACTTCGGCACCGCGCCTCGCTCTTCTTCCTCGAAGTAGCGCGGGTCCCAGAACCGTTCGTGGAACGTCATGCCGAAGCCCAGACGTTTCTCGGCGGCGGCGACCATCGCCCACGGCGTCTCCGGATGGTCGCGGATGACTTGATCGTACAGTTCGAGGGCGTGCTGACGTTGCTGTTCGAGCTGATCGTAATCGACGTTCGTCTTCTTGACTTGTTGCTCGTCCGGTTCGAGCATTCTGGAAGTGTAGTTCAGGTCCCAGTAATTCGTGTCCGGTTGCTGCGGTTCGGGTTTCTCGCGGACGTGTTTGTCCATCGAGAGCAGATACTGGAATTCGCGGACACGGCAGGCGATGAGCTGCGCGTTGAGAAGATCGAAAGCAGCACGCCAGCGCTGCCGGGCTTCCTGGGCGCGCAGAGGCCGCACACGTTCCAGCACGGCCAGTTGCTGGTTGATCATCGCCATTGCCCGCACGCCGCGGTCGAAGTTCTTCCGGCCTTCCTTTTCAAATTCCGCGTGGTCGATCGGATAATGGTGCCAGCGAATCACGAGCTGATCGTCGATGTGCGGATTGAGAGCGAGGATCACACTCCAGATGGTTTTGCGGAACTCGCTCGCATCCCGGCGACGGGCGTATTCGCGTTTATCCAGCAGGAGCGGTTCGTATTCCTTCATGGCCACGTCGTCGAACTTCCGCTGCAATCGTTCGTGAACCGAACGGCCCACAAGATTGGCCTCATCACTGGCTAACAGAAAGAAAATGCCCCCGGACTCCCGGACAAGCCGCACCTGCGCGTACGGCCCGAATCCGCTGGAGTACGCGTCGTGACGCCCGCGGAATCCGTCGTACTGCAGCGCTTCGGGAAAGGCGGTTTCCGGCCCGCGGTTGACGCGCACCCAATGATGGATGCCTGATTCCGGATTGATCCAGCGGACGTGGGCGTACGGATACCCGAACACGGCTTCGCGGCCCAACACGTAGAGCGGCGATTTAAACCGTTGCGCCTTGGCGATGACCTCTTCGAGCATCTCCGCGTCGTCACCGACCTCATCGGTCAGCAGGATAATGACCAGCTTCCGGTTGCTGCGAGCTGCCGCCTTGCTGTGCTCGTCGATGACGGACGAAATGGCCCCAAAGGTGTACTCGTGGCCCGTTTCGTCAACCGGGACTTTGTCGATCGCGTCACGAATCTGCTTGAGGTCGGCGGTCGGCTTGCGGGTGATGGGATGCAGGCCTTCACCGAAGCTGTAGATCATCGTTTCCAGAGAATGATACCGGCCCTTCTTGGTCCGTTCGTTGGCGATGTTCAGTTCCTCATAGATTTTGTGAAACTGATCGCGAATCTCCTTGCGATCGTCCTTGAGGCTGTTGGACTCGTCGAACAGCCAACAGGCGATCACCTGTTGGTTTCGCATGACGCGGAGCAGTTCGTGCGTGAGCCGCCCCATCGCCGCGCCGTATCCTTCCACACGGGCGCCCACTTCGCCCGACACTTCTCCCTCGCCAAGGTCTTCGCCCAGCATGTCCAATCCGGGCATTTCCAGGTCGGCGATGTTGAAGCGAAACTCCGGTTGCTGCAGGGCGTCGGACTGTTCGATTTTCGTCCTGGCGGCCGATGCCCCCGGCGCTGCGCCGGGGCTCGTCGTCTGCACCCCGCCGGCAGTCAGCCGCAGCGACTCCGACGGCGTGGTGTCGATCTGCAGGTCCTGGGCGAACTCCTCCTGTATGCGCTCCTCGGTGAAGACCGTTTCCACAGCAACGTCCGCTTGTTGGTCAAGCAGGTTGAAACGAAACGCCGCCAGCATCCCCAGCAACACGGCATGAACCGCGACCGAGATCAACAGCGGGGGAAGGCTGCGGGTACCGTGCATGCAAAGCGTCTTTCTTCACAGGGAACGGCGATCCGTCGAGTTCCGAGTCTTATGTCTGTCTGGAATGCCGCTTGCGGCTTAGCACCACTCGAGCGCGACCGGCCCCGACATGTGGCTCCGACCGATGAACGCTTACGGACAATCGGACCATTACAATTTGGGGGGAGCCCGGACGGGCGATGGTTCCGGACGCTTTTCGTCGAGACGGTTTCGCTCTTCTGCCAGTAACAACCGCGGCGGTGCGTCTTCGGTACCTGCCAGGATGGCTTCAATGTCGATGCGGCCTTCCTGCCATTCCCAACCGAGCGGCTGACGCAACTCCCGCTCCGCGAGCGCCGCCCAAGGAGTGCCCGCATGATCGTCGATGACTCCTTTGAGCAGCGTCTTCGCCTGCTCCGCGAACTTCCGCACCGACGGCCCCGTCTCGATCGTCTCTGAGGGCACAAGCCGCCACAGGTTGTTGCCCTCCGTCCCGAACGACCGCGGCTCACTTTTCATGTTAGCGAGCATCACATTGTACCCATAGGCACGGACCCGCATGGCCAGCACGCGTCCCATCGCCAAATCGAAGCCCGCCCGCCAGCGCGGTTCCGTGAGGCTCTCCCGCGCGACCGTGCCGCGCTCCAGGAAGCCATACAGTTTGTCGAGATGGTACTGGAAATCGGCGAGCGGTTTCTGCGCTTCGGTGATCTGCTGCCGGAGGATCGTGTCGTCGTCCGCGCGGAAGCTGAGTTCGGGGATCGGGGCGTCATCAATGGCGACCGCGTTCGCCGCCTGCACCAAAGCCGCCTTCGCCGGGTTCTGTCGGATCTCCTGGTCGAGCGTGCGAATGGGACGGTAGTCGGGCGTGTAGTCCCTCATCACCGCCCGGTCAAAGCGATAGCCCTTGTTTTCCTCGGTGATGAAGAACACACCGCCGGTCTCCGCACAGAGCCGCGTGAGTCCGTAAGGACCATACCCGGCCGACATTCGCCGCAGCCGGAAGTCATCCCCCCCGCCCCAGTAGGCGAGCCTCAGTTGATGGGGATACGCCGACTCGGGACCCTGGTCGACCACGATGTTGCGATGGACGTAACCGTCTTCCTCGCGGTAGTCGACGAAGCCCTCGCGGCGTCCGAAGATGGCCGCATTGCCCACCGTGTACACGCGGATGCCGAACCGTTTGCAAAGCGTGATCGCCTCTTCCAGTTTTTCGATGTCGTCACCCCGTTCGTCGGTGACGATGAATACCATTTTGTTCCAGCGGCCTTCGGACTTACGAAACCGTTTCCACTTGTCGGCCGTTTGATGCACGGCACCAAAAATGTTTTCAACGCCCGATTCGTCGATCTCCACGTTGTGCACGGCAGTGACGAGGTCCTTGACGTCGGTCAATGGATCCGGTGTGAGTAGCCGTGTCGCCTGTCCGAAACTGGCGACCGCCGTGTACAGCCCTTCGGTCTTACCGCGGGTTTCGAGTTGCTTGTAGACCGTCTCGAAACGCTCGGCGATCGAGTCCCGCCGGTCGCGAAGCGACCCCGAAGCGTCGAACAACCACAACACGAGCGTTTGCCGTTCTTTGAGCGACATGGCGATCTCGAAAGCGATGCGGTCCATCGCGCCTTCGACGCCGCCGAGGGCATGGTCCGTCTGCCCCCGGTTTTCGAACGCTGCGGCCAACTCGTCCTGCAGGGGGATATCGGCCATTTCGGAGAAATCGACGAAGGTCGGCGCGACCAGTTCCTCCATGTCCTGTTGGAGCTTGTCGCGGTTCTCTCCCTGCATCGTGGCCGCCTGCATGCTGGGCGTGAGCGCGAACGAATCGCCCCCATTGCCGACCAGGTCGCTGACCGACACATCGGCAAAGTTGTACTCGCGCTCGGCGAGGTCATCAACGACACTGGTGATCGCCGCCGCTTCCCGCTCCCAGGCGATTTCGTGCACGATGTTGTGCAGAACAAACAGAATCAGCAGGTTGACCACCAGACTGATCGCCCAGGCGGGCCAATCGCGGCGTGTCGCGTTCACCAACGTCTCCTCAGAAACAAGAACTCAGCGCCCCAAGCCACAAAAACTCAGAGCCCGGAGCGTTAGCGACGGGACCCCGCCAAACTTTCGTCCCCAAGTTGGAGTTCAAGCTTCAGCTTGCCTTCGCCTGCCGCTTCCTGCCTGCGCAGCCTCAAGGCTGAACTCCAGCTCCGGATCGGCGAATCATGCCGACGACCGACCTCTTCAAGTCTACGCTGCTTTCCGTGCGACCGCAAACAGTTCTGCCCCATTCGGTGTTCATAGAACGAGTTACGACCAACCCTCCAACCTCGGGAGCGAACTGTCTCCCCCCGACTCGATCTTTGGGAAACGGTCCCACTCAGTTACACCTCGCGGGTCCGGCGATTGTGCGTGACCAATTGCAAGCGCACCACAGCGGGGACCACCATCGACGGGCCAACGGGCGAAGGGACCACGGTTGATCAAATCGGCCATCACACTGCGGAGCCAGGACGGGGCGGCTGAACTGTTCGTCCGCCGGTTCGTGCCGATTCGCAACGACAACGGCCGCACGCTGGTGATCGTTCACGGGGCGGGTGAATACGGTGGGCGATACGGCCATTTCGTTCGTCACGTCACCGATGCCGGCTGGGCGGTGATCGCCGGCGACCTGCGCGGCCACGGACGGTCCGGAGGCGTGCCGACGCATCTCGACCACTTCGATCAATACCTCGCCGATCTCGACCTCATCTGGACCCACTTCCGGCTCCGCCCGGAGCGGACCGCCGTCTTCGCCCACAGCATGGGCGGACTTGTCAGCGTACGGTACTCCCAGTCGCGAACCGACCGCATGGCCGCACTGGTGCTCTCAGCACCGCTTCTCGGGCTGAAGGTCCGCGTACAACTCTTCAAGCAGGCGGTCGGAAAGCTCTGCTCGGTCGTCCGGCCAACGACGCGGTTCGGCACGGTGGTCAAAGCCTCTCAAATCACCCGCAACGACGAGGTGCTCGCTGCGCGCGAACTCGACCCGCACATGCACAAAACGGTGACCGCCGGTTGGTTCTTCCGCGTCAAGCACGCCATCACCGCCGCCCACGACGAGGCGGACCGCTTCGATCTGCCGCTGTTGCTGCTTCAGGGAGACGCCGACGAGATCGTCAATTCCGAATCGGCCGTCCAGTGGCTGCAGAAGATTCGCTCTCAGCAGGTCACGCACCGTTTCCTGCCCGACAACCGGCACGAGCTGATCAACGAACCGGGCTGGGAACAGACCGCCGCCGAAATCCTCCACTGGCTCGAAGATCGCTTCGCCCCGGCGCTCCCCCACCGCCGCGCCGGATGACACGATTGACGCTTGCGGTTTCGCACAACCCACGCTTGCGGTTTCGCATCACACTGCGCTGACCCACAAAGATCGTCACTCGATCTCGGGTTCTTCCCCAGATCGGCAAATGGTCTGGAACTTTCGCGGCGGTGACGCTATCTAATCGCCACAGGCCTGCCGGGGGGTTCCCGCGGGTGCGTGCTTCTCACTCTCGACAGGTCTCGTTCTTATGTCTGCTCGCACGTTTGCACCGACGCTGGCCTGTCTCTCATCCCTGGGGCTCATCGCCCTCATGGCGGCGGAGCCTCCGCGAGCCGACCTGCGGCAGGCGGCCCAAAAACAGTTCGACGGCGGCGACTGGCGCGATGCGTTCGAGATCTACGAGAAGCTCGTCCGTGACGATCAGAATCAGGGACGCACCCTCGCCCAGGACTTGCGACAATCGGTCCAATGCCTGCGCAACCTGCAGCAATTCGGAAAAGTCGACGCCTTTCGCGAAGACGCCGGCGCCCTTCACGATGATGACTGGCGTCTGCTCGTCGCGGCCGCCGAGAGCCTGCAGGACGGTGCCAATCACGGGTTCATTGTGGGCGGCGAATTCATTCGGGGCGACGCGCGGGGCGGCGGACGCTACGTGATGTCCATCGAGCGGGACCGCGTCCGCGCCCTGCAATTGATGGGGCAGGCGCGTCAACTCCTCGGGGACGCCGACGCATCGCCGCAAGAGAAGGCCGCGTTCTATCGCCAACTCTCGCAGATCGTGTTCACCGTACGGTCCGGCCCCAATTCGTGGAAGCTCCAGCGGCTCACCGACCTCACGGAAATGCCGGATTACGAAGAGGGGCAACGCGGCTGGCTGTATGGCCCCGGTCAAGGAGCACCGGTTGATGCCGACGGCAATCCCGTACTCTATTCGATCCCCGATCGTTGGGATGCGGCAACAAGCGACGGCCAGCGCTGGCGGTGGTGCCTCGAACAGATCGTCCTGCATCAGCCGTCGCTGCGGAACAGCATCGACTTCGAGTTCGCCAGCTTTCTCCGCAGTCAGTTCGGCGTACAGACCATGCAGCAGTGGGGAATCGTCCTGCCCCGTCATGGTGATGGTGACGCCCCCGGCCGAGCCGACGACGAGGACGAGTCCGGTCCGTATGCCGTGCACACGCTGAAAGACACCGAGACCATCGCCCGACTGGCGACCGGCATCAAGCGGTTCACTCTGCCCGACGAATTCCACTTCATCGCCATCTATCGGCGGATCGCAGCGGACCAGAACGAAGGCCATGCCGACGCGGCACTGCAGGCGTTGGCGCAGATTTATGAAGACCGCCAGCAGTACCCCCAAGCGGCCGCCCTGTGGCGGGAGAGCATCCGACGTTTCAAAGACCCCAATAACCACAAGCAACAGCGGCTCGATCAGATCGTCGGCAACTGGGGACGCTTTGAGAACGTCCAAGTGCAACCGGCGCGCAGCGGGGCGACCGTCGACTTCCGCTTCCGCAACGCACGGCGGGTCTCTTTCACGGCGCACCGCATCAAGGTCGCCCGGCTCATCGACGACGTGAAGGCCTACCTTAAGCGCAATCCGCAGCAACTCGACTGGCAGCAGTTGCAGATCGACAACCTGGGCTATCGGCTCGTCCAGGAGAACGAACGGAAATACCTCGGCGAACAGGTCGCCCAATGGGACGTCAAACTCGACCCGCGCCCCGAGCACTTCGACCGCCGCATCACCGTCACCACGCCACTGCAACAGGCCGGCGCGTACCTGCTCACCGGCAAGATGGCCGACGGCAACGTCAGCCGCGTGATCATCTGGGTCAGCGACACGGCCATCGTCAAGAAACCGCTCGACGGCAAAACCCTATACTTCGTCGCTGATGCGGTGACCGGCGAGCCGATCGCCGGAGCCAACGTCGAATTCTTCGGCTGGGGGCAAGAGCGCATCCGCGGTAAGCAGAACCGGCACCGCGTCGTCACCTCCAACTTCGCCGAAAAGACCGATGCCGACGGGCAGATCATCACCAATCCGAAGTTGATGGAGCAGAACCTCCAGTGGCTCGCTATCGCCCGCACCAAGGACGGACGCTTCGCCCACCTCGGCTTCAGCAGCGTCTGGTACGGGCGACATCAACGCGATCAATATCAGCAGACCAAGGCCATCGTCATCACCGACCGGCCGGTCTACCGCCCCGAACAAACCGTCCACTTCAAAATCTGGGTCCGCGAAGCCGAATACGATCTGCCGGACGAGTCACGCTTCGCGAATCGCAAGTTGACCGTCAAGATCAACGACCCGCAAGGCACGGAGGTTTCCGAACAAACACTGACGACCGATGAATACGGCGGCCTGGTCGGCGAGTTCTCGCTGCCGCAAGACGCCAAGCTCGGCGCCTATCAAATCTCTCTCAACGCGAGAAACATCGTCTCGGCGAGCGGCTCGTTCCGCGTTGAGGAGTACAAGAAGCCCGAGTTCGAGGTCACCATCGACGCCCCCGACAAGCCGGTCGCTCTCGGTGAGACGGTCACGGCCACAATCACCGCCCGCTACTACTTCGGGGCTCCGGTCACCAACGCCACCGTCCATTACAAAGTCGAGCGCACGCCTCACGAAGCCCGCTGGTATCCATACCGTCCGTGGGACTGGCTGTACGGCAAGGGCTACTGGTGGTTCACGCCCGACTCCGACTGGTACCCGGGATTCCAACGTTGGGGCTGCCTGTCGCCGATCCCCTTCTGGTGGGACTGGAGCCCCGACCCGCCGGAACTGGTCCTCGACCGCGAAGTCGAAATCGGCGAAGACGGCACGGTCGAGGTCGAGATCGACACGGCCCTCGCCAAAGCCCTGCACGGCGACCAGGACCACAGCTACAAAATTACCGCCGAAGTGGTCGACGCCTCCCGACGCACCATCGTCGGACAGGGCAACGTGCTCGTCGCGCGGCAACCGTTCAAAGTCTTCGTCTGGACAGACCGCGGCCACTACCGCATCGGCGACACCATTCGCGCCCACTTCCAGGCCCGCACCCTCGACGGCAAGGGGGTCAAAGGGGACGGCACGCTCAAACTGCTCCGCATCACCTACGGTGACGACGGCGAACCGGTCGAAAACGTTGCCCAGCAGTGGGACCTCAACACTGATGACGAGGGCCGCGCCGAGATCGACATCAAGGCCACCGACGGCGGTCAGTATCGTTTGTCATACATGCTCAAAGCCGAGGGGTTGCAACCCCTCGGCTTGGGCGATGGTGACCGTCCCCACCAGGAAAATCCCATCACCATTGAGGGCGGTCACCTGTTCGTCATCCGGGGCGAGGGCTTCGACGGCTCGGAATTCCGGTTCAACGACCTCGAACTGATCGTCGACCAACCGGAGTATGCGCCGGGCGAGACAGTCAATCTGCTGATCAACACCAACCGCATCGGCTCCACCGTTCTATTGTTCACCCGCCCGTCGGACGGAGTTTACCAGGGTCCGCCCCAAGTCCTCCGACTCGACGGAAAAAGCACCGTCGTCCCGCTTGCGGTTTCGCAGCCGGACATGCCCAACTTCTTCGTCGAGGCGCTGACTATCGCCGACGGCAAGGTCCACACGGTCGTCCGCGAAATCATCGTCCCCCCACAACAACGGGTGCTCAACGTCGACATCGAACCGGACCACGACGACTACCGCCCCGGACAACCGGCGACGATCAACGTGAAGCTGACCGACATCGACGGCGAACCGTTCGTCGGCTCGCTGGTGATGAGCATCTACGACCGGGCGGTCGAGTACATCTCCGGCGGCAGCAACGTCCCGGAGATCAAAGCCCACTTCTGGAAGTGGCGCCGCCGCCACAACCCGAACACCGAGCACAACCTCGCCCGCTGGTTCAGCAACCTGCTCAAACGGGGCGAGACGCCGATGAACAACCTCGGCGCCTTTGGCGAAATGGTCGCGGACCGTGATGAGATGGCATTCGGCTTCGGTGGCGGCGGGCTCGGTGGCGGAGATGGAGGATTCGCCCTCGGCGGGTCCTTTGGGCGAAGGGACATGCGCCAGATGAAATCGCTTGCCAGAGCGGTGCCCGCGTCTTCCGCCATGGAAATGGCCGAAACAGAGGCCGCCGGTTTCGCCGATGCACCCGGTCGCGACGGGGAATCACCGCTCGTCGAACCAACCGTCCGCACGCAGTTCGCCGACACCGCCTTCTGGAAGGGGGACATCACCACCAACGCACAGGGTCTCGCGGAAGTCTCCCTCACCATGCCGGAGAACCTCACCGGCTGGAAGATTCGCACCTGGGCGATGGGCCACGGCACCCGCGTCGGGGAAGGCGAGACGGTCGTCACGACCTCCAAAAACCTGCTCGTGCGGCTGCAGGCCCCCCGCTTCTTCACCGAGACCGACGAAGTCGTGCTCAGCGCGATCGTGCATAACTACCTCGACACCGAGAAAGAGGCCCAAGTCGAACTCCTCCTCGAGGGAGACACCCTCTCAACTCTCAACTCTCAACTCTCAACTCAAACGGTCACCATCCCCGCCGGGGGCGAAGTGCGAGTCGATTGGCGCGTGAAGGCGGTCGCTGAGGGGGATGCGGTCGTCACCATGCGGGCGCTGACCGACGAAGAATCGGACGCCATGCAGCAGACGTTTCCGGTCTACGTGCACGGCATGCTCAAGACCGAATCGTACAGCGGCGTCATTCGGCCGCAGGAGCACTCCGGCGTGATCGACATCACGGTCCCTGCCGACCGCCGCCCCGAACAGACGCGGCTGGAGGTCCGCTACACACCCACGCTCGCCGGGGCGATGGTCGATGCGCTGCCGTATCTGGCCGAGTACCCCTACGGCTGTACGGAGCAAACGCTCAATCGCTTCCTGCCGACGGTCATCACCCAACGCATCTTGCAGCGCATGGGGCTTGACCTGAAGGCCATCCAGGAAAAGCGAACGAATCTCAACGCCCAGGAGATCGGGGATGCTGCGAAACGGGCAAGCCAGTGGAAACGGTACGACCGCAACCCGGTTTTCGATGAAGCCGAAGTCGAGCGGATGGTCAAGCAGGGCGTCAAAGACCTCACCGCCATGCAACTCTCCGACGGCGGCTGGGGCTGGTTCTCCGGTTTCGGCGAGCACAGCTATCCACACACGACGGCGGTCGTCGTCCACGGTCTTCAAATCGCCCAACAAAACGACGTCGCCCTCGTCCCGGGCATGATGGAACGGGGCGTCGAATGGCTCAAGCGGCATCAAGACGAACAGGTCGAGCTGCTGCAGGAGGGCGAACGCCGCGCGACGCTCAACGATGCTCAACTCCGGAAGCGGAAAAAGCGGTATCGCACCCAGGCGTCCGACATCGACGCGCTGGTGTTCATGGTGCTCGTCGACGCGGAGCAAACCAACGACGAGATGCAGCGGTTCCTGTTCCGCGACCGGCTCAAAGTGTCGCTCTATGCCCAGGCACTCGTCGGCCTCGCCCTGCACCAGATCGATGCGACCGATCAGCGCGACACGGTCATTCGCAACATCGGCCAGTTTCTGAAAGTCGACGAGGAGAATCAGACCGCCTACCTCGACCTGCCCAACCGGGCGTATTGGTGGTCCTGGTATGGCAACACAATCGAGGCCAATGCGTTCTATCTCAAACTGCTGACCCGGGTGAACCCGCAGGACCCCCAAGCAGCCGGGCTCGTCAAGTACCTGCTCAACAACCGCAAGCACGCCACCTATTGGGGCAGCACGCGGGACACGGCCTACTGCATCGAAGCCCTCGCCGAGTACCTCACCGCCAGCGGCGAGGACAAGCCGAACGTGACGGTCGAAGTCTGGGTCGACGGGAAGAAGCGGCAAGCGGTCGACATCACCAGCGAGAACCTGTTCACGTTCGATAGCGTGTTCGTCCTGGAAGGGGACGCGCTGGCGAGCGGTCCGCACCGCATCGAACTGCGCAAGTCCGCGCGAAACGATGAATCCGCCGATCCCTCACCCCTCACCGCTCACTCTTCAACTCCGCTGTACTACAACGCCTACCTAACGAACTTCACGACCGAAAAGTTCATCACGGCGGCTGGTTTGGAGATCAAAGTCGCCCGCAAGTTCTACAAGCTCGTGCAGCGCGAAACCGCAAGCGATGTCGTGCAGGGGAGCCGCGGGCAGGCGATCGGCCAGACGGCGCTCAAGTACGACCGCGTCGAGTTGCCGCACCGATCGGAAGTCCGGAGCGGCGATCTGATCGAGGTCGAACTGACAATCGAATCGAAGAACGACTACGAGTACGTGATCTTCGAGGACCGCAAAGCGGCAGGCTGCGAACCGGCCGAGCTGCAGAGTGGCTACACAACCGGCGGGCTCGGCGCCTACGTCGAGTTCCGCGACGAGCAAGTCGCGTTCTTCCTGCGGCGGCTGGTCCGCGGCACCCACAGCGTCAGTTACCGTCTGCGGGCCGAAATCCCCGGTCGCTTCAGCGCCCTGCCCACGAAGGCGTACGCCATGTACGCCCCCGAACTACGGGCCAACTCCAACGAGTTGAAGCTGCAGATTGCCGATCGGAAAGAGTTCACCGCAGAGGACGCAGAGCGCGCGGAGGAATAAGGGACACCTCTGCGTAACTCCGCGCGCTCTGCGGTGATCCATTACGTCGCGCTTGAGGCGCGCCCGCTCGTCTCCGCTTTGCGGTTGGGGCTGTCACTCGGACCGAGGGGTTCTTCGCTGGCGAGGACCTGGGCGACGTCGACGCGGTTTTCGTCGCCGCCGAAGGAGCGGAGGTAGCCGAGAATTTCCTGATAGTGGCCGTAAATCCGCATGGAATCGTAGCGGGTGATGAACCGCGTGCGGTCGCGGCTGTTGAGACGGGTCCAGGAGACGATCACCTTGTCGATGGCACCCATCAGCACGACGGCGTGCGTGCTCTTGAGCTTGAGCGTCGATTGCAACGGGATGTCCGGATCGCTGCCGTCCAGCGCGTACGGCAGGTCGATCAGACCGCCGCTCTGGTTTTGGACGTCGTCGCCGCCAAACGGGTTTTCCCCGGCGTCGATGGTGGCGCCCGGGTCGATCGCCCGTTCGATTTTGTCGCCGAGATCTTCCTTGTCCGGGTTATGCGTCACCCGCCGCCGCCAGCGGTCGCAGTTGACTAAATGCGTGAGCAGATGGTCGCGGGTCGGGTCGTCGAAGCCGCCCCGGTCGGAGAGCTCGTCGTTGGCCAGCAACTCGCTACGCATGGTGAACAGCGGCGAGAGGGCGGCAGCGATGTGCAAGTTGCGAAGGGTCGTAATTGCGCGGCGAAACTGTTCTTTTCCGGGGTCACCAATGGGCATGGGAGTCCTTTCGTTCTTGGGGAGATTTTGTTCAACGCGGTTGCGTAGAGATCACGCAGAGGGCCGCGGAGAGGTGGTCATCGATTGAGAGACTCTGTCGAGTTCAAGTTTGGGGAGAGTGACATTGGGCCAAACCAGACAAAGGGCCTGTCGTTGTCAATCCGGGGCCTCCTGTTGGTCCGGTCCGACTCCACAAAAGCGAGCTTTGCATCTGACCGTAATCTTCATTCCTCGTGGATTCGTGTCTCGTTCGACGCCGCGCGGTCGTCACGTGTTGCGTCCGGCATCTCCGAAACGCTCTCCGCGAATCTCTGCGAGACCTCCGCGCCTCCGCGGTGAAAATAGACTCAGTCGATGACCGTCGAGAGCGGGGCGACTTCGTCGACGCGTGTGTCGATGGCGGATTTCAGTTGTTGGGCGAGGGCCGTTTCGGTTTGGTTGGCGGCGGCGGCCAGCTTGGCCAGTTCGTCGTCGAGGAACATGCCCCGCAGCGCGTCAAGTGTTGCCACACGTCCTTCTGATTGCCGGAGCGCAAGTAACTGACGTGCCTCATCCAGGCGGCGGGGAAAGGGGGCACGGAGCGTCGTCCCGCTCGCCTCCGTTTCGGCCTGTCGCTCGTTTTCCTGGGTGGCGGAGGATTCGCTGGTCGATTGCTTTCGGAGGCGTCGCCGTTTCCACAGTCTCCACATGGCGGCGACGGCGATCGTGCCCAGCCCGCCGGTCGCCGCCGTGCCGCCGAGAATCCCCGCCAATTGAAGGCCCGTCAGAACAAAGGGTACGGTTTGGCGAATCCATCTGCCGAATCTGCTGCGGTGCGTTCCTGGCACGGTCTGGCCGATTCCTGAGTGAACGGACAGCCGTTCGCGCTGGGATTGCCGCTGAGAGGGAGCCGTCGTCGATGGCGCCGTGGGCGTGAGTGACAGGCGAGCCGGTGCAAGCGGAGTCGATGTCGTCAGAGGCGGTGTCGAGGGCGTCGGTGCGGAGCGAATCGGCGGTGCGTCGGAGCCTGCAGACGGTGACTTTCCCGATGGTTGCGGACTGGTCCGGCGAGCCAGCGGAGGAAGCGGTGACAACGATCCGGCCGGCGCACGGTCGCCGGATTCCGCATCGGCGGTATTCGTCGGTGAAGACGTCGTTGATTTCGTCGGTAATGACGTCACCGGAGCGTCGGCAGCGACAGTCGTCAGTTGTCGCCATAGCCACTGCCTTCCGTGGTAGCCGACGATCTGTCGATCACCGAGACGGAACGTTGGTGCGGAGACGATGCCGCGCGCGGCGACGGTGCTGCGGTCGTTTCCGACATCCCTCCACTGAAGCCGAAAGCGCGACAAGATCGCTTCCCGGAATGCCCGGTCGCTGTTGAAATCGCGCCAGAACTGCCGGCACGAGGCACAATCGCGCGACGTCCAGATGGTGAGAGGCGGCTTCGGCGCAATCGTCCCGGGACAGTGCGCGGAATGCTGTCCGGTCTCGACTGCGGTCGGCCCCGGCAACGAGCCGAACGGATCGCGGCGGCTCTCCGCGTTCGCCGTCAATGCGATCGGCGCTACGCACTGGCCGGCCAATGTAACGATCAGCGTCAGGACTCGCATCATGTGCGGCTCCGCGGAAATGAGGCGACCCGCTGATACTTTCCGGTCCGCACGAGACGGCGCAGCAGCCGTCCGGGATTGAATCGCGTCGGGTTGGCATGATTCATCCGTCCCAGACGCATCAGCACGGCGGCGATCAGTTCCGAGCAGAACAGGCGTTCGAGGTCGGCCCCCGGAAACAACCGCGAGAGTTGAAAGGCACGTGTCCCGGACAGGAGGGCTCCGCCGACGTCGTAACGAACGTGCTTTCGGACAAGATGGTCGATCAGCAGCCGCGAGAGCAGGCGGCTTTCTGCGTCGCTGAAAGAGTTGATGTCCGTCAGCCGGTAGAGATCCACCCGCCCGCCGCCGCGAATGTAGTCGCCCATGCGAACAACGGGACGATGAGCTTGCACGCCCGCAACCGGAATGCCGCGCAGCAGGCAGGCGTGCCGGCAAAGGCTCGTCGACTCGACCCACACGGTTTCGTTTTCATGCCGGCAACAGATGGCGACATGGGACGGAGGCCAGCGCAGTTCGGGCGGCCCCCACACGGCCGCGGTTCCCGAACTGATCAGGCGGCCGGTCCAATCGGCACCGTAACAGGCGGCGATATCGCCCGGTTGGAACGCATGGGGTGAGAGGGATGCGAGCATGGCGAATGGGCGGAGGCAATGGGTGACGCGGACCTGCGTCGAAGAGCCGGGGACCTACGAACTGCGGCGGGCCGCCGAAATTCTCCCGTTCAACCCATCTCTCGTGGTTGCGCGGATCGCGTCTGTGACCGGTGTTAACGGCGTTGCACACGACGATTCCGGCACCGTAACAGGAGCGACCACGCGGCGGTTGCATGGCGTTTGCCGTCTCCATCTCAGAGTATTTGACGTTGAACAGCGGTTTTTTCGGAAGATTCGTCATTACTCGCGTTCTCAAAAGGCAGGGTGTGTTTCATGGTGTGCCGAGGGCGATGCGTTTACAGATGATGCCGTGCCGGGTCAAATGGACGGTACGCAACGGCTGTGCCCCGCGTGTCGCAGGATTCATCTCAAGAGGCGACGACGCTCATGCGAATCAAATGTAAGAAATGTGGTGCCGGCATGGCGCTGCCGGCAGAGACTCAAAGCGGGGACGTCGTTCGTTGCGGCGGGTGCGGCAAAAAAATTCGCATCAAGCTGCGTCCCTCGCGCCATCGGGCCGAGGCGCCGATGGAACGCACCGCGGTGCAGCGCTTCGCAGCCGACCCGGGCTCCGGGAGGCGAAGCGCGGTGCTCCGCCTGCTCGCCATCGTTGTGCTGGCAGGGATCGGAGTCGCCTTCTGGAGGATGGGACCGGTCGAACCTAAGCCGGTCGAGAAGGAGGGCCCAATTGACGTTGCAGCGGACAGCCCCGGCCCGGACGGCGCAAACCAGGAAGTGGCCGATACCGTCGACGGCAGCGAACCGGCTCGGCAATCGCTCGTTCCGGAGGCGGGCCGCGGCGCAGTCGGGTCTTCCAATCCCCCCGCCGTCGCCGCCGTTGAGCCGCCCGCAGCCTCCGGAACAGCAGCACCGGTTGCTCCCGCTGCTCCCCCGCCCGACAACGCGGGTGATCTCGGCGGTGCCACAATCCCGAAATTGTCCCGAGCACCTTCCGGGGCAGCATCCCCGGCTGCGGGCATCGGCCCGGTCCCGCCGGCTGTGACAGCCGGCTCGCCCGTCGTTGTCGGCACTCCGGCCATTCCAGTCGTGCCATCGTCGGGACTTTCACCGGAACCCGAAGTCGTCGAGCCGCTTCCGCCTGAGGCGTTCTTCCGTCGCTGGAGCAAGGCGGACGGCGAGTCGCTCGTCCACGCGCGGTTTCAGGCCGTGACGCCCGCCGGCGATGTTCGCGTGCAACTCTTTCCGCGGCAGTGGACGTTGGCGGGCGACGAATCGGAGCCTTCCCCCACGTTCTCCGGAACGTTCTGGGCGTTTCTCCAAAAACCGGGATCCCCGGTCCTTGTGCGGATCGGGGAGGTCAAGCTTCCGGATGTGCCGCTCAACTATGTCGACTATCCACGAGAGGCGTTTCGCGAAGAAGACCAAGCCTACCTGGCCCATCTCGAACAGCTCATTCCCTATGCGTATGTCAGCAAAGGCCGCGTTCGGCACTATACGCTTCCCTGGGACGAGATCTCGTTCGACGATCAGCAATACGTCACAGATATCGTCAAGTATGTACAATCGCTCTCACCGCCGGTCGGGGGCGAACCGCCGCTAGACGGACCGGTTCCGGGCGAACCAGTGCCGGGCGAACGTGGTCCAAACGGGCCACCACCAAACGGGCCACCACCAAACGGACCGCCGCGGGGTGAAGCGCCCCCACCAGCAGGGGGCCCGCCGGAGCAGCCCAAAGGTCCACAGAGTGTTCCCCCAGCGGGAGCCGTTCCTGCAGTGAACGGACCGGTTCCTCCCGGACCAGAAGCACCGCCTCCCCAGAAATCACCCGGCCTCTGAAAAGCGACCGCGTTGCCCGCGCCGTGGTGCACAGTTGGGTGCGTTCGCATTCGGACGCCGACATCTCATCGCCAACACCGACAAACGCGTCGCCAGCAAGCAGGGCGCGTCACGCGAACTCCGGACGACGCCGGCGGAGTTGCTCTTTCAGTCGCGAGACGATGCTGGAATGCATCTGGCTGACGCGGCTTTCGGAGAGTCCGAGCGTTTGGCCGATCTCTTTCATCGTCAGCTCTTCGTAATAGTAGAGGATGACGATCAGCCGCTCGTTGCGGTTGAGGCCTTTGGTGACCAGCCGCATGATGTCCCGCTTCTGGATGGCACCGGTGGGGTCTTCGCCCTTGATGTCCTCCAGGATGTCGATCTCGCGAACATCCTTGTAGGAATCAGTCTCGTACCATTTCTTGTTGAGACTGACCAGATTCACCGCGCTGGCATCGGAACGCATCTTGTGGAACTCGTCGAGCGAGAGTTCCAGCTTTCTGGCGAGTTCAGCATCGAGCGGCGGACGGCCAAGCTCGGCTTCAAGGGATTTCTTGGCAGCACCGAGTTTGCTGGCCTTGCTGCGCACAAGCCGCGGCACCCAATCCATGGTGCGCAGTTCGTCGAGCATGGCACCACGAATTCGCGGCACGCAGTACGTCTCGAACTTGACCCCCCGGGACAGATCGAATGCCTCGATGGCATCCATCAGCCCGAACACGCCCGCCGAGATGAGATCGTTAATGTCCACACCTTCCGGAAGCTTGGCCCACACGCGCTCGGCGTTGTACCGCACTAACGGAAAGTAATTCTCAATCAGGCGATTGCGAATTTCCTGATCGCTTTGGTCGAGTTTGAATTTCAACCAAAGCTGTTGGATCTCTGGTGAGACCATCGTTGCCATAAAGTCCTCCGTGACAGCAACGTCAAGCTGCAAGACTCAGTTGTCTTTCTTGACCGGCGACGCCTGTGATGATTGATGGCAGCGGGATGCAAGCGCACCACGCCTTTGCAAACGACGAGACGTCCTATTTGGTTAATCGGCCGCAAGCGGTCGCCACGTTCAGTGAAATTGTTCCAACTTCCACAACCGTCACATTCCCACAGGATCGGGACAGCGCGGTCTCCGTTCGGACATGTTGGAGTCCGGATTATTCAGATGCGCATTTCAAACCAATCCTCTCCGTGATGGGTGTCGCTGATTCGAAGGAACTTTGATGAACGGATTCTTGATGGACGAGACGCCCGGCTCCGCCTCAACGGTCGCGTCGCCACTCCTCGATGCGGAGATTTCGTGCACCACACCTATCAGGTTTCAAAACCCCGCCGTCGCTCCAGGAGCCACGATTCCTGGACCGCAAACATGTCCTGGAACCCAATATCTGGCGAACGTTCGACGTGTTGCTTCGACCGCGCGCCTGTCGCCGGACCGTCATCGCATGCGGACCGGTCAGCCACCCGAAGGCGGTCCATTGGGCACGCGGCGAAACGAAGGCTGATTTCGACGAACGACGAGACAATGGAAACCCGATGCGCAGCACGGTCCCGGACCGAGCCGTGCGGCGGTTTTTTCACGAACCCCGGAGGGGCGAATCAGTTGTTAAGGGGGAAGTGGTCTTGCGAGAGAGGGAGGAGCGGGGTGATATCGGAATGAGTCCGCCAGTGTCCAGCCGAATGGCCGCGCCAAACTCAGGCCGAATCTGCGAATCTCTCGAAACGGTGGCGGAACATCCCAAGCAGACACTGGTTACGTCACGCTGTCTTCCGAGATGTGGATTCCGACGCATGCCGTCCGCGCGCCACTCTCTTGCATGTTCTGCCGGACCGATGCCACTCCGGCACCCTGCGAACCTGTGAGCAGCCGGTGTGTCCCTCAGCATGCGCCGGGGAGGGCGGGACGCATCTTGCAAACGAGTCCCCCTGGTGAAGGCCCCTTGTGGCCGCGTCGTCCTCGAGTTCGTCCGGAAGCTCGCACCGGGATCGTGGCACCCGCCGACAGTTTGGAACCGTTTCGGTCGGGCTGGTGTGCATTGAAATGGCCCACTTTTCACCGAGAGCTATCACCATTCTGGATCGCAACATAGAATCGCCCCCCCATCAGGACCGGCTCACCGAACGACCCGTCTTCAGGAACGGACCCCATGACGATTGAGACTTCTGAATCCGTTGAATCCGCGGACGACCGCCCCAAACTGGACTTCATCCGCCAGATCGTCGCGGACGACATCGCCGCCGCCACGCAGGACGGCCGTGTGCAGACCCGGTTTCCCCCGGAACCGAACGGGTACCTGCACATCGGGCATGCCAAATCCATCTGCCTGAATTTCGGAGTCGCCAACGAGTTTGGCGGCAAATGTAACCTGCGGTTTGATGACACGAATCCGACAAAAGAAGACGTCGAGTACGTCGAGTCGATCCAGGAGGACATCCGCTGGCTCGGCTTCGATTGGGACGGGCTTCGATTCGCCTCAGACTACTTTGAACAACTGTACGAATGGGCCTGCCAGCTCATCCGCCAGGGGGATGCGTACGTCGACAGCCAGTCAACGGAGGAGATCCGCGCAGGACGGGGCACAGCGGCACATCCGGGCACCGATTCCCCGGACCGCGACCGCTCTGTCGAGGAGAATCTCGACCTGTTCGCCCGCATGCGCGCCGGGGAATTCGCCGACGGGGAGCACGTCCTGCGGGCGAAGATCGACATGGCGTCCAAGCATCTCATTCTGCGGGATCCGCTGATGTATCGCATCCGGCATGCGGAGCACCATCGCACGGGAAACGAGTGGTGCATCTATCCCATGTACGACTTCGCCCACGGGCAAAGCGACGCCATCGAACAGGTCACGCATTCAATCTGCACGTTGGAGTTCGAGACCCATCGCCGGCTCTACGACTGGTTCATCGAAAAGCTGGGCATCTTTCCCTCCAAACAGTACGAATTCTCGCGGCTCAACCTCACCTACACCATCATGAGCAAACGCAAGTTGCTCGAACTGGTGGAGTCCGGCGCCGTCGACGGTTGGGACGACCCCCGCATGCCCACGCTGTGCGGACTGCGTCGCCGCGGTTATACGCCCGAAGCGATCCGCGGCTTCTGCGATGAGATCGGCGTGACCCGCTACAACAGCCTGACGAACATGGCCTTGCTCGAAAACGCCCTCCGCAGCGACCTGAACAAACGGGCCGAGCGCCGCATGGCCGTGCTCAAGCCGCTCAAGGTTGTCATCACCAACTACCCGGAAGGGGAATCCGAGGAACTTGAAGCGATCAACAATCCGGAAGACGCCGCCGCCGGCACGCGGATGGTGCCCTTCAGCCGCGAGATCTACATCGAACAGGACGACTTCCTGGAGGACGCCCCCCGAAAATTCTTCCGACTGGCCCCCGGTCGCGAAGTTCGCCTGCGGTATGCCTATTTCATCACCTGCACGGACGTCATCAAGAATGATGCCGGCGAGGTCGTCGAGCTGCACGCCACTTACGACCCGGCCACCAAAGGAGGCGACGCCCCGGACGGTCGCAAGGTGAAGGGGACGCTGCATTGGGTGAGTGCCCCGCACGCCGTGCCTGTCGAAGTCCGCCTCTACGATCACCTCTCGCAGGTCGAGGACCTCTCCAAGATTCTCGACGAACAGGACTGGAAGACCTGCCTCAACGAGCACAGCCTCGAATCACTCACCGACTGCCGGATCGAACCATCGCTCGCGGAGATACCCGTCGGCACGCCCGTCCAGTTTGAACGTCTCGGCTACTTCACACCGGATGCCAGGTCGTCAACACCGGACAAGCCCGTCTTCAACCGCAGCGTAACGCTCCGGGACGCCTGGGCGAAGATGCAGAAAGGCAAACAGAACGGTAAATGATTGCCGCAGACTGGTGATGGTCATGAAGCCGTTTCGACGCCGGGAGGGCGAGGCTCCCGCCGAGCCGCAACGTGACAGTTCCGCCACAGTTGTTGCAACTCACTCTCCTGCGGGGGCCGATCCACGCAATCCCGTTGGGACGGTTGGGCCGCGCCCACTCCGACTGCGGGGTGTGGCTGGGGCGCCGTCGCGGCAACGAACACGCTTCTTCGGACCGAGCACTGGGGCCGTGACGCGGTCCGTTCACTGTCCACAGCCCCAGAGTTCCGAGCCGCTCATCTCTCATCGGCCCCAGATTGCCCCAGCCACCCCACCGTTAAGCGGATGCACCCAACGGGTCCGGCAAGTCGGGCTCCCTGTTTGGCTGATGGCAATCACCGAGGATCAGACCGACACCGGACACGTCGGCCGGGAAGGCGAGATGTTTCGCGTGACTGTTGGACCACATTCGGCGCACCGCCAATAACAGAAGCCGACCGACGCGCTTTGCGTCGGCCGGCTTTCTTCCGTCAAGTGCCGTAGCCATGACCTGTGATCGGGCATGGGCACAACACCGCTGAAGTCTGTCTCCGAACATCATGACGTGTTTCCGTCAGATCGGACCGGTGTCACCGGACAAATCGGGCGAGTGCCGCAATCGGGGGAATCGACGCGATTCACCCAGGGTACACAACTGGCGGCTCGCATCGCTGCGGGCACGGCGGGAATGCATCCCCCGGTCCCTCGTAACCGTCTCGATCGGCGCGGTCGGACGGACCCCGGGTTCACTGCGGATCACCGGCGGACTGGCGTCGACCGGCCCGTTCGTCGCGACGATGTCTGAAGTAGCGAGGTCTCCTTCCATCGCGACCTTCCGACGGCACCGCGGCGCATGCGACTCACACGGGATGCATTCATTCTGACGATCCTGATGCTCCTGGGCGTGGGGCTGATGATGGTGCTCAGCGCGAGCATCACATCCCGTCCGTCGGCGAATGAGCAGATTTATCTCTCTCGACACCTGCTGTTTCTGGGGATTGCGGTCGCGGCCGGCGGCACGGCGGCCCTGCTGCCGGCGTGGTTCTGGCAGCGGTCGGCACCGTGGGCGTTCGCCGCCACGATCGCGCTGTTGGTGCTGGTCCTCGTGCCGGGCGTGGGGACCGAGGTCAATGGGGCGCGGCGATGGCTCCGATTCGGTCCGTTGTCGCTGCAACCCTCGGAGCTCGCCAAGGTCACGCTGCCGTTGTTTCTCTGCTGGGGCATTGATCGCCGCCGCGACCGGTTCGGCCAAATCGCCGTCGCAACGCCGCCACTCATCCCGATCGCACTGACGGTATTTCTGGTGCTGCAGGAGCCGGACTTGGGAACGTCCGTCTTTCTCTGCCTGATCTCGATGATCTGTCTGTTTGTCGCGGGATGGCCGTTGTGGCAGTTCATGCTGGCCGGCGGACTGGTTGTCCCGCTGGCTGCCGGACTGGTGGCGCTCAAGCCGTACCAGCGGGATCGGATCGAAGGTTTTCTGGCGGCGTGGCGGGACTTCGACCAGGCCCCGTACCAGATTCAGCAGTCGCTAACGACGCTGGGAGTCGGCGGCGGGGCAGGCGTCGGACTCGGCCGCGGCTGGCAAAAGCTCAGCTTTCTCCCCGAAGCGAACACCGATTTTGTGTTCGCGGTGATTGGTGAGGAACTCGGACTGATCGGCACACTGGGCGTCATCACCCTGTGGGTCGCGTTGTTCTTAATCGGATTGCGGCTGCTCACCCGATTGCCGCAGCGGTCGTTCGCCTATGCGGCGAGCATCACCCTGCTCACGCAACTCGTCCTGCAAGCGGCGGTCAATGCCTGTGTGGTGACAGCCCTGTTGCCGCCAAAAGGGATTCCCCATCCGCTCATCAGTTACGGCGGCAGCAGTCTGTTGATGAGTCTCGTGGCGTTGGGAATCATCCTCAGCCTGTCCCGCGACACGGAGCCGATAAGCGATCGCGTAAACCCCCATCAGAGCCCCGAGCGTTAGCCCAAGTTCCCCAGTGATTGACGTAAGTGCTTGCCGTGTAACGGTCGGGCTGTGAAAGTCGTCACTACATTTCGGTTGGCTTGAGTTGGCTGGGCAGGGTCATGCGGAGGTGTCCGAGCAGGATCGCTTGA